>CAMVIN010000271.1 GCA_947167565.1 uncultured Clostridia bacterium | reverse complement strand
TTATCAAAACCTATACTCCTCGCCAATTCATAACTTAATTCAAATTCATGAAACGTGTGAATCCGCCCCAATGCCTTTAACTCACAATCCACTGCCGACTGCATACCGAAACTAATTCGATTCACGCCAGCCTGACGGTATAATCTGAGTTTTTCTTCTGTCACCGTTCCCGGATTGCACTCAATTGTAAATTCCTTTAATTCATTAAGACAAAAACAATCCTGAATTCCCTGAAAAACTAAATCCATTTCGGGAACTGTAAGCACGGAAGGCGTTCCACCTCCGATAAAAATAGTGTCCACTGCAAACGTATCTTTTCCCACGAGTTTTTTATTCCATTCCCGAGTAGTACGAAGTTCCATTTCTCTTATCAATGAACGGATGTACATAGCCCTGTCATTCCATGGAAAAGAAAGAAAATCACAGTAATCACATTTTTTAGCACAAAAAGGAATATGAATATACAGCCCTTTAGTCCTCATCATCTAACTTCAAAACGCTCATAAATGCCTTCTGTGGAATCTCAACATTTCCAATCTGACGCATGCGCTTCTTTCCTTCCTTCTGCTTTTCCAAAAGTTTTCTCTTTCGGGAAATATCACCGCCATAGCATTTGGCAAGCACATCTTTGCGCACCGCCTTAACAGTCTCTCTTGCTATTACTTTATTGCCAATGGCAGCCTGAATTGGAATTTCAAAAAGATGTCTCGGAATTTCATTCTTTAACTTCTGACACATTTTTCTTCCACGTTCATAAGCAGAGCTCTCATGCACAATAAAAGATAAGGCATCCACTTCTTCTCTATTGATAAGTATATTAAGTTTCACTAATTTTGCCGGTTCATATCCCTTCATCTCATAATCAAAAGAAGCATAACCTCTTGAACGTGATTTGAGGGAATCAAAAAAGTCATAGATAATCTCATTCAGTGGCAAAACATATTTCAGAAGTGCTCTTGTCTCTTCCATGTATTCCATCCCCACATAGACACCCCGTCTCTCCTGACAAAGTTTCATAATAGCACCAACATATTCTGTCGTCACCATAATCTCTGCATCGACAACGGGTTCTTCCATATGTTCTATCTCCGATGGGTCAGGTAAATTGGATGGATTCGTTACCTCTACCATCTCCCCATTTGTTTTATAAACATGATATACAACGCCCGGTGCTGTTGTCACAAGATCAAGATTGTATTCCCGCTCAAGCCGTTCCTGAATCACTTCAAGATGGAGGAGGCCAAGAAACCCACATCGATATCCAAAGCCAAGAGCAATTGATGTCTCAGCTTCAAACTGCAGGGAAGCATCATTGAGTTGGAGTTTTTCTAACGCCTCACGCAAATCCTGATATTTCGATCCATCCGCCGGGTATAGTCCACAGTAAACCATTGGCTGCACCTTTTTGTATCCCGGAAGAGCCTCTTTACACGGGCGCTCTGCATCTGTAACGGTATCCCCCACGCGGGTTCCCTCAACATTTTTCAAACTTGCCGTGATATATCCAACCATCCCGGCTGTCAGCTCCTCACACGGAATAAACTGTCCCGCACCAAAGGTTCCAACCTCTACAACCTCTTCTTCCATCCCGGTTGCCATCATATGTATTCTTGTTCCCTTTTTTACCGTTCCATCAAAGAGACGGCAGAAAATGATAACACCTTTATATGAATCATAGACAGAATCAAAAATAAGTGCTTTTAAAGGTGCGCTTTCATCTCCCTGCGGTGCCGGAATCTTTGTCACAATCTGCTCCAATACTTCTTCGATATTCGTCCCCATCTTTGCCGAAATGCGCGGTGCATCCTGTGCCTCAATTCCAATCACATCCTCAATTTCATTGATAACACGCTCCGGCTCAGCACTCGGCAGATCAATTTTATTGATAACAGGCATAATCTCGAGGTCATGATCAATCGCCAAATAGCAATTTGCCAGCGTCTGCGCCTCAATTCCCTGTGCTGCATCCACAATAAGAATTGCCCCTTCACAAGCCGCAAGACTTCGGGACACTTCGTAGTTAAAATCCACATGTCCGGGTGTATCAATCAGATTAAAAAGATATTCCTCTCCGTCCTTTGCCGTGTAGGCAATACGAACAGCCTGTGATTTAATCGTTATTCCACGCTCTCTTTCCAGCTCCATATTATCTAAAATCTGCGCCTGCATTTCACGGCTGGTAAGAAGACCGGTTTTCTCAATAATCCGATCCGCCAATGTCGATTTACCGTGATCAATATGCGCAACTATGCAAAAATTTCGAATATGATCTTTTCTAATTACTGACATTTCAATATATAAATCCTTTCTACTGCTTTTTCTCTTAATATATCTATCAGTTTAGCATATTTTAGGACTTCTTTCCACAAAAAAATAACTCAATCTTGTTTTTTGCCAACTTTTGTTGTAGAATAGAGGAAGATTCTGTCGAATTGTAAACTACATAATAATAAAATCTTTACTATGCTTGTAATATTAAGGAGGAATACAGCCATGAAAAAGATTTTGACAATTCTGCTTGCATCCGGTATGGTTTTTCATATTGGGACTTCCGTCAATTCCATACCAGTAAAAGCAGCAACTGTAAAATTAAACAAAAAAACGCTCCGTCTTGCGGTTGGCAGCACCTACAAATTAAAG
>CAMVIN010000270.1 GCA_947167565.1 uncultured Clostridia bacterium | reverse complement strand
TGCTGCTTTGCAGAAGATTATCCGCATATGGATTGAGGGCGAAGATAAACAGTGCTACAATGCAAATGCCGGACAGAATTTTAAAATAGCATTGAAATTTCAATAATTAGTAACATGATAAATTTTATAAGAAATGTTTTATCCCCTTCTGTAGAGAGGGGGATATTTCATAAAAAGGGTTTGTTAAGTGGAGTTAATGGCAGGTGAGCAAAATGAAAGAAAAAAAGCAAAAGAATGAGAAAAACAAATTGATTGGCACGAAAAAAATGTCCGTGATAAAGATTGTTTTGATTTTGTTGATCATTGCCGTTGTGCTCATAATTGCTATACTTGCCTGGTTTACATTTAACCTTGATTCCCGGGCAGACGGTATGGATGCGTCAGCGGTTAATCTGCCATTTGAGATTGTCACAGAGGGAGAAGAGGGAAAGTTTGCCGGGCAGTACAGATCAATTGATGAAAATGGAAGATTATGGCTTGTTGATGAATCGAATGATTTTGCAGATTATGCAGACGATGCGGAGCAGCGTGGTATAGAGCCCGGGTCAAAAGGAAAACTCAAATTTTTGATTCGCTCGCTGAAGGGGGAAGATATTGCACTGGATATAGAAATGCTCTTGAAAGGTGTTATAGAGGGGGAATCCGGGAAATTGTCAGAACTTGCGCCGGATGAGTCCACGGAGGCACTGCGCAAAAAAATAAATGCGCATATTATGCTTTTTGAAAATTATAATCAGGTGTCCGGGAAGTATTCAGGACTTATAGAATGTGAAAGTGATTTAAGACGGTATCTAAAAAATCAGGTCTATTCAGAAGATAATTCGGAATATACCTACTTGTATTGGGTATGGCCCAAATATCTCAGTGATATAACGGATACAGATCCAATATATGAAAGCAGTGAACGAGAACATGTAATCGACTATATTGCAGGTAATAGAGAAGGTTTTTTTTCGAATCTTTCTCCTGCGTTAACAAGTAAAATCAAAGAGAATTTGATGTCAAAAACCAGTTATGCTTCCTATAGTGAATCGTTTGATAAAGTGGATTTGCAGATAGGAAACAACATAGATTATGTTATTCTTGCGCTGAATGCCTATGAAACGCAGTAGGAGGTGGACAGATTGTCTAAATTAAATAAATGGTTTCAAGAACTGCCTGTCTCAAAAAAAATTCAGTTTTTTGCTGCGTTAATCATTACATTCGGACAGATTCTTGCGATTGGTATATATGCATGGTTTTCATATCACCAAGGGTTGAATTCCATGACAAAGGTAAAAGCACCGCCTACACTGAATCTTGCGTCTGGACATCTGGATGAGATTTCGTATTTTGAATTGCAGGATATAGATGTTACAAAGGGGAAAAATTCAGAAGAAAAGGACGAGAAATATAAGGATTATGTTTTTTCTGTAGAACCGGGGAAAATTGCGAAATACAATATACAAATAGCGCATACAACGAATATTCCATTTAAGTATGAATTGTACAGGGCAAAAGAAGATGTCAATGGTGATATTGTATACAGGACATCAGAAGACGAGGAAATAACCTATTCTATTATAACAGAAGAACAGATTGAGGGAATTGATCAAAAAATCAATCTGAAAGATTATAATCCGGATAATCGATCAACCGGAAGAACTTTAGGGCTTGAGGATAAACTTCCGGCAGGAAGAAAAAATTATGATGATGGTGATACTGTAAATATCTATGCTGCACCTCTCTACAGCATAGCCAGAAATATCTCTCGAAATGATGCAGTAATTGATAAGTCGGCAGAGAGAGATTATTTTGTTCTGAGGCTTGTCTGGAAATATAAAGATTCGCTTAGTGACAGTGAAAAGTGGAATTATGCGGTAAATAATAAAGAAACGGATATCGTATATATTTCCGCACAGGAAAGCAGTGAATAGGGTTTATGAATTGGTATCCGGAAAAAGATGGAAGGTGTGATGGACTGTGAAAATACGTGCACTGATAAAAAAACATTGGATTACATGCTGGATGGTAATAGCACTTATCTCATTGTCTGTTATGGTAATATACGCAGCATATTTGGGAAATACGGATGTCAAGAGAGTGGTGTCAACAGCCGCTATTTCAGAAGTGTATTTTTCGTCAAATATCTTAACCGGTTCGGGAGCGGTAAAGAATATAAGGTCTTCTCGTACCGATTCGGATTACCAGTGTGTTTTGTCAGTATATAATTATGATGAGATGGTTCCTACCAATTACGCCAAAGAAGATATCCGATATAAACTTACGGCAAAACTTGTAGCATATGATAAGGATACAGAGCAATTCAGTGATATTTCTCAAATAATTAAGAAAGACAGTGATTCATCCGTTGCGGAAAAGTTTAATTTAAAAAAAATAAAAGATGAAAACGAATCCTTTTCCGGGGATGAGAGAAATTTAAATATAAATCCTTTTGAAGTTGTTTATGAAGAAGAAACTCTCGGTGGTGGAGGTGCCCGATCAGATGCTTATATGTTGACTTTTGATGCGGAAGAAGTTATGAAAGAAGTTCCCGATATTTATATCTACGTTATTGCGGAACCGGTCAGTGATGGTGTGACAGGAACAGTTTCGACACAGAGAGGATATATCAGTGTATCCAAAGGGATGGTGTATACCAGTGGCTGGCATGGAAATCTGGCGGAATCGGAGAATAAGGATTATGAT
>CAMVIN010000269.1 GCA_947167565.1 uncultured Clostridia bacterium | reverse complement strand
AGCAAGAAAAGTGTTCCGGGAGGCATTTGTAAGATAAAAAGCAAAACAGGAAATAGAAAAGCGGAGAGATAAGATGGTTGTTTGGTCAGAGAAAACGCCGGCTTATTTCAGATAGCAGTATTTCAAGCAGAAAGTTTGCATGAGCATGGCCTTATAAGTGCGTTAGTATGAGGCACTGGTATAAAGCGCAGCTTTCAGTGCCCATACCATTACGCACTTATCCGAGCGCAAGCGTGCCATGCGAAAGAAACTTTACTGCTGAAATACGGAATCTGAAAAAAGTGCCAACGTTTACTTGACACAAACAAATTCCTAAAATTTCTTGTTTGAACCTCCTGGTTATGGTACAATGTAAGTATATAATTTTTTTGAATGCGAGACATTAAATTAGCCAAAAAGGAGGAAGAATGAATGAAATCTATCCAGGGAAAAATATTCATTATAATTTTACCGCTTATCACGGTGGCAATTCTTATAGTGAGCATATTGGGAACACTGATTAGTGACCGTGCTATTTCAGCGCAGACAGATCAGACAGCGCAGCAGACGCTGCAGGCGGCAGGAAATGTGGTGGATGGGAAGTTAGAGACGATTCGGAATACTGCCCAAAATATTTCAGAAATGGTAAGCTCTACATACAAGACAGCTTCCATGGATGATTATGAATTGTCATTGAGCAGAATTATTCAGGACAATGATATGATTCTGGGAAGTGGATTGTGGTTTGAAAAGAATGTTTACCAGAATAACGAATTTATGGGGCCGTACTGGTATCGTGACGGAGACAGTATTGTGAAGACGATGGATTACAGCAATGCGGAGTATGATTATTTTTCGCAGGAGTATTATACCAATGCAAAGGCTTTATCCGGCATGGGAGCTGTTATCACGGATCCATATTATGATGAGACGACGGGGCTGATTATGGCATCGTGTTCGGCACCTATTTTTGACGAGAATAAGTCGTATATCGGATGCGTCAGTGTTGATATGGAACTTTCTACCATTGAGAAGATTGCTTCCGAAATTGTGATGGGAGAGACCGGAAAAGCAATTATGACAACGGCGGATGGTGTGTACCTCTACACCGATGACAAGTCAAAGATGGAAAATGCCGTAAAGATTTCAGAAGATGAAAATCAATCGTTAGCATCTATCGCAGGAGTAGTTCAGAGTAAAGAGAGCGGTTCGACATCTTTTAAAGAGAATGGGAAAAAGATTCTTGCTTATTATGAGACAGTGCCGAAAGTAAATTGGAAATTGATTTTGCGGGTCAATGAGAGCCAGATTCGGGCAGATGTGCAGAAATTAATTCTGACGTCTGCGATTGTAAGTTTTATTGCTATTTTTATAATTGCGATTCTGATTGTTTTTGTGATAAGAAGGATTACGAAGCAGTTGAAATCGGTCAGTGGATTTTCCGGTGAACTTGCCGCCGGACATTATAATATTAATGAGATTCAGGTGAGTGGTCGGGATGAACTTGCGACGATGAGTCAGGCACTCAATCACATGTTTCAGTCCACGAAAGAAATTATAAAAAATATTGCGGATGAGTCAAATGAAATCAATGATTCAGCAAATACGTTAGGCGCAATGTCAGAGGAGTTAAGTGCAGAATTTATACATATTTCCGAGAACATGAACCAGGTGAATGGGGCAATGATGAATACCAGTGCCGCTACTGAGGAGGTTAGTGCTTCTGTGGAGACAGTGAATGAATCGGTTGAGCAACTGGCCGGTGAGACGATAGATACAAGCAAAGAGGTTGCAAAGATTAAGGAAAGAGTAAAGGAAATTGAAAAGAACAGCAGGGAATCCTATGAGCGTGCAGCTTCTATTGTCGAGGAACGCCGTGATGAATTGATTGAGGCGCAAAAAAAATCAGAGGTTGTGGGCGAAATTGAGAATCTGGCTCTGGCGATTTCTGAGATTGCCAGTCAGATTAATCTTCTGTCGCTGAATGCTTCGATTGAGGCAGCACGGGCGGGGGAAGCCGGACGCGGTTTTGCAGTGGTTGCAGATGAGATAAATAATCTTGCGGAGGAAACAGATGAGGCTGTCCGACAGATTCAGGAGACAATCAATGAGATTAGAGACGCATTTAATGGTTTGTCCAGCGGTTCTCAAAAATTACTGGAATTTTTGACGGATACCGTATCGCCGGACTACAATAACTTTGTGAAAGTGGGACAGCAGTATGGAGAGGATGCGGAATTATTTGAAAATCTGACAGTGCGCATTGAAGAGATGGCGGAAAATATTCGGACATCCATGAATGAGGTAAACCTTGCAGTGTCGAGTATTGCGGAATCAGCACAGGATACGACAGAGAATAGCGCACAGATTACGCAGTCAATAGAAAGTGTATCAAAGGCAGTAGAGAGTGTGGCAGAGACGGCAACCGGACAGCAGCATACCGCCAATAATTTGATTGAAATAGTAACTCGATTTGAATTATAAAAATTTTTTCTGATTTTGCAACTTTTTTGAATCCTGAATCGTTATATAAGTGTAGCGCAAATATCGGGGGAGTAGTGCAAGGATAATCGCATGACAGGGTGGGAGAAAAAACTATTCAGGAGGATGAGAATTATGAGGAGAGTGGATTTCAAACAAATAGCAAAAAAAGGCCTGTATCTGACTGCGGTGGCATTTCTGTTTGGTGTGGCAGTGCCGGCAAATCCATCCGAGGCGCGTGAGTACAAGGACAAT
>CAMVIN010000268.1 GCA_947167565.1 uncultured Clostridia bacterium | reverse complement strand
ATTGTCTTATCGATATAATAACATCCGTCATCTATGATTCTCTTATAATTCTCATATCCTATCCCAATTTTTTTCATTTCCATCCTCCATTTCCAAGCGAACCCACTAACTTATAACGCCCTCTTTCCCTTGTCATAACCGTGTATTTCCCCTCTCGATTACAACCCATTTTATATCCTGTTCACCTTACAATAAATCATTGCCGCAACACTATATATAGAAAATCCGGACCACCGAAGTAAATTCACACAAAGATTTTCATTTGCTCTATACACCGCCGGAAACTGTTTTTTCAATTCTTTATCATATTCTTTTAGTTCGCGCCGGTTTTGACTACTTCGATAACTCATCTGCAATGAATATACGCCTGTGAGAAATTCCGCAATTCTTCTCTCATAATGAGTTTTCATCGCTTCTGACATCTTTGAACGATTCTCCTCATAAAATTCAGATAACCATCTGCCAATATCCAAATAATCCTGTTTATGCTTCTGTCTTCCCGTTATAGAAACACTCTGTCCATCTCTTCCAACCAAATACTGATAAAACAGAATATCCAATGAAGTCACTGTTTTTACATACATCAGAGAATACATCACCCATTCTAAATCTGTATAAAAATGATGCTCATGGCATCTTACCTCATGCTCTCTTAGCATTTCTGTCCGCATGCAGCAATTGTGCATTTCGATCTTCCTTAGTTTTGCAATATGATTATCGACCGGAACTTCTCTTCCAACCGGAAACTCTGCAACTGTCCATGTTTCAACCAGCTCCCCATCGTCATGTCTGAGCTGCGCTCTTGTCAAAACTAAATCCGAGTTCATAGTTTTTAATTGATTTACCAATTCTACAAGCCCTTCTGTATCAACCCAATCATCTGTTGAACCATCATCGACTATCATCACTTCAATGTCGCTCATGACGCGCTCATCCATAAATGTGGGGATTCCTTTTGTTAGAAAGTCAGCCGCCTGATAGGCTGCAACAACAATAGACAGAATCTTTTCCATCCTCATTCCTCCTCAAAATTAATCCGTTCCTCTTCAATGACAAGCGGCCGATGTATCACTCTCGTATTGATATTCATAATATATTCACCGAGTAACCCGATAAAAAACAACTGAATGGAGCCAAACACAAAAATGCCAATTAAAATAGGGGTCATCCCGGCGACAAACCGCTCCCAATAAATCAATTTAAGAATGAGATATACAAAGGCAACCAAAATGCTAAGACCTGACATGAGAAATCCAAATATCGTAGCAATTCTCATGCCGATTTTGGTATAGGACGTAAAACTAAGCATCGCCGCATCATATAAACTGTACCAGTTATTGTGCGTCCTGCCACTCCTTCTCTTCTCCTGTTCATACTCAATGTCTTTTCTCTTATACCCGAGTTCCGCCACAATTCCCCGTAGAAAAGGAGTTGGATCATTCAAGTTACGAAGTACCTCAATAAAGGTTTTATCATATAATCCAAATCCTGTAAAATGTTCAATCTGTTCAATGTCAGACATTCTTTTAATCAGTTTATAATAACATGTCCTCAAGAAACGCATAACCGGATTCTCTTTACTGGCAGACTTGATACCACAGACAATCTTATATCCGTTTTCCCACTCTTTCACAAACCGTGGAATCATCTCTACCGGGTCCTGAAAGTCACAACACAGAGAAATTGTACAATCTCCTGTTGTCTGGCACATGCCATAGTACGGTGAGTTAAATTGTCCAAAGTTCTTCACATTAAATATCGCTTTAATTTTTCGGTTTTTTTCACATATTTTTCGAAGAATCCCCCGAGTGCGGTCTTTGGAATCATTATCAATAAATAGAATTTCATAGTCATACTGCGGTAACTCTTTTTCCAAAACCTCTACAACCGCGTTGCTAATTGGTTCCACATTCCCCTCTTCGTTAAAACAGGGAATCATGACACTTATTTTTTTTCGACTCATGTATATTCCTTTCTGCACCACGCAACAGTTTTTCGAATGCCTTCTTCAAAGGAAATCTCCGGAAGGAACTCCGTATCCCGATGTATTTTAGAGATATCTGCCACTAAATGCATTACTTGATTTTCACCATAGGGAATTGCCCCATAATTCGCTTCCGGTACAACTATGGATTTTCCTTTCTCTATGTTCTGAGCGACTGCTTTTCTTATTTTCTCTATATAATCACGAAGAACTTCTCCACGACCACTACCAAGAACATATACTTCTCCACTTTTCCCTTTACTACCAAGAAGAATTAGTGCTCTCGCCGCATCCTCTGCATAAAGATAATCCCAAATTTGTTCTGCCCCTGTACAATCAAATGCTTTTCCACTCAGAAATAATCTGATTGCTGACATGACAAGGGAACGCTCTGTATCATATGGACCGTAAACACTAAGCACCCTTACCCAGATATGCTCGATTCCAAGCTGTCCGCAACGAAGACGTGTAAAGTGTCCTGCCGCTAATTTTCCAATTCCATATCCTGTCTTTGGTTCTGCTGCGGTCTGCTCATTTAGTATATCTTCAACCATTCCATATTCTGCCTGCGAACCAAGGCCTACAAAACGGCGGCACCCGAGATTCTTTGCCGTCTCCACAGCATCGATAGCAAATTGAACATTTCTCAACTGCATTTCCACATTATTACGGGAAGTCCCCGTAGTCCCCTCCCATGCCATATGATACCATATATCATATCCTGATTCCAGCC
>CAMVIN010000267.1 GCA_947167565.1 uncultured Clostridia bacterium | reverse complement strand
ATACTGAACGCACAGCCATTTTTGACAATCATTTTATTCTCATGATATGATACACACAAGCAAGCGAGTAATTCATCCTATAATTCAATGAAAGATGAAAATGATAGGTTAGCGAATGAAAATGGGGGATATGTATGAGCTTTATGAGAAGACAATATATTCAAATATATTATTTTTTCTGTAAAAATATCAAAAAGCTTTTTTTTGTAATGTTGGCCGTTTCCATGGTCATAATTTTTTTAGTGACTTTTATTACATTGAACTTGGATTTGGATATTGCAAGGCTCGGTGGTGAATTGAGCGATATTAGTAAAGACTTCGCGGGTAATGACACATTTTTGGGTCTCTTAGTGAATAATTTAAGGCAAATTTTTTGAGTTTAGTTACTGGAATAATACCTTTTGTTTACATTCCAATTTTGTATTTTGGAATTAATAATTTCGCTTTAGGATTCGTTTTGGGATTGGGACATAAAGTTGCAGAAAATTCTTTTTTCAAACTTTTTATATTTGGAATACTTCCACATGGAGTTATTGAATTGCCAATCAACCTTTTGACACAGGTTATGGGTGTTTATCTATGTATTATGGTAACAAAATGCGTGAGAAAGAAAATTAGTAAAAGTGAATTAAAGGATGCATGTATTTGTTCGTTAAAAACCTTTGTGTTTTTTGAAATTCCATGTTTGGTAATAGCTGCTTTAATTGAATCTAATCTTACTCCGTTAATAATGGATTTTTTTCTGTGATGATTGGAGGAGGGGATATTATGAATGTGATTTTTGACATGGACGGACTGATGTTTGACACCGAGCGGGTGTTTATTGAAGCTTGGGATTATGCGGGGGAAAAGATAGGGATTGGAAAAGCGGGATACATGGTATATAAAACCCTCGGCATGAATATAACAGAGTCCATGAAAATTTGGAGAGAAGAATTTGGTGACAGGTGCAATCAGGAGGAATTGAGAAAATATACAAAGGAATTTTTGAATCACTTTTACGAGGTGAATAATGTTCCTGTGAAACCCGGACTGTACCAGTTATTAGAATATTTGAAAAAAATAAATAGTAAAATGGCGGTTGCTTCATCTTCGCCGAGATGGGAAGTGGAGAGTCATTTAAAAGATGCGGGAATAAGAGAATATTTTTCCGGCATTGTATGTGGGGATATGATTGAAAAATCAAAACCGGCGCCGGATATTTATCTGAGAGCCTGTGAACTACTAAAAGCGGAGCCGGGGGAGTGCTATGCTCTGGAGGATTCTAAGAGCGGACTGCTCTCTGCTTATCGTGCGGGCTGTAAACCGATTATGGTTCCGGATTTGTGGCAACCGGATGAAGAAATATTGAAAATAATAGTGGGAAAATATGATGATTTGGAGCAGGTGAAAGTTGCCTTTGAGGGTGGGAACCACATATTGATTATGTGATTCCCTATGTCAAAACCGATAACGTTCTCCTGACTAATTATGCTTGAATCCCCCTGAGAACCCTTCCCATCTGGAGGCATATTTTTCGTATAGCCCATCTACCTTGTATTCGCGCGCGACAAATTTTTCGTCAACCATTTGAAATGTCACAAAGTAGATGATCTTATCCGGCAAAATTTTGTCGGGGGCAAGGAATAGCAAAGTCGCTTCGCCGGCGTGCAGTTTCTTTTTTTGGGTGAAGCCCATTGTGACAATTTCTTTGCCATCATTATAATAATTTTTTCTTTTATCTTGATCCATTGCACCATCAAGAGTGAGATGAATCGTTTTATCGTGTGTTTTGTATTGGTAAGAATTGTCCTTTCCAAGTTTCAATTTTTCTGTGTACACGAGAGTGCCGGAAGAGATTATCTCGTCCGTTAGTCTGTCGTAGTCATCGGTAGATAGTTCATTGGGATTGCTGCTATCATCATTGGTGGTTTCTTCCCCACCGTTCTGTTCGTCAAGGCTGTCATTCAAGACACGGTCGGCTTTTTCACTGTCTGCCCTACTCTTATCTAAATCCACGATAAAGAGAAAATTCATTCCCTTATAATCTTTGGCTGGCGCAATTTCACCGGTTTTTTCATCATATGAATAGGAATCTGCGCTTGGAGCATTATCTGTCATAGCAATGTACACGCCACGGTCAGCAAATATTTCAATGTCACCGGAATAAGTGAGAGAGTAGAGTGTGTTGCCTCTTTTCATAGTGACAGCAGCACTGTTATTCATAAAATAAATATTGTACTGCCAAGGGCGAACGCCTTTTACAAACGGTGTTGTGATGACAGATTCATCGAGTTCAATGGGATTTCCGTCTTTTCGTTCAAGAGCGGTTACAATGTAGGTGGCATTTTCATCAATTTTTGCCGTGCCCTCATCGTCATCGTTGTTTTGCTCATCAGAATCTTTACTCAGATTTTTTCCGGTTACCTCCCCGATATAAATGGCGCGGTACTCATCATTTTCCTGTATCTTTACCTCGCTCTGTGTCTTGCCAAAATATTTGGACAGTTTCGGTTCGTCGAGTTCGGTGGCAACCTCACTTGTTGTCATGTAGCGGTAAGCGGCATAGGTGGTTCCCGATGCGGCAAAAATTCCAAAACACAAACAGGCTGCGACAGCGATTTTTCGATGGGAGCGATGCTTCCTTCCGGTTGATAATTCTTCTTTTATTCGATGTAACATAATTCCTTTTTCTCCTTCTATGGTTTAATTTCCAACACTGCAGGTGGATATGATTTCTACAAAGATGCCA
>CAMVIN010000266.1 GCA_947167565.1 uncultured Clostridia bacterium | reverse complement strand
TTTACCACCTTTCAATCAACATTTTATTTTTTTAATAATAACAATGTTTCTTTCACCCCCTCATATACAATAACGATTCAAACTTGCAATTCCTTGCAGCAAATTTAAATATTTTTGAAATTTTTGTTCCTCCACCCTATATAACGCAAAAATCAGCAAAATGGCTACAAACTTTTTATTTTTTTTTCAAAATTTTTTTTAAAACAAAAAAACCCGCCCCAAAAGACGAGTTTTCATTTTATTTTTTAGACCACAATCATTCCGATTCATAAAAAATATTCGGGCGCTTGCTTGGAATCAACTGTTCGAGCAGTTCCATAACTTTTATCGAGGCTTTTCCATCATCTACAGAATTATATTTTTTGCAGAATTTTTCATATTTCTCACTATATTCATCCGGGGAATAATTTTTGATATCACGAATCAAATCCTCCGTCGTCACAGAAATCGGTCCCGGCATCTCTCCACTATAACTGAAATAAAATCCACGCAGTTCATTTTTATATTTATCCAGGTCATATGCGAAGAAAAACATCGGACGTTTCAAAATGCTGTAGTCGAACATGACAGAGGAATAATCTGTAATCAACAAATCTGAAACAATAAACAGTTCGGCAATATCACGACTTTGGTCAAAGTGGTAAATAAATCCCTCATATGGTGACCAGTCCACTGCGTCCATAATAAGGTAATGGTACTTGACAATCATGACATACTCATCACCCAATTCTCTCTTCAAAGCATCAAAAGAAATTTTAGGCTGAAATTCATATTTCTCTTCTTCTGAAAATTCATCATCCCGAAATGTCGGCGCATACAAAATAATCTTTTTGTCAAGCGGAAGTCCTAATCTCCGACGAAGTCGAATGTTGTCCTCTTTCGTGTTCTCACGGAACAAAATATCGTTTCTCGGATACCCGATTTCCAGCATCTCCTTGTGAAAATCAAAACACCTCCGAAATGTCTCACTCGAAAAAGGATTTTGAGAAATGAGATAATCCCACGTCGAAACGTTTTTAACAAAGAAATTTTTGTAGGTATCAATGTCACTCTCGCCCGCCATAAAAACATCGTCCATATCAAGTGCCAGTCTTTTGAGCGGGGTTCCATGCCACGTCTGAATATAATAGGTACCCTTGCGTCTTCTCAAAAACTCCGGCTGGCGACTATCAAACACCCAGACTTTTGCTGTCGCCATATAGTAGAGATAGCGCAGACGACCATACCTGACCTGACGGCTCATTCCCGGAATATTGTAGGTATCATTCTCATAAAACCAGATACAGTCCCATTTCATATCCAGACCATGCGCAACTAACGCCTCATAAATATGACGCGGGTTTCCCGAATAACTTTTTCCCAAATTACTGTCAAAAACAATTCGATTCTCTTTAACAGGAAAAATCAGACACATAATCCGGTAAATAAGAACAACCAGATTTTTTGCTGTCCTATATAGCCATTTTGCCAAGTAAATTTCCCCTCTCCGTTTTATCTTTATTGCATCTCCCAATTAGTTCTTTGAACCAAACACTCTCTCAACAATGCGGGCCGAAGCATTTCCGTCATCGACATTGCAAAAGCGCTCATAAAAATTTTGGTATCTCTCACTGTATCGTTCCGCAATAGAATCGATATGCATCAGTGCATCTACCAGTTCATCATTGTTTTGTAAAATCGGTCCCGGCAATTCTTTTTCCATATCCATGTACATACCCCGTATTTCAGAAGCATATTCCTCTAAATCGTAGACAAAAAACAGAATCGGCCTTTTCAAATTTGCGTAGTCAAAAAATACTGACGAATAATCTGTAATACAAATATCTGAGACCAGATACAGGTGGGACACATCTTCATACTGACTACAATTATAGACAAAACCCTCGTATGCAGATAAATCCAATATATCCGCAATATGATAATGTGTCCTGAGCAGAATCACACTGCTTTCACTGAACTCTTTCTGCATGCGGTCAAGATCCATCGCCAGTGTAAATTTGTATTTTGCCTTATCGTAATACTGGTTATCCCTCCATGTAGGCGCATATAAAATCACACGCTTTCCCTCTGGAATTCCCAGCTCTTTTTTTACCTCTTCCGCTATCTCATCTCTGTTTTCTGAGTAGAGAATGTCATTGCGCGGATAACCGCACTCCAGTATCTTCTCTCTGTCATACACAAAGGCTCTCTCAAAGACATCTGTAGAAAAACGATTGGCTGAAACAAGATAATTCCACTCTCTTGCATGCTCATAAAATACCATCTTGTGATTCTGACTCGCCGAAATAATATCTCCAATATCAAAAGCAAGTTTTTTTAAGGGGGTGCCGTGCCACGTTTCCAAAAAAACAACCCCTGGTCTTTTTTTGTTCCATGCCGGCTGTCGTACATTAAAAATGCGGTAACCACATCTTGCCATATAATAAACATATCGTATACTGTTCATTCTGCAGGTCTTATGTTTTCCTGTCATCTCCAATGCCTGCGACCTGCCATTCAATACCCAAATATATCGATATTTATCCCCTTGTGTTCTCTGAAGGTACTCATACAAATATTTCGGACTGTCGGAATAGCTTTTTCCAAAAAAACTCTCAAAAATAATCCAATTTTGTTTTATCGGCATTCTATTGAATATCAGGTGTTCAACCACCCGGTACCACTGAATCCGATTTCCTATTATGCCTTGTTTTTTATCCATTTTATACCTCTTTATTCATTCATACTTGTTGCTACATCGGAGA
>CAMVIN010000265.1 GCA_947167565.1 uncultured Clostridia bacterium | reverse complement strand
ATGTCGTCATGAAAAGCAACTTTTTCCTCATATACCTTATCATACTCAGATTCACCTCTGTGGTCAACCATTTTATAGGATTCCGACAAAGTCCTGCCAAGATATTCTGAGATTTTCTCCGCACCGCTCAGGTTCATGTGAAGACCACCGTCATACGTATCGGTCTCGTAATCAATCCCCGTCTCTTCCAGTAAATCATAAAAATTGATATATGGCAAGTGATATTTATCCGCATAATCCAAAATTTGCTGATTATCCGAGTCATACCAAACAGGGGCCGCACTCGGTGCTTTCATGAGAATCAACTGAATCCCCTTTTGTTCGCACAATGTCCTGATTCGATCGAGATATTCCATCGGAAGACTTCCAAACGGTTCTCCCTCTTTAGTATCCGTCAACGAATTGTCCACTTCTTCCTCTTCTTCGGCACCCTCAATCTCTGCCCATGGATCGATTATATCCTCTTCTTCCGTCTGCTCCTCACTCTCTTTGTCTCCGAGAATCCATGTGGCATCTGCCACATCGGATTCACTGACCGGAAGAACATCTACTCTCATATAATATCCGTTGTGCAGCGTTTTCTTATGTTTATTAAAATAAGTAAAATCCTCTCCAGTCAACTCTGTAATTCTGCTGTGATAACGCAAAAGAGGAAACACATAGTCAATCATTTTCTCTCCCTCGCACATCGATGCGCGAATCGCATTCCACTTCGTCTTTGACCATCGCATACCGTCCAGTGTCATGCGATTGTATTCCTCCTTCTGCGGCTGTGCGTGGGTGAGTGCCTGCACATTGTAAATAACAACCTTTGGTGTCTCCCGCTTGAGAGTATCCTCCAACATATAATAGGACTGCCATGCCAACTGCTGCGCATTTCCCCGGATATAACTGGTAATCCCATAATGCGACCACAGATAAATCGGATCAACATTTTCATAGACCTCACAGTCTCCAACAAAAAGTACGTCATGTTTTGTCGTCTCTTCATAATACTCAGAGGTAAAATTTCCCTCCACTACCCCCGATGCATATTTGGGCTGCACCAGTTTCTGTGCCCCGGCCAAAAGTGCCGCGACAATCACAACAGACAGCACAGGTTTCAATATTTTTGTTATTATTTTCATGAACTGCCTCTCTTTCTGATTCCTCCGGTCTTCACTCACTAATAGCGGTTATAAATAAACTGCTGTGCGTCAAATCCGTGTCCATACTGTCCCAGAAGAATAACTGCCAGAAACAGTAGCGTAAACGCCGTAAACCGAATCACATACGGCCTCTTCCACAATCTCTCCCGGATATCTTCCCGTCGTCCTAAAAGACTGACAAAGAAGAGCAGCAAAACTCCTACTAATAGAATAACATAATCTGGTTTTGTCAGCCCCAAGTCAAGAAGTTCCTGACCGGTAACCGGGTGTTTCCAAAATCTTGTAAACATCCGGATAAACTGACGAAAAGTCCGCCGGACGCTCCCATACACATCAAACAGACGCAGACAACTCATCAAGAGAAATGTTCTGATCACCTGAAATCCCCGATACACTGTCGTCTCTGTGAACTTTGGTAAGCGCTTGTGAAATCTCTCATACAGCGGCTCTAATTCCCCGGAAGCCAGCAAAATCAAGCCATTGAGAAGACCCCAGATAATAAACCGCCACTCTGCGCCGTGCCACACACCTGTCGCAAACCACACGACAATAGATGAAAAATAAACTGCCACACGTCTAGCCACTATCATACCAAAGTGCTTCTTACAAAACGTAGTCATATTTTTGACCGGCCTGCTGATGCTGCACGGATAGAAAACATAATCCCGGAACCATGTTCCCATCGTAATGTGCCATCTTCTCCAATATTCTGCGATATTTTTGGAAAAAAACGGCCGAATAAAGTTCTCTTCTACCCGGATACCGAGTACTTGAGCAATACCAATTGTGATATCAATTCCTCCGGTAAAATCAGCATATAACTGCAGTGAATAAAACATCATCATAACAAAGACAAACGCCCCTGTATAATATTTTTGATCCTCTGCCAACGCAATAACTGCCACACTCACACGGTCAGCGAGTACAAGTTTTTTAAAATAGCCCCAGAGCATCCTCTGCAGTCCAAAACTAATCTGCTTCCAATCTGCCCGATGAGGGGTATAGAGCGTCTTTTCCAAATCGCTGTACCGGCTGATCGGCCCCTGAATAAGCTGCGGAAAAAAGGACACAAACAGGAGAAACCGAAAATAATTCTTCTGTATCCCACATTTCTCCCAGTAAACATCGAGCAGATACCCCACTGCCTGAAAGGTATAAAAAGAAATTCCCATCGGCACAATCATATTTTGAAAAGAAAACGGACTGCCGCCGGATTTTTCCACAAAAAAGTTAATATTTGAGATAGCAAAATTCGTGTACTTTACAACCGCCAGAATTCCGAGGTTGAAAAGCAGGCAAAACAGCATAGTCCGCTTTTTTTTATCTGATATTTTTTTCTTAAATGCCTTCTTTTCCTCTCTGGTCGGCTTCGGAATCTGCCCGCTCCGAATCTGCGTCTTATATTCTTCCAGTCTGCCCTGATACCGCTCCATCACAAGAGCCGTCACATATACAGAGGATGCCGTTATCACCAGAAAAACCGGATATCTCACATCCGCATAGGCGTAAAATGCAAAGTTGGCAATCAGCAAAAAAATCCACTGCACCTTCTTAGGCAAACTATAATATAAGACAAATACAAGAATCAAAAAAGCAATAAATTCATACGTAATAAACATGGGATTAATCCTCATCCATAAGACGTACAACCATATTGGTCAACCGCTCCACCGAATTAAAATTCTCAGTCACAAAATCCTTTGCGGTTATTTCTACGTCAAACTCTTCT
>CAMVIN010000264.1 GCA_947167565.1 uncultured Clostridia bacterium | reverse complement strand
CAGGTTCCGCCCCGAATTAAGAGAACATCATGAGCACGGAGATTCAGGCACTCAAACAGGGAGCCCCATGCTGTAAAAAATGTCTCCGGCACAGCCGCCATCTTATCCCATGAAAGCGCTGACTCCACGGAAAACACGTGATGCGCCGGCAGTAACGCATACTCGGCATAACTTCCGTCAAAACTTCTTCCCATACCGCCCATCAGTGCTACTACTTTCTGACCTCTCTCAAAATGGCTGTCCGAAGCATCTTCGATTTCCCCAACACATTCAATTCCCGGTATAACAGGCTTTTGAATATAATCTTCCAATATTTCTTCCTGCCGCAAAATCTGCTCGGAATGATTCATTCCAAACGCTCTTATTTTCACAAGAACCCAGCCCGGTTTTACATCCGGCACATTGCGCTCCGACAACTCAATTTCCCCTGCACCTGTCGGCTTGTCAATGACCACTGCTCTCATCTTATTACTCACTTTCCTTCCCTCTTTCACTGTGTATTATGACACGTTTGTATTTCACACTTTAAACCTGCATCCAGCACTGTGGATCCTCTGCGTAAAAACTCCCATTTGTCCCCTTTGCCACTGCCGGACACCCCCTGCACCACGCGAGCAATTTGCATTTACTGCATTTTGAAAAGTTCTCAAACTGCCGATACCCCTCCATCGGCTTCAGCCATATGTCGGCAAGCCGGTCTGTATAAACATTTCCTACTTTGGAGTCTGATACGCGCCTGCACGCATAGACATCGCCGGTCGGAAGAATCGTTATATGCGAGTCTGCGCAATTGCAGCCCTCATAAATCATATCCTTTTCAACATCATCCGGAATTTTAAAAATTCCCTCCTCATATTCATAGAGCGTAAATAAGTGATCCTTTAAATGAAAGTAAATATCCCGCCCTTCTGCTTCATATGCCTTATATTTTTTGTAACAGGTGTCCAATAATTCCCTGTAACGCATCGGTGAAATTCCATTTGTTTTATCCCCCTCTTCGCCGCTCGGCACATATCTTCCAAATGAAAAGACGTCTGCCTCATATTCCACGACTATATCGATAATATCCGGTATCTCATCTATATTTTTTTCAGAAACTGTAGTCATAATAATGGCTCTAATCCCCGCATCTTTAATTGTCTTAATTTTCGATAGCGTCGTATCAAATGATCCCGGCATGCGGAACCAGTCATGCGTCTGACGCATCCCATCCAATGATAACTGATACCTGACACAGCCGGACTCTTTCAACCTCCTGCACACATCATCCGTCAGATGAAACGGATTTCCCATGATGGTAAAAGAAATCTTTCTCTTTTTCAGTTCGTCCATAAGCCTCCAAAAATCAGAGTGAAGCACCGGGTCGCCCCCTGTCAGATACAGATACGGCTCACGGTTAAATGTATGGCAGAAATCCTCAATATTAGACAGGGTTTGCATCATTTCCTGAAAACTCATCCTGTCAATCTGTTTCCTGTTATCCTGCGAAAATATATAACAATGCTTGCACCTCTGATCGCATTCTTCTGTGATATGCCACTGAAATGAAAAATACTGCATAAAAATCCTCCATTCCCCCAATTGATATAGAAATTCCCGGAAAACTATTGACTAAAGTAATTTCCCGGGAAACCCATGTACATAAATTTTCTTACTTATCACCACTGCCACATGCTGCCACTACTTTATCGCCGCTTCCACATGCTGCCACAGCCTTATTGTCACCACTTCCGCATGCCGCTGCAATCTTTTTGTCACCGCTTCCGCATGCTGCTGCCTGTACATTTCCCCGGTTCCATCTTGCTAAATTTTTCAGTGCCATAACGAACTCCTTCCTGCAGTTCCTAACTGCCATCAAATTTATCTTACACCTATACTATAGCAGGAAACCGCTTGCATGTGAAATAAATATATGCTATAGTTTATAACCAGATGGAATATATCGATGTGACATCTTATTATAAGGAGAAGTAAGAATGAACACCGCCCAGTTAGAATGTTTTATCAGTCTTGCAAAGACGCTGAATTATGTAAAGACCGCCGACCAGCTCAATCTCACACAGCCGGCTGTATCGAAGCAGATAAAATCTCTGGAAAATGAACTCGGAGCAAGACTTTTTGACCGCACGACACGCTCCGTAACCCTCTCACAGGTGGGACAGCAGTTTCTTCCGGAAGCCACTACTATGTTAAATACCTATTATCACTCCATCGAATGGATTTCCAATTTTAATGTTGCAAAAAGACATGCCCTTCGCATCGGATACAGTGACCCTCACTGCATCAACATTATCCAGACAATATTGAAAGACCTTCTGAGAGACTTCCCGAATCTTACTCCCGACCTCACATACGATCAGACGGATGCCAACTTAAGCCGTCTTACACTGGGACAGCTCGACCTCGTTCTCGGCATGAGAGACGCCCGATTTTCTGATGATAATATTATCTTTCACAAATTGCACGAGGACAAATTTATCTGTGTGGTAGAAAAAGAGCATCCCTTGCTTGAAGACCTCGCCACCCATCATGGCGCACGTTATGACGTCTGCCCCGGGAAAACTGACACGATATCCTCTGATTTTCTCTGGAACTATCGACAGGTCGTTGCTATTCCACCCTATCTGCTGAAAAACTACTACTCGAGAGGCCAACGCATTATCCCGGTAAATGATAATCTGGATAACTATATCTGCTCCAACACAAATGAAGCCTATGGACTTGTTTTATCAGGACTTGGATATGCGATGATACCGGAACATCTCATCATGATGCACCCTGACCTTGTTTTTCTCAACTGGATTGAATCGCCTCATTCAGGTTTTGGCATTTATTACCGCAGAGAGTCCGGGAAAAATAAATCTTCTGCACTCGTGAAGTTTATGGAGCTTGCTGATAGACAGAAGTAGTTTCCCACCCCATCT
>CAMVIN010000263.1 GCA_947167565.1 uncultured Clostridia bacterium | reverse complement strand
ATCTCTTGGTGTGACTATGCCGATACTTGCCCTTGCTTGGATTCTCAGGAAAGATATTGTCAGCAGTGTCATTACGGGAGCCAGCAAACCGTCACAGTTGGAGAGTAATCTGGCTGCTTCTGAATGTGTAATTCCGGCAGACGTACTGGAGGAAATTGAAAAGATTCTTGACTTTACAAGATTCGAGAGACATGTAGGATAATAGATTGTTTTTGGGGTGACTGGAATTCCGGTCACCTTTTTTGACATTTTTTTGCCTAAAACACTAATATATTTGAAGAATTTACCGATATATAAAGAGTAAGGCGTTAATGGAATGACGCCATTCAAAATATCATAGACATATAGACGTCTCAAGGAGGAGGTGGAATATGGATATCAATTCGATGATTACTACTGCGGCTACCCAGGTCAATAGTTCAGATCAGACAAAAGACACGAAAGCAACAGACAGTAAGAAGGCAAAGGTTTCCGGTAGTACAATAGGAAATCCGCAGCTCAGTGAAAAAGCTCAAAAGTATTATTCTCAGTTAAAAGCCAAATATTCAAATATGGACTTTGTGCTTGTCAGTGAAGATATGAAGTCGGCTGCGCAGGCTCAGGCGGGCAGTTATGCCAACAAGAATCGGATGGTTGTGCTGATTGATGAAGATAAGATTGAGCGGATGGCAGAGGATGAAGATTATCGCAATAAATACGAGGGACTTATTGCGATGGCGCAGAGTTCTATGCCGGAGATGAAGAGTGCTTTTGGAAATTCATCTAATGTCAAAGGATATGGGATGCAGGTCAACGACAATGGAACGGCAACTTTCTTTGCTGTGATGGAAAAGTCTTCGACTGAGCAGAGTGAGCGCATTCAGAAAAAGGTAGCAGAGAAGAGAGCGGCAAAGAAGGCCGCAGACAAGAAAGCTGCCAGGGAAGAAGTAAAAGAGAGAATCAAAGAGAAGAGAGAGGAAAGTCAGGAAGTCGATTCCGATGAAGAGAGATTTCAAGATTTATTTGGTGAATATAAGAATTCTAATGTAGAAATTATTACCGCATCATCGGTCGAGGAACTGATACGGAAAGTGGAAGACTATAACTTTGCGTTGCGGAGTGATAGTGTTTTGACAGAACAGGAAAAGAATATCGGAAGTAATTTTGATTTCAGTATCTAGATTTTAGGGGAATTTGAAAGAGTTTTAATAAAAAAGCGTTCTGCAACATGTATACATACATGTACAGAGCGCTTTTTCTTTTAATATAGCACCTGCTTTAGAGCGGCAATGAGCTGAGCTATGTCAATTGGTTTCGAGAGATGACCGTTCATCCCGGCCGCTGCGGAGAGCCGTTTATCTTCATCGAATACATTGGCTGTCATGGCAAGAATCGGAATTTCAGCACGAGTTTCATCATCTAATGCGCGGATAACCTTTGTTGCTTCATAACCGTCCATAACTGGCATCTGTATATCCATGAGAATGACATCATACCAATCTGCCTCTGACTGAATCACCATGTTGACAGCTTCTTCGCCATTGACGGCCTCTTCAATTTCAAAACCGTGCATTTCAAGAAGCGTGCGGGCAATCTCGCGGTTGATTTCAACATCATCAACCAAAAGAATTCGTTTGCCTTCAAAGTTAATACCAGATTCAACAGAAGGGGATTCTTCGGCTGCGGGAACAGTCCCGGTAAACGTATTTTTGCGGACTGTGCTGTTCTGATTTTTCTGGAGTCGAAAATTTATGGAAATAATAAACTCTGTCCCCTTTTTTGGCACTGTAATCAAGTCAATTTTTCCGTGCATAAGTTCTACGATGTTTTTTGTGATGGAAATACCAAGTCCGGTTCCCGATACGCCACTTATAGTGGAAGTTTTTTCTCGCTCAAAAGGTTCAAATACTTTTGTGGCAAATTCCGGGGACATGCCAATGCCATTATCTTTTACATGAATTTCGTAAGCGCCGTAACCTTCTGGGGCTTTTTCTTTCTGAAGTACCTGTACTGTGATTTCACCACCGTCCGGGGTGAATTTATTGGCATTACTGAGAAGATTAATCATAATTTGATTCAGACGCATGCGGTCACAGTAGATATTATTGTCCCGGACACCGTTGATATCAATGCGAAGGCCTTGATTTTTCTTTTCTGTATCCTGAATCATCATGGAATTGAGTTCATACATAATATCTGAGATGCAGCAAGGGGTTTCTTCTAATGTCACACCACCGCTCTCGATGTCACTCATATCAAGCATATCATTTATTAGAGCCATCAAGTGATCGCTTGAAATCTGAACTTTAGCGAGGTAATCCCTGACGATATTTTCGTTGCCGGAATTGTTAAGTGCCAGATTTGTATATCCAACAATTGCATTCATTGGAGTGCGGATGTCGTGAGACATGTTGGTCAAAAATTCTTTTCTGGCCTTAGCCTCTATTTTTTTCATAAGGGATTCTCTGTTTGCCAGTTCCCGCTTTTGAGAATAGATAAGATAGGCGAGAAAAGAGGCGAACAGGATCAAAAGCATAATGAACAAGCCGGCAGCCAGAACATAGTATGGTATCCGGACATAGGAAGCCGGTAAATCATAGGATAAAGTTGTATATCGATGATATAAGATAAAAAGCAAACCGGAAAAGAGCACAAGAAACAAACCGGCAGCAATGATAAGTGGCAGACCGATGGAGGATGCTTTTGCATCCTTGGTCATTGTCTTGGAATCTTTATATAATCGATCCGGATCCAAAGTTTTTTTATTCCAGGTAGGGCTGAGTGTAAGCCTGTTTTTTTTCCATTGTTTCAATCGAATTCTTTTTCCCACAGTTGTATTCTTCCTTTCGCTTTTAATGGATAAATTGGCTTTGTTATCATTATACATGACAAAATGAAAAGCGTCAAACTGTACTTTGGGGATTCCTTGACCAAAGAGGAATTTTATGGTACATTTATAGATAGTAAAAGGCTATAAAACTATAAAAGCGTAACGAGG
>CAMVIN010000262.1 GCA_947167565.1 uncultured Clostridia bacterium | reverse complement strand
GACAGCATATGGAACGATGATGCTCGGACGGATTCGTGGATTTCGGCATTTTCTGGAAATGGCAGAAAAGGACCGCTTGGAAGTGCTTGTAGAAGAGAATCCGCAGTATGTCTATGATATTCTTCCGTATGCATATGTTTTGGGCGTGTCGGATAAGTGGATGAAAAAATTTGAGACAATTACGGTTGAGCCGCCGACCTGGTACCGCGGTCCGCATTATCATTCGTTCAATATGAGATCGTTTCATAGTTTCATGAACCACACAATGTCGTCGGCAAATGCTTCCATGTCGTCTTCACCTCGCTCCGGTGGAGGGGGAATATCCGGTGGCGGCTCCGGCGGCGGTGGTGGCGGAAGCTGGTAATTAGAAAAGTTATAAAGTGATAGTGGTTTTTTGTCTGATTTTGTGGTATAATCAAAGAATACTATCACGGAGGTGTGCCTATGGGGAAAAAAGAGGAGAAAAAAGTTAAAAAACGGCTCAAACCGAAAATATCCATTCGGTTGGAAATTATTGTTTTTACTTTGATTCCGCTTATTGTTATGACGGCGGTTGTCGCATTTTATGCAGAGAGGGCGATGAAGGCGACGCTGGCGAAAGAGGCGATGGATGGACTCAAAGATTTGTGTTTTACGGTGAAGGGTACTTATGATTCTCTTGATAAAGGCAAATATTCAATGAATGGTCAATATTTGCAAAAAGGTGATTACCAGATTACCAAGAATGAGACATTGCTTGATAATTTTGTGGCAGAATCAGAGGTGGAAATTTCTATTTATTTTGGTGATGCGGTAGCAGCTACGTCTCTTCGCAGTCATCAGACAGGACAGAAAATCCATGGAGAAAAGGTTTCTGAGACAGCGTACAAGACCGTTGTTGAGAACAAAGAAGAATATGCGGATTCTCATACGGTTATTAATGACTGGACATACTATGCGTATTATATTCCGCTCAAAGATCCGGGCGGGGATGTTGTGGGACTGATTTTTGCCGGGAAGCCTTGTGCGGAAATCGACAAGACGATTCGCCAGAAGACGCTGGGCATTATTATTGTATCAGCGGTAATCTTTGTTGTGGCTGCCGTATTTGTGTTTTTTGTTTCCGGTACACTGGCAAAAGCAGTATCCAGAGCAGGCAGCATGCTTGGGACGATTGCGAGTGGTGACATGAATGTTTCGCTGGATGCGAGAGTGCTTCGCCGCAAAGATGAGATGGGGATGATGGGCAAGGCACTTGCCGGCTTGATTGATGAATTAAAGAATGTAATTCAGAATATTAAAGATTCTTCCAGTGTTCTCGCTGATGCAGGACAGGAATTGAATCAGTTTGCGTCAGATACCAGGACAACAACGGATGAGATTACGATTGCTGTAGATGAGATTGCAAAGGGAGCAATGACGCAGGCGGAAGACACAGAGGGGGCTATCATACAGGTCAATGCCATGGGAGATTCCATTGATCAGATGATACGAAGGATTGAGATGCTGAGCCAGACATCCGGTGAGATGGAGAACTCAAAAGAAGATGCGGAATCGATTATTGCTGAACTGGAAAGATCCAGTGAGAGAACGTACGATGCGATCAATAAGATTGAAGAGCAGGTTAATATGACGGATGATGCGGTCAGTGCGATACAGGACTCTGTCAAATTAATTTCAGCAATTGCGGAGGAGACCAATCTGCTCTCGCTCAATGCCAGTATTGAGGCGGCACGGGCAGGAGAAGCAGGAAAGGGGTTTGCAGTTGTGGCTTCTGAGATTCAGAAACTGGCAGAGGAATCGGATCAGTCAGCGGCGAAGATCGGAACCATTATTCAGAATTTGTCTGAGGAATCTCATCATACAGTGCGTGAGATGGAGCGGATGCATGAGATTATTGATGAGCAGCAGAAGAAGTTAAATGAGACAAAAGAGAAGTTTGAAGAAGTGAGCAGTGGAATTCAGTCCTCGATGTCAGAGATTCATGAAATTAGAGAAGATATGAGTCACTGCGATGAGGCAAGAGGCAAAGTTACGGATTCCATCCGAAGTTTGTCGGCATCTTCTGAGCAGAATGCTTCTGTTACGGAGCAGACAACGGCATCTATGGCCAAACTGGATGAGGCGATGTCAGATCTTGCAGATAAGGCGGATGAACTTGGCAGGCTGGCAGAAAAGATGCAGGAAGGACTTGAATTCTTCAAACTATAGTAAACGACAACAATTTTAGGAGGCTATATAAAATGAAATCATATGGATTGAATGATCTGAGAAAAATGTATCTGGAGTTTTTTGAGAGCAAGGATCATCTGGCGATGCCAAGTTTTTCACTTGTTCCGCAGAATGACAAGAGTCTTTTGCTGATAAATGCGGGAATGGCACCGCTCAAACCATATTTTACCGGACAGGAAATTCCACCGAAGAAACGTGTGACAACCTGCCAGAAATGTATCCGCACCGGTGATATTGAGAATGTCGGCAAGACGGCGAGACACGGTACCTTTTTTGAGATGCTGGGCAATTTTTCTTTTGGTGATTATTTTAAACATGAGGCGAGTGCTTGGTCATGGGAGTTTCTGACAAAGACATTGGAGATTCCGGAAGACCGCCTTTATCCGTCTGTTTATGAGGAGGATGATGAGGCATTTGATATATGGAATCAAGAGATTGGTATTGACAAAGAGCGTATTTTCCGCTTTGGCAAGGAGGACAATTTCTGGGAGCACGGTGCCGGACCTTGTGGACCGTGTTCAGAGATTTACTATGACCGCGGGGAGAAATACGGCTGCGGGAAGCCGGGATGTACAGTCGGCTGTGACTGCGACCGGTATATTGAGATTTGGAACAATGTATTTACTCAGTTTGAGAATGACGGCGAGGGACATTACACGGAACTTGCCAGCAAAAATATTGATACCGGTATGGGATTGGAACGTCTCGCAACGGTAATGCAGGATGTTGACTCTATTTTTGATGTGGATACGATTAAGGCAATTCGCGA
>CAMVIN010000261.1 GCA_947167565.1 uncultured Clostridia bacterium | reverse complement strand
GCAAGTTGATGCGGGGGGGTCTGATACAGGGCAAGATACCTGGTCACATCGATAAGCACCTCGTCAATACTGTAGACATGGACATCTTCTGAACTCACATAATTTAGGTAAATACCATATATATCAGCCGAATACTTCTCATAGAGAGCCATGCGTGGAACCGCCACATGATAGGTGATTTCTTCCCCTGTCTGACTCTTAATCTCCTGCACTTTCTGCTCCACTTCAAACAGGCGGCATCGCCCGGACAGTCCATATGCCTTCAGCGAAGGCGTGACAGCAAGACAGATTGTCTTAGATGTGCGGGACGCATCTGCGACAACAAGATTAGTTGTGAGCGGATCCAAATCTCTCTCCACACACTCGACCGAGGCGTAAAATGACTTTAAATCAATCGCCAGAAAATAAGATTGCTTTTCTTCTTTTTTCACACGCATCACTCTCTCATCTTTAGAAATCGCCTCTCGCAAAACAGAACATTTGTTTGTATTTTACTACATTATCAGGCATCTGTCAATGTCCTTCCAGTCTCAAAATTTCTTTTTTTAACCGCTTCATGATCTTTTTTTCAAGCCGCGAAATATAACTCTGCGAAATTCCCAATTCATCCGCCACTTCTTTCTGCGTCAATTCCTGATCCATTGCCGAACCGATACCGAAGCGAAGACGGATAATCTTTTGCTCTCGCTCAGTCAATGTCTCTAACGCCTTTCGAAGCATTTTATTGTCCACTTCTCTCTCAATATCTTTAAAAATAACATCCTCACTCGTCCCCAATATATCCGACAAGAGAAGTTCATTTCCATCCCAATCCACATTCAGCGGTTCGTCGATAGATACTTCCAATTTTGTTTTGTTGTTACGACGAAGATACATTAAAATTTCATTTTCAATACATCTTGAAGCATACGTGGCAAGTTTAATCTTTTTTCCCGGATTAAACGTGTTAATTGCCTTCATAAGTCCAATTGTTCCTATCGAAATCAAATCTTCCACGCCGACACCGGTATTGTCAAATTTCTTTGCTATGTAAACAACCAGTCGCAGGTTGTGTTCCACCAGTTTATTTCGCGCTGTCTCGTTGTCCTCACCGGACAGACACTCAATGCAGGCAGCCTCCTCATTCGGCGAAAGTGGTGCCGGCAGAATTTCGGCACCTCCTATATAATGAATATCACTTCCTGAGTGGAAGAAAAAATTTCTCCAATCCTGCATCATGCGAAACTGAAAATGATTTGGCATAGAAATTCTCAATAACATTTTATTATCCTCCTACGTTTGTTTTATTTTTTAAGAATTTTGAGTATTTCTGACGGAAGAATCACATCAAATTCTCCGTCTGTGGAAATCCGGTTATCACTCACGGCAATCCACTGTTTTTCAGTCCGGTTCCAGTCTCCTTTACCGGATTGAATCTCTATGTAGTCAACACAAAAAACTGCTATCATTCCGCCCTCTATTCCCACCGTATGAAAGGGAATATAGCGCAACAATAGTTCTTCCTCCTTTAAAAACGTCTGCAAAAACGAACGGGTCCCCACCACAACCGGTTTTCCACTAAATGGATCCTTTAGCCTGTTCCCTGTATCCAAAAATCCACGTCCGCTCACCATCCGGCCATTCCTACAGAGTCGAATCGGAAAAATTTGAGCCTGTTTTTCCCCCTCTTTACAGAAAAAAGGAACAAGTTTTCTTGCCATCAACAGGGTAAAAATCGCGCCAGCAAGCAAAAGCAACCCACTCCCCTGTCGATTCGCTATCACTTGCAGCCGGTTAAGCACACCGGATAAGAGATACGAGGACAAATAATAAAAAAGCAGATTTTTTATCCACGCACTCTTTGTCGTCTTACCAAAAGCAAGCCGCACAATCAGTCCACTTCCGGCAAGATATACAATTCCCGAGAACCACCAAAAACGATGAACGCCTGACACCAAAAACAGAGTGGCCAAAACACTTCCTGTCAACGCTGAAGCAAAAAGGAAGCCCATTTTTATTTTCCTTCTCTGGCAGATACATTCTAAGAGAAGAACGAACAAATTCATTTCCAAGTTGACCATGAAAAATATATCCAGATAAATCTTCATGTGGACATTATAAACAATTCAATATGCGAATTTTGTCAAATTCCGTAAGAATTCAGAAAAAAAATATCGTGTTTTTTCGACAAATGGATTGGTTTGTGGTACAATAGACACAGTTGTTCAAAACACTATGATATTGGAGGATAATAAAATGGCTGAACAAAACCCGATTGTAACAATCAAAATGAGTAACGGAGATATTATGAAGGCAGAATTGTATCCGGAGATTGCTCCGAATACGGTAAACAATTTTATTGATTTGATCAAGAAAGAATTTTATAATGGTCTGACTTTTCACAGAATCATTGAAGGTTTTATGATTCAGGGCGGTGACCCGGACGGCAACGGTACCGGTGGCCCGGACTACAGTATTAAGGGAGAATTTTCCCAAAACGGTTTCGATAATAATCTCAATCACACTGCCGGTGTTCTCTCAATGGCGCGCTCCATGCACCCGGATTCCGCCGGTTCCCAGTTCTTTATCATGCACAAAGACGCCCCTCATCTCGACGGCGCTTATGCAGCTTTTGGTAAAATTACAGAGGGCATGGATATTGTGGATAAGATTGCAACCTGCGGCACGGACTGGAATGACGCCCCTCTCGCACCGGTTGTGATGGAGACGGTGACGGTTGATACATTTGGTGTGGATTATCCAGAACCGGAGAAGTTGTAGGAATTAATCACAAAAAAATCTCCGCTACCAATCAAATCGAAATTTCTCACTGATTGGTAGCGGAGATTTTTTATTAATTCCAGACCTACACCAATTCCCCCATATAATAAAACCCTTTGCTCTCGACAAGTTTCACCTGACGAATTTGCCCAATCAGGGATTCATTTCCCCTGAAGTGAACAACAGCGTTATTAGAAAGACGGCCGGTAACAAGAGAACTA
>CAMVIN010000260.1 GCA_947167565.1 uncultured Clostridia bacterium | reverse complement strand
AGAGTTAAAACAGTTGATTTTGAATCTGTTATACGATGGGAAAACAGTTGGTTTTAATTTGGCGAATCCTATTATAGAGTTAGGGGTTATGTTTGGCATTTTTAAGGAAAAAAATCAGATGGTAGTGGTCTCGAACCGTTTTTTTGAAACATACTTATATGATTATACGATAAGTATTATGGAATTTCGGATATCATCTGATAATTCAGAACGTAGCAAATTCATAAAGAATAACAGATTGGATATGCAGCGTGTACTTCTTAAGTTTCAGGAAATTATGAAATCAGAGTACCGCAAGGAAGATGAGAAGTTCATGGAGAAGCAAGGCAGACTTCTGTTCTTATGTTTTTTGAAACCGATTATTAACGGAACCGGGTTTTATTATGTAGAGACCGAGACAAGAAACAGTACACGGATGGATATCGTTTTGAGTTACGGAGGAGAAGAACATATTATCGAATTGAAAATCTGGCGCGGTGAGAAGTATCGCAAGGATGGTATCAAACAACTTGAAGGATATATGGAGAGCAGAGGCGCAGAAAAGGGATATCTGATAAGTTTTTCTTTTGTGGCAAATAAAGAGTATAGAAGTGGATGGGTAGGAAAAGAAGAGACAACTAGAGAAATCTTTGAGGTGGTTGTGTGAGAGAGGATATTATTTATCTTTTTGCAAAAAAATGCGAAAGACCTGAAGGACATTTTTGGAATTTTATGAATTTCTTTTTTTGTCAAGTGATGGTATTATATGGATTGCGCAGTTACAGGCAGCTCAAAAAAAAATTCCCTGACAAGCAGTTACTTCTGATTCCCAGTGGAAGTGCCGGAGACTTTGTGTTATATAGTTATTACAGACATTATTTACTCAGGGATTTAAATAAAGAAGAAAAAGAGACGGTGTTAATTTGTGCGGAGTGTAACCGGGCTTCCTGTCAGGCAAACGGACTTGTAAACGCACATTTTCTTCCCATGTCTCAGATAGCGGCACTAAGCATGGCATTCCATTATTATGGAAGCAATCAAATACAAATTACGGATGCATACAGGTGGTGTTTATTCGACTATGGAAATATTCAGAATCCAGAAGTGGTTCCAATCGTTACAAAATTTGACGGGGATATGAGTCATTTAGTGGCGAATTTGGAAAAAATCGGCTGTCAAAAGGGAAATACTGTTATTCTTTCTCCTTATGAACAATCGATAACGGCCTCGGGGGAACAAAAGCCCGTAAGAGATTTTTGGCTTGAACTGGCACAGATGTTGAAAAATCAGGGATTGTGTGTGTGTACAAATTGTAAAGGGGATGCGAAAGAACCGCCGATTGAAGGAACGGCGTCCATATACCCCGCATTAAATGAGTGTGAAGCCTTGGTGGATATTGCAGGTGGTGCTGTAATACTGCGAAGTGGATTTGCGGATTTCACGGCTATGTCAAAGGGAACAACGATTGTATTGTACCCATCAGATGTATTTTATTTAAAACATAAATTGTGGAATGACGGTAGTTTTAATAATCATTATGAACTGATTTATCAGGGCAGAATGAAAGAGCAGACAGACCGGAAAAAGATGATTGCAGAAATAGTGGAGAAATTAAAAAATGAGAAGAATTTTTGATGTATATATCGGTATTCTGATATGGTATCATTTCTCTTTAGGCAAGAGCAGAAACTTGTTTCTGGTTTTGTTAGATGATGACAGGGAACTAAATTATTATGCGTTGTCACATGCAAAAAAATATGCAGAATTAAATGGTTTTTCGGACGTTGAAATCATTTGTGGTGATAGCAACGGTCAATCTGTAGAAGCGCTAAATGATTCTGGATTTCAGGTTCATGTAGTGAAAGTAAAAAAAATGCATTTTTTGCTGAGTTATCTGTTTTTAAAGGCAGATGCTATAGGAGTATCTGTCATTCCAAATTGCCGGATTATAACATTTCAATTTTATAATCAGGAATTAGCAAGACAATGTAAGTTGGGTATGTTTGATAAAGAGTATCTGGTCTGGTACAAAATGATGTATTATATGTCGAATATACAAAAACCTTTACAGCGCACAATTCCTTTTGAGGAGGGATAAATAATGGAGACTGTAGAAACTGAAATTATACAAGAACCACTTATATCTGTGATTGTCCCTGTATACAATGTGGAAAAGTATCTGCAGGAGTGTGTAGACAGTATCAGAAATCAGACATACAGAAATTTAGAAATTATTCTCGTCGATGATGGCTCGACAGATCAATGCCCGGAGATGTGTGATGAATTTGCAAAAGAGGATAGCCGGATCCGTGCTATTCACAAAAGAAATGGCGGCTTGTCCGATGCCAGAAATGTGGGGATTGATGCTGCGAGGGGGGAATATATTGGATTTGTTGACAGCGATGATTTTATATCAGCAGAAATGTATAATTCAATGTATTATATGGTTTGTGATACAGGGGCAGACATGGCAATATGCAATCTTGTTAAAGTATATGACAGAGGAAATCAGAGGGAGCCTTATCTTATAGATGATGCCGTAATAGATGGGAAGGATTTATTAAAAAAATTGTCATTTGACGATAAATATGATGGTGGTTATATTCCAATCTGTTCAAAGTTATTTCACAAACATTTGTTTCAATCTGTTCGTTTTCCGTATGGAAAGTTGTATGAGGATCAATTTGTTGTCTGTGAATTGTTTGACCAGTGTGAAAAAATAGCAATGACATCAAAGATATTTTATTTTTATCGTCAGAGAAAGGGAAGTATATTTCATAAAAGGAAAACAGTAGCTTCTTTGGATTTTATAGAAGCATTGTATTGTCGGATGAATTTTTTTGTCCAAAAAGGATATAATGAACTTTTACCTGTAGTTTGGAAACGGACTGAAAATGAGTATGCCGCAGCTCGTGGGAGGATTTTTTTTCAAAATAGTAATAAGCGTGTAATAGAAATTGATGAGATGTTACAAATATTGGAGGGAAAACATATGAATTATGATGATGCCATGAATATG
>CAMVIN010000259.1 GCA_947167565.1 uncultured Clostridia bacterium | reverse complement strand
AATACCTTTACCACCTTTCTTAATATAAATTCAATGTCGAACTAAATGCTGTTCGTATTTTTCCAGAATCATGTCTCCCTAATCCATTTTTTTCATAAACTTCATGTGAATTTCCCTCCTTCCAACATTTTTTATTGTATTCTACCATAAATTTTTTCTTTTTTTATCAAAGCGGGAAAAGTGGTCAAAAAAACAGGAAAAGTGGTCGATTTCGCCAAGCGTACTTCACACCGCTCCAAATAACCTCCAAATAATAACCATTATATTAACCACTTATCCTTTATTTTTGACCACTTTTCCACTCTTTTGGTTTCAAGATATAAAATATGATACAATTACTATGAATTTACCTACCCATAACTTCCAATTTGGAGAAACGAATCCAGACTCAATCGCTCTAATTGTAAAGAGGAGGCTACAATCATGTATATTTCATATAAAATTGCTCAAAAATTAACATTTATTTTAATTAAAAATCAATTTACAAAAAATGCCATTTCCCAGCATATTATATTTCCTGATTCTTCTTTCCTTACGCAGCAATTGCGGCGGTTTTCATGCTTCTTCAAGAACCGGCTGCACCATGCGGAATTTTACAGGCTCACAGCAAAAGAGACATGCAAAATTGAGAAAACTTATTTCTCTTTTACTTCTTGTCTTTTTTGTGATAGTATATAAATTAAGATTTTTTTCTATTGCGGCAGCAATTGTTTCATGTACAAACATAGCCATCATCAATATAGTATTAGCTAAGTATGTATGTGCATTAGATAAGAGACAGTAACCGAGAGGAGAAAACAGACAACTATGATTTTAAAAACAGGAATTTGCGATGATGAAAAAGAAGTAATCAGCACTTTAACAAAATACTTAGAACACTATGAATTTGCCAATAATATTGATTTTGAAATAGCCTCATTTACAGAAAGCAGGAAGTTGCTTAATTATTACAACAATATGCCAGGGACTTTTCATATTCTTTTTTTAGACGTAGAAATGCCAGAAATAAATGGAATTGAACTGGCCAATAAAATCCGTCAGACTCCCGACCACAATGTGCACATAATTTTTGTCAGTTCCTACCCTGAATATATGAAAGACAGTTTCAACGTTCAGGCTTTTCAATACTTGACAAAGCCAGTAACTGAACAGACTTTCAAAGTCGAAATGAACAAAATTATTCAGGACATAACAAGTACTATGTCAACCAAACTAATTATTCCAACAGCAGAAGAAGATGAACTGATTTTCTTGGATGATTTATTATATATAAAATCTATTGACTCCAAGAAAAAAAGGCTCGAATTTATATTAAAAGAACGGCATATTGCCTCCCATGGAACAATTATTGAATTTGAGAAAAAATTATTTAGTTCAGGCTTTGTGAGCCCATCTCCCGGATATTTGATTCAACTCAGGCATTTACATTTTATACGAAAAAATGAGCTGATACTCTGCAACAATGATGTCATACCTTTAAGCAGAAGAAAAGAGAAACTTATCCGTGATTATTTTAATGAACAATTGTTGACATTAGCGAAAAGACGATAGACTTAATATGCGCAAAAAGAACAATAGCGTGATAAATTACGCAGAAATGAGGTAAAACATGTACTTTATTTGCAGCATCTTCGATATATTTCTTTTATATATTTATCTCCAACAGGTCATGGGCAACCGAAAAGAAATTCCTTTTCCGCTCTATGTTCTTGCATTTGCTGGAGACGAGATTATTCTGACACTCTGCAGTTTTGTTCCTTTTTTCTCTTCTGAGACTCTGCAGAATAATTTTATACTTATTGTCAGTACACTTCTAACTTTTGCACTTACCCTTTTGCACGAATCTACATTCCGTCATCGCGTTTTTGTGACAGTTTCCTTTCAGGTTTGCGCCAGTCTTTCTGAGTTAGTTATTATCGTTGTATTCTCATCCCTGCCACATAGCCTGTCTGCCTTGCTTTTGTCAAATATCTCATATGGTGCTCTTTGTTCAAAAATACTGATGTTTTTATTTATCAATATCATTATGCTTTTTTTCAGAAGAACAAAAACTATACGGTCAGCAAACTATACAGCACTTATTCTTCTAATGCCAATACTATCTTTAATTCTGATCTTGGCAATCCCTGTCCAGGAAAAACCGGATATTACACGCACAATTATCAATTTTATTGTCGCGGCCGGTATTCTTTCCGCAAACATTGTAAACTATTTTCTATTACAAAATATCCTAAAAATACATGAAATGCATCAAACAGAAGATAACCTAAAAAAACAGATCAAGTACCAAACCTCAAAATATCAGCAATTATCCACAGCCTATCAGGACACCCGACGCTTAATTCATGATACAAAAAAACATTTTTTTTATATAAAAAATTGTGTTGACACTCATAAATACGAAGATATTTCCCCTTATTTGCAAGATTCCATCGCCAATATGGAAAATACATTTATCCGTGTAAACACAGGAAATCTTGTAATTGATTCGTTTATCAGCAATTATATGTCTCTTTCCCGGCATGAAGGAATACAATTCAAAACGGATATACAGATTTCCCCTAACACGATTCCCATAAAAGATTATGACCTGAGTATCATCTTAGGAAATCTTCTTGATAATGCTTTCTCTTCCTGCCGTTCTGTCCCGCATCCTAAGCCAAGGCAGATTTCTGTCGAACTATTTTCATCTACAAAGGAACTTCTCATTCATATTGAGAATTCAGCAGAAGACAATCCCTCAACAGATAAAGGTGAACTCGAATTGTTAAATCATGGATATGGCACAAAAAATATTGAAGCAATAACCATCCAATATAACGGAATTTATTCCCACTATATAAAAAATGAATCTTACCATGCCATCGTAAGTATTCCAATTATAAGTGGAACATTTTCTTAAGAACTAACCACCACTTTTTTATCCACCTTTTCTGTCTTAATCTACGGTACCATTATATTATAGAGCGTGTGCCAAATACCGACTAAACAAAACACTGTCAAAAATCACTT
>CAMVIN010000258.1 GCA_947167565.1 uncultured Clostridia bacterium | reverse complement strand
TATGGTTTCATGTTGTCATAGTTCCGGTACCAAAGGAGTCGGGACTACGTGAATGTCAGATTGCTTCCGACTCCATTTTTATCCGGAATATGCTTATTACCCCTCGTATCTGAGGCTCGAAGATGCTGCCTGGTCGATTGCATCCAGATTGCTCGAGGAGGTCGTAATATTCTGGCCGAGAATCTGCAACTGCTCCGCATACTTCTTTAAATCCGCGTCGAGCTGATAGTATGTGTCTGTCAAGACGCCGCTCGCATCGCCATATGTTCCCGCCGCAATCTCGTCAACTGTTCCGCGGATTGTGGTGAGCGTATTGTTTAAGTCCTCCCCAAACTGCATTAACTTCTGTCCGTTTTGTGTTAATACCCCTGTATCACCCTTAATACTTCTCGACATAATATCAATCCTTTCTGCCATATTTGGCTTTGCTAACCTGTCTTCTCCGCATTATCCCTGATATGCGGCTGCACCCTTTGCTGCAGCTTCTTCATAGTTGTTTCTTGTGTTCTCCACCCAGCTACGAACCTTGCGTACTTCCTCCGACATCCCTTGCATCTTGGAAGACAGATTTGCAAGAAAATCGACTGCTGCATCTGCTTCGTCGCCTTCCCACGCACTGGCGAGCGGATCCTTTAATCCCGCCACCTGGCTCGTCAGGTCATCCAAGTCCGTTGCGCCCTGATTCATGGTGCTCAGTAAGCCTTGAACATCATCCATTCCTGTCATAATTCATTCCTCCTTCATAAAAGTGTTTGGTTGGTTGTTTTTTAAGATTACATTTTGTAATTCTTAATCAATTTGTTGTTTGTCGCGATCTTCGCAAGCGCTCCAAAAGTATCATTGTTGCAATTAGTGCAGCCATCGCCAAAATGGAAACAGCCACTCTGGCTTGCACAGGCATTGTCGTCTCTTCTTCTCCGTATGACCTCGCAGCGGGAACCGGAACTTCTTCTATCACCTTCTGAGATGCCGGTGAAATAATGACATTGCGATATACTTTCTGTGTTTGATTCCCTGCTATATCAGTCGCTATAAACCGAATGTCCTGATAATTGTCGCGTGACGGTATCTGAATATTCCGGCGTCCCTGTGCCAGCGCAATGTCATTCCCATCAAAGGATGTCAGTTTATCTTCTCCGGAATAAACCTCCAGCGAGGCCACCAGCATATTATCTGTTACATCTACCACGACATCGTGTGCTTTTTCTTCATAAACACCCTTATTCTCAATTTCTGACACAAGCACGCTTGGTGCTGTGCGATCCACGGCAAACTCTACTTCCGCATTTTTTATTTTATTGTCCTGTTTGTTTGTCGCGCGGTCTTCTGTGTAGATCACAAGGGAGTATACGCCATCCCTCTTCAAAGCGCTTTCTTTGAGGGTATATGTGTATGACTTCCACGATGTGTTGTCACCTTGTGCATGTACCGTATAATCTGTCCTCTCTCTTAACGCTTTAACCTGACCGTCCCTGCTCAGTGTCAAATCTCTTCTCGTAAGCTCATCCACATTGATTTCAGTAACAGTCACTTCCGCAGGACTGTTTGTATAATACTGTTCCATCATTTCTTTTGTTTGCTCACTGATTGCAAACACCGACCCAAATCGGTTTACCGAAAATGTTAGTGTCCCGGTTGTTTCATTTCCTGCCATGTCCTTCACGGCAGCATGCAGTACATACAAGTCATCCATCGCTTTCGTGCGTTCAAAATCCGCGTACTGAATTGCCATTCCTTCCGCTGTTTTTACAACCTGATTGGGTTGCTGTACAACTCCGCGATTCGATCCACTTAGAACGATTTCAATTCCACTGTTGTCAAGATGAATGTCCCCGATGCTTACCGCGGGCATCACAACACCGTTGTTCGCGGAGAAATCCGTCACCCCGCTAAAATTCAACGCCGGTGCGGTTGTGTCAATTATGAATACTGCTGTGGATTGCGTGTTGCCGCCGTTCCCGGCCAAGTCCCTGCAACTCACCATAAATCCATATGTCCCATCCGCTGTAAACGCCATGTCTGCGATATAATTATCATCTAACGCAGGTCTTTTTATCAGTGCCGGCAACAAATCCAGCCCCTCCTGTGAGAGAGGTTCCACATTGATTGAACTTTCATCCAAACTCCAGTCCTGAATCGTGATGGTTGCTGTTCTGGATTTTTTATAGTACATCCCATTTGCAACCTCATTATTATCAAACGTCACGCTTATTGCCGGTATCGTTCTATCAATGTAGAATGTTGAAACAACCGCTTTTTCCGAACTGTTCCCGGCAAGATCGTATGCAGTTACCGCCAAGTCATATCGACCATCCTCATCAAACGTAACGGTCTTTGTGTGCTTATTCCCGGTTCCTACATTCCATCCGCTTTCCTTTGCAGTTCCACCTTGTGATCCAACTTCGACCACAGTTTTATCAGGGTCAAAGTTTAAGTCTTCGACTTCAATCGTTGCAACCCGACTCTTGTTGAAATAGTTCCCATTTACAGCGTCATTGTTGTCAAAGGTAATGGTGACTTTCGGCGCGGTTTTGTCGATGGTGAATTTATGGCTTGTTTTCTGATCCATCACGTTCCCCGCAAGATCTTCCGCGTCCAGCGTCAATTGATAATCTCCATCCTCGTCTATAGCCGTCACAATTCTATATGATTCTGTTTGTCCGGGCACTCCGGTCTTTTCCTTTGGCAGGCTCAGGTCTTCTCCTTGGCCTCGCGTCCTTACCATTGTTACCCTTGCCAGTTTTAAATAGGTCTCATTTACTACCCCGGTAACAGTCACAGAATGATTAAGGTAGCTTCCATCTTCAAACTCCGGATTGTATTCAAAGAACCCGTCCGGCGCTTTCCTGTCTACCACTACATCACAGTTTCTTTTTAAGGCATCTGCATCTCCCTGCAGATGAATCTTATATACCTTCTCCTCGTCTTCCACGGCAGACAAATCAAATTCGAATGAATATGGTTTTTCTATTGAGGACGGTGTCTTCTCTTCCCCATTTAATGTCAGTATCAATCCTGTGCTCTTTTTGTCTTTTTTGTAGTTTCCGGTAAAAGCATTGCTTGTAAC
>CAMVIN010000257.1 GCA_947167565.1 uncultured Clostridia bacterium | reverse complement strand
TTCGGATTGTAATGGGCGGCATGATTTTTAATATGTTTTATACGGCTGTCAATTCGGCACTCCGGGGTTGTGGCTTAACTAAACTCACCTTTGCATCGAATGCCTTGTCCTGTGCAGTGAATATATTTTTTAACTATCTGCTCATCGAAGGTCATTGGGGGTTTCCCAGACTTGAGTATGCCGGTGCAGCAATCGCTACGGTAACGGGAACAGTCGCTGCCTCTGCACTTTCACTGTTTTTTATCTTGAAGAAAAATATGTTTATAAACATCCCATTTTGCATAAAACACCGCTACAGAATGACAAGGGATACACTGGCTGAAATCTCAAGCCTGGCAAAAAGCAGTATTACAGACAAGCTGGCCATGAGGCTATCGCCGGTATCGTAGCACGCATCGGTTCTTATCAGATGGCAGTATATTCCATCGGAATGCATCTTCTCAATGTAAATTTGGCTCTCGGGACAGGATTTCAATCTGCGGGCGTAGCACTTATCGGCAGATGTTATGGTGCATCTGACACCCGGGGGATGCATGCATACAAAAGGCAAATGGTAAGACTGGGGATAATATCGGCATCTGTTCTCGCTGCCCTCATCATACTTGGGGGAAGGTGGTTCTTTGGATTTTTCAGTCAGGATAATGCTTTTGTCACCATGGGAACGATTTCCTGTATATTTATCGGTTTAATAACAATGAGTCAGACATTGAAATTTGTATACTCCGGCTGCCTTCAGGGTGTCGGAGCCATGAAAGAGGTCATGGTCGCAAGCATCATATCTTTTGGCGGTGTCAACCTTGGTACCCTGATAATTCTGATCTTACTTGTAAAGACAGGTATCTGGGGAGTCTGGATCGCCGCACTTTTGGCACAGACTGTACAGGCAGTCATGTTATACAGTTTTTTTAAGAAGTCACTGTAAAAAACAATGCAACGTTCGACATGGAGGTTTAATATGAAAAAGAAAAAAAACATTTTTTTGACTACGTTATCAGAAACGAAGAACCGACTGGATATCGGTTACTATATGTGCGAGACTCCGACCGGCTCTTACACATATACGACAGGAATTTCCATTGCCGAGGCAGGAATAAAATATATCCTTTCTCATTATAATGTCGATGAGATTATTATGATAGGAGACGGAACCGACAATATTACAGAGGTTTCCACTACGCTCTCAGATGTAGGCATCTTTGGAGTATCAGATTATGATAATATGAGCGAATACAATTTTTTAAATTACCGTATTTCAGAGTTTATGAATCAGGTAGATTTCGAATTATTAGATATTGCCGAACCTGTATCCCCGGAACGACAAGAAGAAATCTCCATGCTTTTAGAGGCGTTTCGAAAGAAATTCGCCAATGGTATCGGATATCGGGAACTCTTTTTAAAACTCGCTACAGATGAATCCTTTGAGAACAACTTTCATACTGAGGTTTTGTCTGAACTGTCAGGTAATGAAAAAAGATGGGTAATTTACTATATATACACCAGAATGGACTCCTTTTATAAAATGCACATGCTGGAACAAAACAGGAATACCACTATGAAGTTTATCCGCATACCACAGGCTTGTTCTATGTCCATTGAGACGATTGATTCTATTGTCAGACAGACCTTGCATGATGAAAAGGCAGATGTTCAAATCTTTATGGATATACAAGGATTGGGAGCCATTGACGGCAACACTTTGATTTCAACCTTTCTGCTTACAAATCACAAGACCGGATACCGTTGCCGCGTGAGTGGTCTGATAAACTCCCACAAATCTCCGGATCGACTGTTTGGTGAGGTTTCAAATGTCATCCATAGTTATGAGATTCAAAAACTAATCACCGGACTTGATCTTTTCCTCAATTACGGTAAGGCCGATATGTTAAAATCCTATTGGTATTCCATGGGCATAGAAGATTCTGATGCAAAGAGGTTGTTCTACGGCATGGACTGTGTAGACGAGGGAATTTCCCTCTGTAATGTCGATCTGATTGCCTGTGGCATTAAAGTGATAAAAAAGACAATACAAAATCCCAAATGTGCACCCGAGAACCGAAATATTTATATGCAGATTATCCTCAATGCTCTCATTTCGGATTATGGAGCGCTTTTGAAAGGTGAAAACCTTTCCATACCTGAACTTTTGAAATGGAGTCTGAGAAAAGAATTTTTCCAGCAAACTCTTACCATTATAGAATCCAAGGTTCCGGAGGATATGGTAAAACGCGGAATCTACTATTATGCCAAGACCGATGAGGACATTTCGGCTCTCATGAAAGAATTGAATTATCTGTATTGGTTAGAAACCTCAAAAATGCGTTGGGCATTTTCAGATATTGAACATTATTTTATCAAGTCATACGGGCGGTCAGGGCTCGATTTCCGTCAAAAGCCTGATGAGATAGCCCGTGACTATGCAAAACTTCGAATAGATGCTCTGCATGGCAGAGCTGATGGCGTATTAAAAGCATACTCAGAACTCAACAATGACGATTTGTTATATGAGGTACTGCTGGGATACTATCGAATCGGAAACTTGAGAAATCAGATTAATCACGCTGTTGTACATGAACCGAATATGGATGCCGATGAGTTGGTACCGAGAAAAGACAACAGGGATGAACTGCGCGTAGAACTAAAAAAATTCATCGGGCTCTACAGTTCTGCCTGTAAAAAAACGCCATCAAATACCTGTCCGGTCCTGTTACCATCAGGCAGAATGAAAGCATATTCCAGACATCACATGCTTAAACCACTGGAGGATAACACAGATCTCACCGAAAAAAACACTTATTCCTGCTCTTTTAATGGAAAGGAAGTACTGATAAACATTTCTCTTTTTAAAACAGAGCCCGATGAAGATGATGCCTCTTCCGGGACGAATACATGACCACCGTATCTTAATATTTTCAAAAATAAACACTTTCTGCGTGACTGAAAGCGCATCCTTTATATTTAATGCGCTTGGCATTATGTTTAAACAAATGGTGCGCCGTCGGGCGCACTAAAAAGACAACCACCGGACTAGCCGGTGGTTCCCTCCATACGAGCACCAATAGGTCTCTAGGTCTCTAGGTCTCTAGGTCTCTCATATTCT
>CAMVIN010000256.1 GCA_947167565.1 uncultured Clostridia bacterium | reverse complement strand
ACCCCCACAATGGATGTGGCACTTTCCCTCTTAAAAAAATCCCAAAAAGCCCGCTGCGCATAACTCGTATCTGTCATCAACATTGTGGCGCCAACAATGAGATGACTGTTGATCACCGATAAGCCATATGTATAATTCATTGGCAGCATTGTAATTGGTCTCTCTGTGTCATCAAGTTCCAAATATTCTGCTATTGCCTCAGCATTTGAAATAATATTTTTATATGACTGTCTTACCAATTTGGGGCTGCCTGTTGACCCGGAAGTAGTAAGAAGAAGAGCAAGTTCTTCATACATGCAAGGACTCTCCGCTTCCCTTTCAAGAAGTATATAGTCATATTTTTCATATATCCTTTTTCCCTCCACCATATCCGCTTTCTCTTTGGGACACCATATATATTGAGGTTCATATGTTTTCAACAGTTCATCCAAAAGATCCTTATCAATGTCCTCGCTCAACAATAGTGGCACAATATCATCTGACAAAAAGGCAACATATCCCGCCAGCGAACCAAGCACATTGTGGCAAAGCGAAAAAACTAACGAACGCTTTGGAATCATACCTTTTATTTCTTCACAAAAACAAACCAACTCACCGTAGGTAATTTCTCTTCCATCTTCCTGTAGAGCCACTATTCTTTCAGGTTCAATTTTTTCAATATTACAAAACATACAAACATCTCCTCTTTATATGACATTTTTTACTATAACAAAACAATAGTACCAATATTGCATGGATCGTTATCCCATCTCAAATGTATCGCTGCATCCCCGGATTTCCGCTTTTTTCATTCTTCCATGAATTCGCAGATACTTTCCCTTTCTACCGCATGGACAATCATCTTCTCCCAGTATACAGCCGACATCCTCCGTCAAAAGAGAGTGCCCCGGATACGATTCCGGAATTGCCGACATGACTTGAATTACGCCCTCTTTTCCATTATCGACCAAAGAGAAATCTCTCATATCACGAATAAATACATCTGAATAAATGCTCGCATGAAGATGTCCCTCTTCGCATTCCATGTATATACACCCGGTCTGCTCCACCATACCGTAATAATCGTGTACACTTGAAACCCCACAGACTTCACGCAGTGCATTATGAAAATCTTCTCGCGAGACCGCCTCACTTTCAAGTTTTTTCCAACCGCCTCCGTGAACTAACACTCCATTTTCTAAATTAAGGTAAATTCCTCGTTTTTTTAACTGCTTATAAAAAAACTGCCAAATCATAAATGTAAAACCAAAGAGAAAAATCGTCTCATCCCTGTACTTATCAATGAAATCGCGCAATTCCTCCAAGTTTAAATTCATATCATCATCAAAAGCATACATCTTTTTCGTTCCAAACATAGAAAATCCGAGAATTCCCGCACCTCTTGCCGAAAAAAAACGCCTGTCTTTAATAACTGAAGGGCAGTCAAGAATGATCATGGGCATCCTTGATTTCCCCGTAAAATCCGACACAATCTTAGAGAGTACTTTTTGCTGCAACCCCGCCGTTTTGCGGTCGAGATAAATCTTAGAAACCTGCTGCCCCGATGTTCCGGAAGAAGTCATTGTCTTAAAAACATCTCCATCCGGAATACTTTTTAACGAGAGTCTTTTAAAAAGCGACACCGGAAGAAACGGAATTTGTTCCACCGAATCATACTCCGTTCTCCCTTTATGCAAAAGATCAATCACGCGCCGGTACTCTTCACAATTGTTATAATGAACCTGAGTCAGTTCGTTCATCCTTTTTAAAAAGAGTTCATTCTTCTTCTCCCGCTCTAACGAATATGGGGCACACTCTAAAAACTCATTCATATCACTTATTCCCCCCTGTTCAAACTCACACTGACAACCCTGCTCATTTCAGAAATCAGATCATAGCCATCCCATACAGGACCTATATCCAATGTTTTCCCAAACGGAACAATCCGGTCAATCCCGCGAAAAGAATATCTCCCGACAAAATCCGCCAATTTTTCCGCGGCAATTCCATAATACGCACAAGTCTGCACCCGGTCATCGTTTAATGCCAACAATTCATCAAAATTCTCAAACTCATATTCAAAAAACAATCCGTACTTTCCCCTGAGTTTCTCTGTACACTGGTCGCTCAGTTGATCTGTTTGACAGACAAAAAGCCGGTTATCTCCATACCGCTTAACCAAAATCACTTCCGGCATACCTATCACGCTCTCAAGAAGCAAGAGCAGCTTTTCACTCATCTTAACATCTTCTGCTTCATACCGCACCGCCTCTTTAGCGCAGGCATTCCAAAACTTCTCTTTTCCCTTTTTTAGCAGTTCCACATTAACATCTTTCCTCCAGCAAATCAAATGAGGCGTAGAACACGCATTTTGATCCATGAGCCATGTATCATTATAAAAATCCCGCGCCAGACGACCGAGTTCTTCCTCATCTGCCTCCACAACCGCCTTTGCTGATATCACGCCAAAAGAATATCGGTCTGCAAATGTAATTTCCTTTGCTCGCGGCGAAATCTCCGCCTTGCGAATATTTTTTATTGTATCATCCCCACCCCAGATCACACGTACATCACACTGCCTCGAAAATCCAACCGTCTCGTCTGAGGTTCTGTCATAACGAACAAAAGAAGTTCTCTCCTTAATTTCCTGAAACTCGTCAAGTTTAAACAAGCCCTCTAAAATCTCGAGCAAAACATCCACCTGAGCAAAATTCTTAGAAGGAACACGAACGATATTAGCATTGCCGGACAAAAGGCCAAACACATACGTATACATACAATTCATGGGCACATTAGATGGGGCAATGTGAAAAACAAGTCCCCTGCCCATACGGATTTCATTCCCGTGCTTCTTTTTATATTCTCTCTTTAAAACTTCAAGATTTCCCCTACGAATAAAAAAGGCAAATGTCATAACATCTGCCATAGTTTTTGCCTTTTTCTGTTTTCTTATTGCTCTGGAGAAAGCATCTAAAAATTCACATACTTTCTCAGAATACGGAATATCCGGTGTATGAACCGGAGATGATGTTCCTGATAATAACATAGTTGTTCCTCGCTTTACTATCCATGTATTTATCTGTCAAAGTAGTGTATTAAGCATATTATCCGATAAAACCCTTTTTTGAGACATTGGAGCTGAGACCAGCGTATTATCAATTAACTTTGTATTAACATAAGCCATTGCTCCAATAAGATTTTTATTTCCAATGCTCAATTGATCTTTAACCGTACAGT
>CAMVIN010000255.1 GCA_947167565.1 uncultured Clostridia bacterium | reverse complement strand
CTTAGAAAAGCAGAAGGAAGGCAAGAAGAAGATGCGCTCAATCGGCGTGGTCGAGGTCCCGCAATCCGCCTTCTTAAGCGTCTTAAAGCTCGACAGCGTGGACTGATGACACATGCCTTCGTCACCTGTGTAATCTATCGGATTTCTATATTCTCTACCCCGTATTTTAATATGATGTTAATTAACTCATTGCGGCTGTAGTTGCTTTCCGCAGCCAGATCATCAAGCGCCTTTAGCGTATCTTCTTTAATGCGGACGGTAATCACCTTGCTTCCGTCTTCGCCGCGTTTTTTTATGATAATTGTGTCTTTTCTCATCATCAACCTCTCCCGACAATTTTAGATTGACAATGATAATATGAATATACTACAAACATATATCTATTTGTGTTACAATAATATATCATATTTGAGTATAAAAGAGCATAAGAATTATTTTTATAAAAATTACTAATTGCTATGTAAGACGGGGGCGGTTCTGTTGTCTTAGTATATAGCGAGACATTTGTTATATAGGTTTAGAACAGAACGAGGAGGAATATGCAAATGAAGTATTGTATCAAATGTGGCAATCCGGTTGACGATAAGGCTTCTTTTTGCACGAAGTGCGGGTACCAGTTGAACGGGGGAACAGAAACAAAGAATCCGGTTTCAGCGATGAAGGAGAACAAAAAGCTGCCATATATTATTGGGGCATGCGCAGTTGTTGCTATTCTGATTGCAGTCATTTTGGGGCCTGCCGCGGGCACGGGCACCGGAGCAATCGAAGACAGGATTGCGAAGCTTACGACTGATGTACCGGCGAATGCCGAAGAGATTGTGTCACTGTATGGTGATTACAATAATCTTTCGGATTCCAAAAAATCGAAGGTTGCCAATCGTGAAGCGCTATTAAGCGCATACAGGGAAGCGGAAGGAATTATAAGTGCGAGAAAAAGTAAAGCAAAAGAAGTTGACAGATTAATCGCATCGATTGACACGACGAACCGGTTTGCGCAGGCAAGCACGGTAAAAAGTGCAGTCATTGCCTTTAATGAATTAGACGAGTACGAGGTTGCATATTTGGAACAGGAAGACAAGCTGGATGCCGCCTACAGTGAGGTCGCTGACCTGGACGTGACGATATCCACGGTGGATGATTTGTTGTTATTGTATGATATCCAGTGTTCCGCCAATGAAAAACAAAACGCAGGGGATATTACAAGCAATTTTACCGGATATACATGGGATGAAGAGACCGGAAAGATTACACCGGATTACAATGTGGAAGCTCACAGTGATTATTATACACCCGTATATGTTTATGTGATTCCGAGATACCCCAATCTGAACAGTAGTTGTGAGTTCTTTATCAATTTGCATCAGACATATACGGGGCTGGGCATTGTAGACTCAGAGGAACACGAATTTGACTATCAGTCCAGAATGATTTCATTCGACAGCAGCATGGGAATCGGAGAGTATCTGGTCCCGGTAGAAATCAATCAATCACAGGGCGGTTTACTGGACTGGTTCGGACTCTCGATTGACTTAAAAGATCTCTTTCATGATATGAATGATTTTGATGTCTCGCGTGTCGAGGTATCGGATATCAGCGGAAGAGTTACATATTAAAAGAATAATAATAGACCACTAATGTCACTTTGAAAGGAGAGGAATGATGGATACGAATTACACAAATGCAACACAACAACAGGTCTTTTGCACGAGCTGCGGAAAACCGATTAATGCTGGAGCCACGTTTTGCCCGTTTTGCGGACAATCGCAGAACGTCTCCGGTGCGGCGCCGGCGGGAAATGTGCAGATGAATCAGGCGCCACAGCCACAGGCGGTACAGAATCCGGGTGGTCCGGTAACGATTAACAACATCGGTTACACGCCGCAGGAAATGACAGTCGGCCGGTGGATGTTGACGATGATTGTGACGAGTATTCCGGTGGTGGGGATGATAATGCTGATTGTCTGGGCGCTTTCTTCCTCGCCGGACAACCGCTCGCGCAAGAACTGGGCAATCGCGCAATTTGTCTGGGTGCTGGTTTTAATTGTGATTGTATTGGTTTTTGGCGGAGGCGCTTTGACACAGTTCCTCGGAGCATTTTAAAAAGACAAGGAGGATGACACAATGGGATTACGTGATTTAATACCGAATACGACCATGAACCAAACAAATGCTTCAACGGCAACGCCTGTGTCACCGCAGGCGGCACAGGCCGAGCAAAACCACAAGGCTGCTGCAGAAGCAATCAAGAACGCTGTTTATGCGCTTGGACAAAAGTACTTCGAAGCCAACAAGGACAAAGAGACTGCAGATTTTTATGATGAGGTTGTTGCGTTCAAGGAATGTATGGAGAAGGAAGAACTCTGGCACCAGTACAGGCTGAGCCTTGACGGAAAGACATTATGTGAGCACTGCGGCGCCATCATTACCTCGGACAGCGCGTTTTGTAACAAGTGCGGCGGAACCATCGCGGAAAGAGACTTCAGTTCCATCGGGATGAACGCACAGCCTGATGCCGCGCCGGCAACAAAAACCTGTCCTGCATGCGGCACTCCGGTAACGGAGGGAGCAATGTTCTGCGAGAAATGCGGGTCTGCCATTTCGTAGGGAGGTTGATGATGTCAAGTGCAGTTTTGATACTTTGAGAAGGTTTTGTTTAAGGAGGAAAACATGAATTGCCCTAAGTGCGGGAAACAGATTAGTAACGACGCGTTGTTCTGCCGGTATTGCGGACAGAGCATCAGTGATGCGGACCGGTCGCGTCCGGTTCAACAGACTGTGAAAACGAATGGCTCAAAAAAGGCATTCATTGCGATAGCTGCGCTTGCTGTGATTGCAGGCATTGCCATTCTTCCAAAGCTGATGCCGAAGCAACCCGATGCGGACACCGCTGAGACAGAAACTGCATTGACCGTTGCTGCTGCGGAGGATAACGGACTGCAGGCGGCGGAAGAAAGTGATGAGAATGACGGTTTGAGCGATTTGGCAGCGTTGATTGATGAGGCGTTGGAAATCGACAAAAAGGCCAAGGAAGATTATGAAGCTGTTCAGAGTGATGAATCCGATGCGACGAAACTATTTCGTGAAAAAGCCGCAATTATGGAAAAAGCGATAATAGAACTTAATGCTGCATGGGATAAGGCGGCAGGGATCCAGGGGTTGGATTCGGCGGTAAGAGGGGCGAGTGATACTTATTTCGAGATGGCCGTTGCTTCTTTGGACAAACACAGAGAAATAAATGCCTTTTTT
>CAMVIN010000254.1 GCA_947167565.1 uncultured Clostridia bacterium | reverse complement strand
CACTTATCATGCAAAGCGTTGACGGAGCCGGGTACTTTTTCATATGGGCGTGTACGGTACACGACACGCATAAATAAATCACCATAGAGCAGGGCATGAATAGCACCTTTTAACAGGCGATAATTAATCTTAAAGCCTGGATTGGACTCTACTCCTGCACTCAGGGAGATTACTGGAATCTGTTCCATTCCGGCCTTTTTCAGTGCACGACGTATAAATCCGATGTAGTTTGTCGCGCGACAGCCGCCACCCGTCTGTGTAATAATCAGAGCTGTTCGATCCAAATCATATTCTCCGGAGAGAAGTGCTTTCATAAACTGACCGACAACAAGCAGAGAAGGGTAGCAGGCGTCATTGTTGACATATTTCAGACCGTAATCCAGTTCACCAACTCCTGTTGGTAACTGTACCAAATTGTATCCACAAGCTGCCATCGCCGGTATCAGCATCTCGAAATGAATCGGTGACATTTGAGGAGCAAGAATCGTATAATTTTTACGCATTTCCTTTGTAAATACAACCCGGTTGTGAGCAGAGTTTGTCACATGAGGCTCGATTCCCTTTCGTTCTCTGTCATTTACTGCGGAGATGAGAGAGCGAATACGGATTCTCGCAGCGCCTAAATTGTTGACCTCATCTATTTTTAGTACCGTACAAATCTTACCGGATTCCGTCAAAATGTCATTAACCTGATCTGTTGTGACGGCATCAAGACCACAGCCAAAAGAGTTGAGTTGAATCATGTCCAGGTCCTTTCGGGTACGCACATAACTTGCTGCTGCGTACAGACGGGAATGATACATCCACTGATCCATTACTATTGTAGGCCGGTCAATCTGAGCCAGATGAGATATGCTGTCTTCAGATAGGACAGCAATATCATAGGATGTGATCAATTCCGGAATTCCGTGATTGATTTCCGGATCAATATGGTATGGACGACCGGCAAGAACAAAACCACGTCGGTTGTTGTCTTTCATCCACTGTAGAACTTCCTCGCCTTTTTCTTGAATATCTCTGCGGGTTTTCTGAAGCTCTTCGTACGCTTTGTGAGCAGCATTGCGAATCTCTGATTCAGAAATACCGTTTTCTTTTCCGAGATATTTGACCAATTCATCCGCAAGAATTTTATCACTCTCAAATGATACAAAAGGATTTTGGAAAGTGATATTTGGATTATTTAATTCTTCTACATTGTTTTTGATATTTTCTCCATACGAAGTGACAATCGGGCAGTTGTAATGATTGCCGGAATCGTCAAATTCTTTGCGTTCATACGGTACGCAGGGATAGAAGATGTACTCAACGCCCTGTTTCAGTAACCAGGAAATGTGTCCGTGAGCCAGTTTTGCCGGATAACACTCGGATTCACTTGGAATGGATTCAATTCCAAGTGAATAAATCTTTCGTGAGGAAACTGGTGATAGTACAACTTCATAGCCGAGTTCGGTAAAAAATGTAAACCAGTACGGATAGTTTTCATACATATTTAGAACTCGGGGAATTCCCACTTTTCCGCGAACAGCCTCGTCCGGAGAGAGAGGCTTATAGTAATCAAAAATACGATTTAGTTTATATTCATAAAGGTTTGGAATGTCGGTATGTTTCTTCTCTTTACCAAGACCTCTTTCGCAGCGGTTACCGGAAATAAACTGACGACCACCGGTAAAACGGTTGATGGTGAGAAGACAGTGATTGGTGCAGCCTTTACAGCGTGCCATAGAACTCTCGAACCGAAGATTGATAATATCTTCGAGAGAGAGCATGGTTGTCTCCATTCCTTCTTCATAGTGTTCTCTGGCAATTAGAGCAGCTCCAAATGCTCCCATGATACCGGCAATATCCGGACGAACTGCCTTACAGCCGGATACGCGCTCAAAACTGCGGAGTACCGCGTCGTTGTAGAAAGTTCCTCCCTGTACAACGACATTGGTCCCCAAATCTTTCGGATCGGTCAGTTTGATAACCTTCAAAAGAGCATTTTTGATGACAGAAATGGCCAGACCGGCAGAAATATCAGCTACGGTTGCCCCTTCTTTTTGTGCCTGCTTAACCTTGGAATTCATAAATACGGTACAGCGGGAACCGAGATCAATCGGATTTTCTGCGAAAAGAGCAAGTTTTGCAAAATCCTTTACATCGTAGTTCAGTGAGCGCGCAAAGGTCTCAATAAATGAACCACAACCGGAGGAACAGGCCTCGTTGAGCTGAACGCTGTCAACGGATTGATTCTTAATTTTGATACATTTCATATCCTGACCGCCAATATCAAGAATACAGTCTACTTTTGGCTCAAAGAATGAGGCTGCATAGTAATGCGATACAGTTTCCACTTCTCCCTCGTCCAGCATCAGAGCAGACTTAATCAGAGCTTCTCCGTAACCTGTGGAGCAGGAGCGGACAATCGCTGCGCTCTCCGGCAGTTTCTCATAGATTTCTTTGATTGCCTTGATAGTTGTCTTAAGAGGACTGCCGTTGTTGTTGTCGTAGAATGAGTAGAGCAGTGAACCGTCCTCACCTACCAAAGCAACTTTTGTTGTTGTCGAACCGGCATCAATTCCTAAAAAAACATTTCCTTCATATTTGGACAAATCTCCCTTGGCAACCGTATGAATGCTGTGATCATCTAAGAAGTTCTGGTATTCTTTTTCGCTTTTGAACAGCGGTTCCATGCGGGTTACCTCAAATTCAATATGAATCTCGTTAGATAACTTATTTAGAAGAGAGGAGAGTGTTGTTGACTTCTCGCCTTCTGAATTCATTGCTGCTCCGCTTGCGGCAAATAAATGGGAGTTCTCCGGTGCGATAATTGCGTCACCCTCTAAGCCAAGTGTGCGGATAAATGCAGCCTTTAACTCAGTCAAGAAGTGTAGAGGACCGCCGAGAAATGCCACGTTGCCGCGAATTGGCTTACCGCAGGCAAGCCCGCTTATCGTCTGGTTGACAACTGCTTGAAAAATAGAGGCAGCAAGATCCGACTTGGCAGCCCCTTCATTGATAAGCGGCTGAATATCTGTTTTGGCAAATACGCCGCAACGTGCAGCAATGGGATAGATAGCCTGGTAATCTTTGGCATATTCATTGAGACCTGCTGCATCTGTTTTGAGAAGAGAAGCCATTTGGTCGATAAAGGAGCCTGTGCCACCGGCGCAGATTCCGTTCATTCTCTGCTCAATTCCACCAGTAAAGTATATAATCTTAGCATCTTCACCACCAAGTTCAATTGCGACATCTGTTCTCGGAGCATAGTTCTTCAGGGCAGTCGCCACACTGACAACTTCCTGCACAAACGGAAT
>CAMVIN010000253.1 GCA_947167565.1 uncultured Clostridia bacterium | reverse complement strand
TATTGATGTGCTGTGCGATGAGGTGTATGAGATGGATAAGGGAGTGTTGAAAAAAATTCAATAATAGAAAAAGTAATTGTTGTAATGAAATTGATTTTGGTCTTTGTTCTTTCTTTACAAACAAAATAAGGTAAAGTATAATAAATTTAACGAATTATACTGTAAGGAAAAATGAGGTGCCGATAATGAGTTTTTATCAGTGGATTTACTTTTGTACAATAGGAAGCCTGGAATTTATTTTGATAGGAAAGTTCCTGTTTGGTTTAAGAAAAAGAAATTTGATGTGGCGCATTTCGGCAGTGTTTTTGGCGGGAACAGTAGGTTATCTTTGCCATTTGGTGGAAATTTCTGAAATATATACAGAGTTCATATGGATTACTATATTGTTGCTGCTATATTTTCAACGTGTTTATGTCAGGCATGTGGTTCTGACTTTTTTTTGCATACAGATAATAGACAATCTGATATGGAGCATGATGTATGTTTTTCCTGTATCAGATGCGTCGGAACTTGGATCAGATTTTTATATTCTGTTAGCTGGTGCTATTGGTTTTGTTATTTTGTGTGTTGTGTGCAGGTTGATTCAAAAAAAACAGTGGAAGGTGGCAGAGTTCTTTTCTGACTTATCAAAAAAAGAGATTTCTCTTTTCTGCGTGGGATTGTTCACTATTCTCAGTTTGTTTGCCTTTGTACAAGGCTTTTATTTAGAAGAAATGACACCGACCTTAAAGAGAATCTCTGTATTCTTTTGTATTTTAGTTGTTATTATTATGCTTATTATTTTCTTTTATCTTGAAAATACAGTTCAGAAAAAACGATATTTGGAAAAAATCAGTGAAGTGAACCGCAACTATCTCCACGCACAGACGCAATATATTGAGCAGTCTAAGGCAAGGTACGAGCAACTGAAAGGGTTTCGTCATGATGTAAAACAGCATTTTCAGGTATTAGAACTTCTGGCCTCGCAAAAACAATATGAGAAAATAGAAGAGTACATACAGAAAATTCAGGACGAAAAAATATTAAAGACAATGAATATCACCGGAAATGTTATTGCAGATTCTCTTATTATGGATGTTTTTGGAGAGAATATGGAGAAGGCGGATTGGAACTTTTCTTTTTTGGGAAAATTTGATGAGGAAATTCCGATAGATGAGATGTCTCTTTGTGTTTTATTGTCCAATGGATTTCGCAATGCCAAGGAAGCTTTGGAGACATGTGGGGATAAAGTATTCCGGCTGGAAATAAAACAGGATGAGAAAGAACTTTGTATTTTTATGGAAAATTCAATTTCAAATCCGGATACCGATATAACGAAGACAGGAAAAGAGGATGCAGAGAATCATGGTTACGGAATCAGGAATATGAAAAAAGTAGTGGAAGAAAATAAGGGAACTATATCGTGGGATGTTCATGGGAAAAGGATGAGAGTAAGCATATATTTCCCTATGTAATATAAAAACCGGGACTCTTTTTTGTGTGGATAATTTATTATATATGTGCTATATTATAGATAAATAGGTTTAATATCCTCAAAATGAAAGGTAATGATAATGAGAAGAAAGGACAGAGAAGTAACTGATTTTGACACAATCATTGGCATTATTGATGATTGTAATATTATCAGGATAGGTTTGGTGGATGGGGATTTCCCCTATATTGTCCCGCTCAATTTTGCCTATACTGTGTTGGACAAACAAGTCGATTTTTATGTGCATGGAGCAATGGCCGGAAGAAAATATGAACTGATGAAAAAGAACCAAAAGTGTTCCTTTGAGATGGATATTCCTCTGGAAATGGATTGCATCGCCGAAAAGAAAGATGTTACAATGAGATATAAATGCGTTATGGGAACGGCAAACATAACATTTCTTGGTGGAGAGGAAAAACAAAAAGCGATTGATAATATAATTATGAATCGTTATGAAGAAACCCGCAATTTTGACTATAATAGAAAAATGGTTGCGGTTACAATGGTTGCCAAATTGACGGTGATTGATTTGACAGCAAAGGTAAATCCCGTTGGAGGTGGAGTGGACTGATGCTGTCTGGGGTGGTATGGAAATAGAATCTTTGAGTCCGGTTGCTAAATCGTCTATAACGCATTTTGAATGGTGTGGTAAAAAGGTTTTAGATAATAATTTTAGATGTTTGTCGGAAGGATATATTCAAGAACTGGACATAAATCCAACGCAGTTTACAATGGAAGAGTTAGCGGAGTTGTTATCATTTTTCCCGAAATCTTTAAAAGGTACTATCACTAAGCCGTATGTAACAATGGGGATATATCATGAAGATGAATATATAAAATATCATTATTTATGTAAACATAAAAGGACATGTATAGAAAAAGTGAAGATGAATCTTGACATACGTACAAACACGTGTTATAATGCTTGTATAACTAAGAAAGCAGGATGAGAGTATTGAAAGTATCTGAAATGATAAAGAAGCTAAAGAAAATTGGCTGTTACATAAAAGAGCACGGTAAGGAACATGATGAATGGTACAGCCCGGTTACAAAAAAGAGCTTCAGGGTGCCGAGACATCCAAGCAAAGACTTGGCCAAAGGAACGGCGCACAGTATCATGAAAGATTCGGGGCTAAAATAAGAACCTGAGATTTCAATACTTTTCAGCAAATAAAAAAGGAGGGAAAGTATGTCACAATATGTTTATCCGGCGGTTTTTACTGAGGAAGAAGGAGGCTTATACTCTGTAATCTTTCCGGATATTCCGGGCTGCTATACAAGCGGAGATTCGCTGGCAGATGCCATTTATATGGCTGAAGATGTACTCGCGTTTACAATGTATAGTTACGAAAGGGATAAAAAGGATATTCCAAGAGCTTCGGAGGTGACATCACTGGCAAAGGACGAGAACTCATTTGTAAACTGGATAGCATGTGATACGTTGGAGTATCAGAAAAGGAACAATACCAAGTCAGTGAAAAAGACGCTCACGATTCCGGAATGGATGAATGAAGCAGCAGTAGAGGCAAATTTAAACTTTTCACAATTATTGCAAGATGCAATAAAGACAAAGTTAAATATTATTTGAGAAAAGTGTTGGAGAAAGCCACTAATCATTATTCGGTTGGTGGCTTTTTTCGGTGTGATGGGTATGCCGCCAATCTGTAATGAGAGTCCACAATGGGCGTAGCTGCCAGCGTAAAAAAGGCAATCAATTTGAGACTTATGCATGTAATTTAAAAAGTGAAAATGTGATAAATCAGATTCAGCGGTTGGATTATTAAGAATTAGATGGTATAATCCCGAGTTTGACAGTTAGAGAACTTAAAAGAGTAAGCAAGCCTTCTAT
>CAMVIN010000252.1 GCA_947167565.1 uncultured Clostridia bacterium | reverse complement strand
GCAATCATATTTCAGATTTTAAGTCAATTCTATGTCAATTACGTGATATTTACATGGCAGGCTGAAATTTTTTATTTAATTCCTCTGCTCTGCACTCTTTTGTCCCTTAAAGACAAGAAATTTGCTGATAAAATAATTAATCACTATGACAAGCACCTGTGTAATTAGCTTGGCGACAAAAAGTAATGTTCCATTGTCCGGCCAAAGCCAGACAGCCAACTGAACTCCTCCGAGTTCGATTACCATTGTGGAAATACGTCCCCCGAGAAATCTTGCAAATTCCGCAAACATTTCTTTCATCCCATGTGTCTCAGACTCAAACACGTAAATCTTATTTGTCACATAGGCAAACACAATCGCCAGAAAGATAGAAATAACATTTCCAAAAAATGTTCCGGCGGAAAACACCCCAAACGGCGTCTGCCACTTTACGTTCTGCCATCCAAATACATACCAGAAAAGTGCACTGACTCCAAGATTTACCGCTGTTGTGCATGCTCCGAAGAACAAATATAATAAAGCCGCTTTATTTTTTTTATAAAAAGGCCAGAGAAACCGAAAGATTTTCAAATACATAATCCGGTCAAAAATATCTACTCTCTCCTCAGTCATCACGCTCTCTCCTTTCTTAGCCACCCGGGCAATTTACACAATCCAATGATAGTTCCCACCCCATAACTGATATGCAGAAGAAAAAACAAAATCGGCAGAGCCAACATTGGTATCCCCCATGAATTCCCCTTTTTCTTTTCCGCTATCATAGAAAAAACAGTCATGCCAACTGCCAGCAATGCATAAAGACTCCACATAAGAATTCCCAGTTGCGGAACCCCAACGACAGCCAGTACCGTTGTGGCAAGAATCCCGAACACGAAAGTAATCGGCGCAAAGTAGTAGATCGACAAGCACCCCGGGCACACACCCAGAGTCAAGCCAATCCAGTACCCATTCCCGTACTTCTGCTTCAGCATCTTGCGAAAGGTCGGCCGGATATACTGATAGGAAATAATATCCGGCGACAGAGCAATCCGATATCCCGCCTGTCTGATACGATAGTGAAACTCATTGTCCTCGGTTCGTCCCAGTTTTTCATTAAATTCGCCGACTTTTTCAAAAACCTCTCTCCGATAAGCACCGTGAAAAATGGATTTGACGTAGGATTTTTCCCGTTTTCGGCGAAAATCCGAAATACTGCTGCCAAACAGAGAGTCCTCCACCATCAAAAGTGTTCTGCTCCACACATCATCGCTCTCCGAGCGGGTTGGTCTTGCTCCACCGGCGACCATCTCGCCCTGCCGCATCTGCGCTACATTCTTCGCTATAAAATCCTCCGGAATATGAGCATGGGCATCCACTCTCACCAACACATCTGTAGAAAAACTGCGAATCGCCACATTCCAACCACAGCACTGCAATTTCTTTTCATTTTTTAGAAGTCGGATTCCCAGATAATCCCCAGAATATTTTTTTTCAAACTCCCTCATAATCTGCTCAGTCCTGTCCTCTGACATACTGTCTATAAGCAATACTTCTATCTTGTTATGTTCATAGGTCTGTTTTCTAATATCTTCAAGAAGCGCCGGAAGATACTTTTCCTCATTGAATGCAACAACAGCAATCGTAATTGTAATATTTTTCTCAGTTTCTTTCATTATAATACTTGCTCCCCCGATACTTCTCACATGGATGATCTAAATCCAAAAACAGACAATCATGATTCGCCACCCTCTTCTCCTTCGGGGGTAACTGCATAAAATCTCCAAAGGCAACATGAAGATATTCGTCATGCCCCACCGGAATCGGCATAAGGCGGTCTTCAAAAGCAACCTCTTTATAAGTCCGGAACCAGCGCTTATCATACCAGTTTCTCATATAGCCGGGTCCTGAACACAATTCCGTAATCCCCTCACAGTCCTGAATCCGATAGCGCGTCATATGCTTCTTCGCTGTTCGCCAAATCCGATAGCGCACATTCCGGCTTCTAAAAATCCCAAGAAGAAATCTGCTTCCAAGTGCCATTAGTCCGCCATGCTTCTCCGGCACGACCTGCGCACAGAACAGGGAGTATATATATGCCCAAATTACCTGCTTCTTCCTCTGAAAAGAAGAATCCGGATAGCCATCCAGCGGAATGATATCCAGCACCACACCATGAACAATGTCGAGTTCTTTCTGGTACGGCTTAATCAGCGTTGTGTTGCGATTGCGCAGAGTCGCAAATAAATTGTGATCCATATGTTCTTTGTCCTGAACCGACAATGCCATATACTGTCCCGGCTCATAGGAGTTCCAAAGCCGGATAAACTTCTCATAATCATCGCGCGGCATAAAAAAATCAAGATCATCATCCCACGGAATAAATCCTTGATGGCGAAGCGCACCAATACAGCCGCCACCACAAAAATATGCCGTCAACTGATTTTCCTTACAAAAATCCCAAAACACTGACGCCATATCAAGACTGATCTGCTGAATCTTCTTTAATTCTTCGTCCGTATATGAATGCATAACAATCTCCTATCGCTTTTATCTCTTAGTAAATATACCACGATTTTGATTTTATGACAAGAGAGCGTTTATTCTGAACTACTTATTCACAACTATCCGGAATCCAATTCCATCCGTTGCAACATCCTCCGGTTGTGCACATTTTATAAATCATCTTTCGCTGTACCCTTCTCCTTCTTAATTCCATTTTACTAAACTATATTCAATCCCTTCTTCAATTTGAAGAAACTCTTCATGGACACTAATCTTCATATTTTCTTCCGTCTTCTTTCGTGTATAAAGTATATCTGTTGAGCCCGATTCAATATTTTTTCGAACAATATTCATGTTATCTTGATAAATAACAGTGGATTCTGTTGTCATAATCGCTATACAGGACTTCGTCTCACTAATTATTTCAAGACGATTTTCTTTCGGTATTATTTTATAGTAATATGATTGAATCACATCCTGAGGACATAAGTCTTCCTTAAAAACATGTCCAATATTGCACACTCCATAAATCTCATTTCCTACCTGGTATTCAGATACATGGCAAATAGCATCTGAATTGTCCAAACCAGAAATTTCTTTAATCAACAACTTGTGATTTTGAGTTTCCTGATCACTTTCCGCTTTATAGTCGTCAACGGTAAACCTATCTCCTTCAACCGTCACCGGAAAATCATTTACCTGCGGTTCATTTGAAAAAAAGCCCTCTCTATGATAATACAATTCAATATTACCAACAATACAACGTCCATTTTCATCTGGTACAAGATCCCTAATTTTATCTCCAAAATCTTTTTCCTTACAATATTGGTTTGCATAAAACCCTTTGTAACACGG
>CAMVIN010000251.1 GCA_947167565.1 uncultured Clostridia bacterium | reverse complement strand
TAAGCATGGCGCGCCAATGTTATCGGCTTCTTCCAATTCTTCACACAAGGTTCAATCCCCTTTACCTGAATCGGTGCGCGGAAAACAGTCCCATCAAGTGCTGCACGAATCGTTCCGTTCGGTGATTTCCACATTTCTTTTAAGTTATACTCTGTCATGCGGGCTGCGTTCGGCGTAATGGTCGCGCATTTTACTGCAACTCCATACTTCTTTGTAGCCTCGGCAGAGTCAATTGTAACCTGGTCATTTGTCTCATTCCGGTATTCCAGGCCAAGATCGTAATACTCTGTCTTGAGGTCAATATAAGGAACGAGCAATTCATCCTTAATCATCTTCCACAATATACGTGTCATCTCATCTCCGTCCATCTCTACGAGCGGAGTCTTCATCTGAATTTTAGCCATATCTATGCCTCCATAATTTATTTGTCCTTAGAACATCATCTCTCTTCACTATATCATACCCCAAAAGGAATGTCCAGTTGTCAACTGAAATATACGACTTCCTCCTCCGGTGGCTCAGCGGGTGTCATCCTCTGTGCGTACAAAACCGGAACAAGCGCCTGATGCTGCTTTGAAAATTCAGGTTTCACTTTTACCGTTACAGTCACCCAGTCATTGGTTGCGAATTTATTCGCATCCTGGAAATGACAGATAAAACCAATTTTCGCAATATCATCTGCACAACATGTCATTGCCGCTCTCGCCGGCACAAAAGCATCCGGCGGAAATGTCCGGTTGCGGTATACCTGACCTTTGAATATAATGGTCTTCTTCTCATATTTTTCCGGATGTTCACTCACATCGAGATACCAAAGTCCAAAATCGTCATCCTCCAAAGTAATCTCATCCGCGTTAATGTCATAAGGAAGCGACTCTTCAATATTGCTCTCTACACTGCCATCCTCTGACTCAAAAAGAACCTGTGTCTGACGATTGATGGCCTTTACATTCCGCCTCATTGACGCCTTATCCATCTCCGCTGTACATCGATTAAAAATCACGAGATCCGACTGCTGAAAATGCGACATGAGCAGCGACTTCATGTTATTGATATATATTTGAAAAGTCGTGGCGTCCACTGTTGTAAAAGTCTGCACCACCACCCAGTTTTCCGGAAGAATCTCACGAATTATCTTATCTAAGTCCCACATGCCGTTCACTTCAATAACAACACGGGCAGGTTTGTATTTTTTGTAGAGTTCCAGACATTTCGCCTCAGTAAACTCTTCCTCTTCGTCCACAACAGCCACAGAAACTTTGTTGTACGCAAGCAGATCCTCAGCTACTTCATATTCTCCCTCCTCTGTGAGAATATACAATGTCTTTAACCCATCCTGAAAATTACCTTCCTCTAAAATATCTTTTATACAGGTACTTTTTCCACTCTCAAGAAATCCGGTAAACAGATAGGTTGGTATATCTTTATTTCCAAACATATTACCCTCCAAATTAACAGCCAAACATGTTCTTAATTTCCTCGTCTTTTAACTCAGCACCAATGACACAAATTCTTCCTGTATAATCAGCACTGCCACGACGCACCTCATACTCACCCGGCACAAGATCAAAATGGAACCACTCGCCCTCTGTCGCCGGAACAATACCTTTTGCACGGAGAATATTTCCATACCCACTGTCTTCTGCGGATAACTTTTTCAAAATATCTGTGAGTTCATCCTCTGTGTACTTGTGCGCACTTTCCATACCAAGACTGGTAAATACATCATCCGCATGATGATGGTGATGATGATGGTCATGACCACAGTGTTCATGATCATGGTCGTGATGGTGATGCTCATGCTCCTCATGGTCATGGTCGTGGTCATGATGGTGATGCTCATGCTCTTCATGGTCATGGTCGTGGTCATGATGATGATGCTCATGCTCCTCGTGGTCGTGATCATGATGATGACCGCATACAGGACAAATATCTTCTTCCTCTAACAAGTCAAGTTCGAGAGAATTATCTTCTTCAATAGCACCAAGAATCTGTTTTCCATCAATCTCATCCCATGGAGTAGTGATAATTCTTGCCTTGTCATTTTTCTCTTTAATCAAATCAATCGCCGTCTTTAGTTTCTCGTCCGCAATTTTGCCGGTACGACTGAGCACAATTGTCTTGGCACTCTGGATCTGGTTGTTATAAAATTCTCCGAAATTCTTCATGTACATCTTGCACTTAGTAGCATCGGCAACTGTCACATAGCCATTCATCTCCACATCCGGATTATCCTCCATCACACCAGAGACTGCACGAATGACATCAGAGAGTTTCCCTACCCCCGAAGGCTCGATAATGATACGGTCCGGATGATACTTGTCCAGCACCTCTTTCAGCGCTGTTCCAAAATCACCGACAAGCGAACAGCAGATACAACCGGAATTCATCTCTGTAATGTTAATACCGGAATCTTTCAAAAAGCCACCATCAATACCGATTTCTCCAAACTCATTCTCAATGAGAACAAGCTGCTCCCCGGTAAATGCCTCCTGAATCAATTTTTTAATCAGTGTTGTCTTCCCGGCACCTAAAAAACCAGAAAAAATATCAATTTTAGTCATCTTTTATTACCTCTTTTCTATAATTACAATGATAATGTTATAAAGGGCAAAGAAAAAGATTGCCCTTCCTATTATTATACACATTTTAAATTGTTTTTCAATAGAGGAAAATAAACTATATTTTTTTAATCAGCGCATTGCCGCAAATATAACATCTGCTATATATATGAAGAGCATAACTACTCCTTCTAACCTGCCTATTACTCTTCCCCGTAACGAAAATAACAGCACGAAAATACTGATGCCAATTAGAACTATCATATCATATACAGATGCCACATTTACCCCAATCGGATGAATTGCGGAGGAAACTCCCAGAATAAATAGAATATTGAAAATATTGGAACCAATTACATTTCCTACAGCCAGACCTGTCTCTCCCTTTCTGGCTGCTACTATAGAGGTCACCAACTCCGGTAACGATGTTCCAATCGCCACAATCGTGAGTCCAATCAAAGTTTCAGACATTCCAAAAGATTTTGCAATCCCCTTTGCTCCATAGACTACTGCCTGTCCCCCACCAATAATCAAAGCCAATCCTATAATAATCAATACAAAACATTTCCATAATGGCATGAACTCATCTTCTCCCACATCTTCCCCTTTTTTCTTTGCATCCAAAATCAAATATATGATATAACAGATGAATATAGCCAATAAAACACTTCCAACCAGCCTGCTCGCATTCCCGACTGTTATATTCATTTTTTCCTGAAGCCATGTGCCATGAAACAGCGCATGGAAACTCGTCATGATAAGCAAAAGGACAGAAATC
>CAMVIN010000250.1 GCA_947167565.1 uncultured Clostridia bacterium | reverse complement strand
CCCACACAGCCTATAGGTAATATCCAGTTTTGCAATAAAGCAAAGGCAAAATCCCATATCCTTTGTTATACAGACTTCCTCTGACAATTCGTGGCGGACTGCACTGTCCGCGGTTATTTGATTCGCAGCTATTTTATTCGCATCTTCCAATGTAATTGCATAGATATCATAATGACTCTTTATTTTTTCTGTGAGGTTATAATAATCTTCAAAAAGAAGCTCACTCAAGGTAAACATTTCTCCAAATTCATAACTCACCGTCTTCACTTCATCGAGTTCCTTTAGAAGATCAAACAGTTCGCTGTCTTCCATTCCCCAGTTCTCTTCATCCAAATATCTTCCAATTGTATCAAGTCTGTATTCACCGTTTGTCTGCAAATACGGATAAAGTCCACGGATAACATTTGCCTTAACACTGTAAGTGAGCGCGCTGTTTTTTACGCAGACTTTGTAGGCGCCATTTCCACCGCCAAGAACTTTCCCCGGTTCAAAGGTAAACTCAGCCTCATCATCAATGACGAGGTTCGCCTTATCACCAACATATACGCCGGCCGAATATTCTACTGCTGTCCCTCCTGTCGCTGTTGTTACCGAGCCGGACTCCAGAGAAAACTTGCCGGATTTATTATAGATTCCGTAACTTGAACCGGTATTGGTACTTCCGACACCATCGCCACCTGTCGCCCTCAAGATTCCACTGACAACAATATCAACATCTGAGGCGGATACTTTCACGCCATAACTTCCATTTGCACTTCCCCCCTCTGCCGTCAATTCTCCGCCTTTTTGAATCGTAATACCTTTCCGTGCGATGAGACCTGAACTATCATCCGTATCGCAATCCGCATCTCCACCGACAGCAGTTACCTTTGCGCCATTATCAACATATATCGTCCCCGCAGATATCCCCGTACTGCTTGCTCCCGGCTCACCCGAAGCACTGCCGCCATTGCCGGTAAGAACAGCATTCGATACGCTGATTGTATCCCCGACCGAAATCCCGGCACTGCCATCATAACCGGAGTCTCCTGTTCCGCTTACTTTAAGAGTGCCCGCCTCTGAGCCCTCAACAGTGAGATTTCCGGTACAATAAATGCCGGTTGAAACATATGCCCCCTCCGCAAGAAATGATATATCACCATCATATCCTGCAGCATTACGGATTGTAAGATTGCCTTCGACATAAATTCCGTATGCGCGCGGCATCTCCGGCGAATTCTCACCCCGATATATCTTTCCGTTATAGAGCATCGTCCTGTCATCTTCATTTTTAAGTTCAATAACAAGATCGCCTTTTGCATAGATGGACGCATACTTTTCTTTCCCGAATGTGTCATCAAACTCATGCATCCATGCGCTCTCATTACTGGCAAAGTTCTCCAGTCCTTTTGTAAGTGTCAACACCCCGCTGTCAGCATCGAAACTTGCTCCGGTCTGACTGGACGAACCTTTTTTCAGAACAGTCACGGCAGAATCCGGCTCTTCCAGATTGACCATGTATACCGCAGTCGCTATATCTGTTCCACTTCCTGCCTTGGTCTGTATCGGAGTCCCTGCCACCGATGTACAGACAAGTATCAGCGATAGCAAAAATGCCAGCCACCTCTTTGTTGTTTTTTTCATGCTCAAAACCTCCTGCACCAGATTTGTTTATTGGTTTAGATATAATAACAAATGATTTATAGGAAAGCAATGGTTTTTTCTAGTTTTTCGTAAAAGTATCTAATGGATATTGTGCAGATTGAACACCTATATAAGTTGTTTTTGTTGTTTTTTGTGCATTTTACCAATTCTCAAAAAAATTATAATGTAAAGAAAACCGCCCCGCCGTTCAGCACTTTCCTCTGACCAGCGGGGCAGCAATCCTAATTATCATAATGATACTTTGGCTTTTCCCACACCATCATAGTCGGTGAGTTTTCTATCTCCTTGAAAATTTTTTTCTCATCATAATCCGGTGCCTATTGTTTTATGATTTCACAGATTCGACGAATATATGTCACACCTCCACACCATATACCTTGTTCTATACCATCTTCTTTCCCCTCCTGATACAAAGTCCTCAAATGAAGTTCTTCATCATATTCAAAAATACTCATACTGACAACCTCCGCCTTATTATTTAGGAGAAACCCCTTTAATATACTTTTTCTGATACACTCTTCCACTGCCTGCTCTACGGCTTCCTTTGTATCAACCGCCTTCTGCCACTTTCGAATTTCCGAAACGAACTTCAAAAAGCATTGAAGTCTATGAACTCATGATATCAGACCAGGTGGAATATCTATTCCATGAACAAAAGACAAGGGGCAGACCGCCCTCTCAAAAATGCTTTGATAAAATACTAACATAAATCAAAACTAACTGCAATTCTCATTTTTTGAAAAATTTCACAAATATTTATCTGTCTTTTTATAACGTATTACATAAACCGCCCCGCCGGTCAGCACTTCCTCTGACCGGCGGGGCGACAATCCTAATCACCTTATTTTTTGTTTCTTACCATTGATTCCGCGTTTCTTCAGAATCTTCTTATACGCTTTCTTTTTCTTCTTTGGCACTTTGACAACTGCTTTCTTTCCGATTGCCTTTATGTTTTTGCCAATCGTAATCTTTTTCAGTTTCTTATTGTTCTTAAACGCATTTGCCTTAATCGCGGTTACTTTATATTTCTTTCCCTTAATTTTCACAGTGTCCGGAACTGTCACCGATGTGACTGATTTCTTAGCTGGTGCGGAATATGTCACCGTGCCATTCGCCGTGCCGTCACTCGTCACGGTATACTCGCCATTTGTTACCGAATCGGTCAGCGTATCTCCCTCTGTCGGAGCGGTACTCTCGCTACTGTCGGTAGTTTTGCCATCTGAATCTTTGTTGCCACTCTTCTCGCCTTTTATCGTTCCTTCATCCGTTGCACCTGTTGCCGGAATTATTCCTTTTTCTTCATAGCCACAAACGGTACACTTGCGGGTTTTCACTCCCTTTGTCGTAGCAGTCGCCTCTTTTGTCACACTCCATGAGCCATAAGTATGCGCCCCATAGCCATCTTTTTCATTGTTATTTATTATGTCACAGTCCTCTTCCTTGCACTCATGCCAGTGAGCATTTTTATCCACACTCCAACTCTTTGACCAGTTGTGTTCATGCTTTTTATCAAAGACAAAAAAAATGGATTCATAGTATGGATCCGTATCGGATTTTCGCGACGCGATGGAACTTTCACTGAGCTGCAAGGTAAAATCATTTTTTATACTGCAGGTGTCAAGTTTTGTGACATCAACGGTATCCCCAAATAATATTTTAAAATCATAAGAACCATCTTTGTCAAGAGCAATATCCACCTCTGTCATGGATTCATATCTCCCTCACTGTCA
>CAMVIN010000249.1 GCA_947167565.1 uncultured Clostridia bacterium | reverse complement strand
CTTTTTGAGGTTAAGGTGAGAAAGAAGTTCAATGAGATGGAAGCCGGACTTGAAGAGGCATATCGGCAGATTCGGGATAAAAGATACGAGGAAGGAGTCTTAGAAGACGGATATATGGGTGTCAAGTCCTATGGAATATGCTTCTGTAAGAAGAGCTGTATTGTGGGAAGATACTTGAACGGGAAAAACTGATGAGAATGGCAGATAGAAAAACAAAGTTGAAAAGTAGAATTAGCACTTGATTTTTAGGAACAATAAGGATATATTGTAAGTAATTGGATAATAGATTGTAATCGAGAGGGGGAATGCACTATTATGAAATGTGAAACCAGAGTATGGAAACAATATAGAGAGCGAGAGGGCTTTTCTTTAGTGGAACTGATTATTGTAATTGCCATTATGGCAATTCTTATTGGAGTTGTTGCGCTTGCTGTTATACCATACTTGGAAAAAACACGGGAGACCAAGGATTTGGCGACGATGGACAGCGTCTGTTCTGCGTTGGTGATGGCAGTGGCAACAAGTGGAAGTTTGGAAAACTCCCCTCAGGTGTTTAAATATGATGGAATTACGAATCCGGGACCGGGAACCGGCATGGAAAAGGTGTCGAGTGCAATGTACAATTCACTTGGAGGTGGAAATATTGTACTGACATCTTCCAGAATGAAAGATGCCGGTACATCTGTGTATTGCTGTTATGATACATCGAATGGTAAAATATATGTATTTGCAGGGACAGATGAATCCACCGTGAAGAATTTTTCCAGAATTAAAAGTGGGTATCAGGATGATATGATACCACCGGTACAGATGCCGGATGGAAGAGCAGCAATTGTATCATCCTACGGTCGCACCAGTTAAATATCAAACGAAAATGAGACATAAGATTGGGGATAAGTGATGGAAGCAGTAAAGAAAACTAAAATGAAAAGAATTAGCAACAAAAAGAAAGCAATTGTTATATTAATAGCGATGATTGCCGTACAGTTGGCGGTTATTACTTACTTTTTTGGCTGGAAAAGAGAAGGATATCATGCCGATGAAAACTGGCAGTACGGTTTTGCTAATGCGTACTATGAACACCAGATTTGCGAGGATGATAATGGCAATCTCAAGAATTTTGATGAGTGGAAAGATGGACAGGTCGTTAGAAATTATTTAGAGGTTCAGAGTGGGCAGCAGTTTCAGTTTGGCTCTGTGGCTCACAATATGTCTGTCGATTTGAGTCCACCGCTCAGCAACATGATACTGCATGCAGTCTGTTCGTTTTTTCCGGATACGTTTTCCTGGTGGTATGCATTTGGGATAAATGCATTCTTTTTTGTTGTCACAATGATTGCCCTTTATCTTCTTGGAAGAGAATTGATGAGTTCAAGAAAAAAGGCACTTATCATCTGTTTCTTGTATGGCTGTACAACGGCGGCAATAAACTGCTTTGCTTACTTGAGAATGTACAGTATGCTGACGGCGTTTGCTGTTTTGCTGACTTATTTTTACTGTCGTGCATATAACAAAAAATATAATCGGGTAATACCGGAATTTATTTTTATTGCAGTTATTACATTTTTAGGTGGATTGACGCATTATTATTTCTATTTATTGGCGTTTTTTATGACAGGAGGATTTATCTTACATCAGCTTTTTACAAAAAAATGGAAGTCTGCGATTATAAATTCCGTTATGCAACTTGGAGCGGTCGGTCTGGCGTTTTTTGTGTGGCCGGTAACAGTAAACAAAGCGAAGGGAGGACCTTCGCTATATGGGGCCGAAATAAAAATGCCATTTCTGTTTGATCTCGAATTGTCTGTGCACAGCATTGTGGGAGAGACTACAGGAATACCATCCTATTTCCCTAATATAATAACTTGGACTTATATGTGGATTGGGGTAATCTTTCTTCTGATTGTTTTTGCCGGCGTAAGTTTTGTTTTTCGGCATGAGGAAAAATACTGGAATTTTTGGAAAAAGATCGGAAAGGGAATCAAAGGATTCTTTGTAAATCTTCCGCATAATTGTAGGGTAATGAAGAAACATATCGTTTTTCTTATATTGGCCATTGATGCTACGGTGCTGGTCATTGTGAAACTCAGCAATATTTTCCTGATGGGACGATATGCGGATCGCTATTATTTCTATCTCATGCCGCTTTTTGTTGTGGCAGCAGTTTATGTAGTCGATAAGTTTTTGGCTTATGTCCTGAAAGGGAACGGCAAAAAATATAGAACGAAGATTTTATGTTTATTGACATTGCTCTGTGTGATGATGAATCATATTTTATTTCCGTTTGGATATACGATTCCGACCGGCAGCGATATCAAACTACCGGAATTGACAAAGGATTCCAATGTGATTATGGTTTTGAATGATGAATGGCAGCTCACTACGTTTTCATCTCTGATAAGAGACTGTAACCAGTTTTTTGCGGTTTTGGCTGAACACGTTATGGATGAAGGGATGATAGAGAAAATGAATAGTATGCCGGATTCTAACGGGAAGAAGACATATCTGCTGGTAGAGCGGGACATGCTTATGCCGGAAGAGGAAGAATATACGCTGTTTGGAGTAGAATTTGACGAAGATGCGCTAAAACAACGGTTTCTGCCGTATAAAGAGTCTGAGGTGCTTGCTGAAATTCAAAATCTTTCCAATGTCGAGTCACTGCAAAAGATAGATGAAATGACAATTTTGCAGAGAGATCTTGCTGTTTATGAAGTGGAAATAAAAGAGTAAATATGTGAATGTAGTGGGAAAATGTCGTTATAAGTTAGTTTCTTGCGTTCGGGAATGGAGGATGGAAATGAAAAAAATTGGGATAGGATATGAGAATTATAAAGAATTTATAGATAAAGATATGTATTATATAGATAAGACTATACTTATCAATGACATTATAGAAAAGGGTGGTAAAGTGACGCTTTTCACCCGCCCAAGGCGTTTTGGGAAGACGTTGGCACTCTCTATGCTGCGCACATTTTTTGAACTGGAATATGACCGCGATGGTAATCCGGTCGATAACAGCAGGTATTTTGAGGGGAAGAAGATTATGGGGGCTGATAAAAAGATACTTGCGAAGATGGGGCAGTATCCGGTCATTAAACTGTCGTTAAAGTCAGCAAAGCAGCCGGAATTTAAGACATCAATCTTACAACTTCGGGATGAAATTGTTTCAGAGTTTGACCGGCATATATATTTAGCGGATTCAGATAAACTGACGATTGCTGAGAAACAGGCGTTCTGTGACCTTATGAAACCAAAGAAGATGGAAGATATCAGAACAGAGGACGATTTGCAGACAGAGAGGGGAAGATATTCCACTGCCTTGAAGATTCTTTCTACCTGTCTTGCGAGACATCACAACAAAAATGTCATTATTCTTCTGGACGAATATGATGTGCCGCTGGAGAATGCCTATTACAGGGGATTTTATCAGGAAATGGTGGATTTCATACGTTCTCTTTTTGAGTCTTGCCTTAAGACCAATGATGCATTAGAGTTTGCTGTGGTGACAGGGTGTTTGAGAATCAGCAGGGAAA
>CAMVIN010000248.1 GCA_947167565.1 uncultured Clostridia bacterium | reverse complement strand
CATCCGAATATCCGTTGCCATTGAAAATAATGCGCTGATGAGCTTTTAATTTGTCATGAATTAATTTATCAACTGCTGCATCAACATCATCAGCTTTTTCCATAATATCAGCCATTTCCTGAAGCTGATCAGCGACAGCAGCGTTCAATATCGTATTTGGTCCGGCGATTGACATAGAAGAACCAACCATACGAAATTCAAATTTATTACCGGTAAAAGCAAACGGTGATGTACGGTTGCGGTCAGTTGCATCTTTCTTCACCGGTGGAATTGTCTGTACACCGATATCCATTTTCTCACCCTTATTGGAATGAGTTGCTGTACCGCTCACAAGAATCTGTTCAACGATATCCTCTAACTGCTCACCGAGGAAAATAGAGATGACAGCCGGAGGTGCCTCATCGGCTCCGAGGCGGTGATCATTTCCCGGATTGGCAGCGGACAACCGCAGCAGGGTAGCGTGCTCGTCAACAGCTGCAATAACAGCCGCAAGGAAAAGAAGGAACTGTTTGTTATTATAAGGAGTATGTCCCGGGCTGAGAAGGTTCTTTCCGGTGTTGGTCACCAGAGACCAGTTATCATGCTTACCGGAACCGTTGACTCCGGCAAAAGGCTTCTCGTGCAGCAGACATTCCAGATTATGACGGCGGGCAACCTTTTTCATGGTTTCCATAACCAACTGGTTATGGTCAGTTGCAATATTTGCTGTATTGTAAATCGGTGCCATTTCGTGCTGTGCCGGTGCCACTTCGTTGTGCTGTGTCTTGGATAAGATTCCTAATTTCCAAAGTTCTTCATTTAAGTCTTTCATAAAAGCAGCCTGACGCTCACGGATGGCTCCAAAATAGTGGTCATCTAATTCCTGTCCCTTTGGAGGCATAGAGCCGAACAGGGTGCGGCCGGTAAAAATCAAGTCATCGCGCTGGAGGAACATATCTCTGTCAATAAGAAAATATTCCTGTTCAGGTCCGATGGAGCAGCGAACATAAGTCACATCCTCTTCGCCCATCAAGTTCAGCACGCGGACGGCTTGCTTGCTAATTGCTTCAATTGAGCGGAGAAGAGGAGTTTTCTTGTCCAGTGCTTCGCCCGTATAAGAACAGAATGCTGTTGGGATACAGAGAACAGTTCCAATCGCATCTTCTTTGAGGAATGCAGGAGATGTACAATCCCATGCAGTATAACCTCTCGCCTCAAATGTGGCACGAAGACCACCGGATGGGAAGGAAGAGGCATCCGGCTCGCCCTTAATAAGCTCTTTGCCGGAAAATTCGAGAACCGCATGAGCTTCTGTCTTGTCACTCAGGAAAGAGTCATGTTTTTCAGCGGTAACGCCTGTCATCGGCTGGAACCAGTGAGTGTAGTGGGTAGCTCCGTTCTCCAGTGCCCATTCTTTCATGGCATGAGCAACCACATTTGCCACTTCCGGCTGCAGTTCCTCACCATTTTCAATTGTGCTCTTGAGAGCGGCGTAGGTTTTCTTTGGCAGGTATTCCTGCATCACATCATCATTGAAAACTTTTGTTCCAAAAAGTTCCTGAATAATACTTTTTTGCATAGTTTCCTCCATTCCGAAACGTTTGTGTTGAATTGATATACTTCGTGGAATTCAACCGTTCCTTTGAAATTCATTCTGAACAACAAAAAAGGTGTTCTCATGAATGAGAACACCTTTGTTCTGTTACGAACACATCATAGCACGATTTTTTTCACTTGTAAAGTCTTTTTTGAAAAAAATATGTTATGAAGAAGAACCAAAGGCTTTCATCCACAAATGTAATACATTCCTTATTGTATCAGAAATGTCTGATTTTTCAATGCTTTCTGAAAGAAAAATTTCATCTGATTGAAATAATTTGTCATTTATGTAGTAAGAAACCGTTCCCACCGGATTGTTTTGCCTTATCGGGGCGCATAGGGATTTTGGCAGGGAACAGTTGATCTTCAGCGTGTCGCCTGCACCGGTAAGGAGAGTGAGACTTTCGGGCAAACAGCAGGTGACGTACTCTTTTTTTCCTTTTATAACCGGTATATGTATGTGGGAGATGTCGGGTGGTGAGATAGTTTTTTTTGAAAAATTATTAAAACCATAGTCCATTAATTTTGAGGTGTCAATCCACTTAAAACTTTTATTCGGTGGCCATCCACAGGCAAGTACACAACTGACAAGGGTTACATCGCTTCGCCTAGCAGCTCCGACAAAACAATATCCGGCTTTTCCGGTGAATCCGGTTTTGATTCCCAGGGCACCATCATAATAGGAAAGAAATGCGTCTTTATTAGAGAGAGAATATTGATGCTTTCCGTCTAATGTGGTAAAGGAATAGTTTTTTGTCCGGATAATTTCAAGAAACTTTTTGTTTTGCATGGCGTAGGAGGCGAGGCGGCACATATCGGCTGCTGTACTATAATGTCCGTCTGCATCCAGCCCGTTTGGCGTGACAAAATGTGTTTTGGTAAGCTTTAGTTTGGCAGCTTTCCGATTCATTTGTTCGGCAAAAGCGTTTACGGAGCCGGCGAGGTGTTCTGCGATGGCAACCGCGGTGTCATTATGGGATTCCAGCATCAGAGAATATAATAAATCTTTTAATTTATATTGATATCCTTTCTGCATGCCGAGATGAACCTTTGGCATAGAGGCGGCATAGGCACTGGCAATTACGGGTTCTTCCAGTTTCCCGGATTCCAAAGCTAAAAGAAGAGTCATAATCTTTGTTGTGCTTGCCATGGGGGCTTTTTGATTTGCTTTTTTCTCGTAGAGAATTCTTCCGGATTCAGCATCCATCACACAGGCGTAACCGGCTTTCAGAGCGGGGGCAGTAGGAGAACTGTCTCTGGCGGGAATCACAATTTCGGTTTTCGTGGAGTTTAAATCAGCGGGATTACTCATTGATGTGGCGTGAGAGGTTATGTCCGCAGAGTTGTTTATACTATGAAGAAAAGGAAAATACAGGATTCCTCCCGCAATCAGAGCAGCAACGAGTATAAGAGAAGATAGTCGGTATAGTTTCATAATAATCCCCTTTAGAAAATATAGTTATGTTTCATCGTATTAAAATATGTGAATGGCACAGAAATTATACCTAAAAAGGGACGCATTTTTTAGCGCCCCTTATGAATCCTGTTAGTTAGCTTATTTGATTACAATCTTAATTGTCTTAGTTGATTTTTTATAATTTCCTTTCTTTGCGACTGTAATTTTCACTTTATAGGTTCCCTTTTTGGCACCTTTTTTGACAGTAACTTTTCCTTTTTTTGACACTTTAATATATTTTTTCTTTCCTTTTGTCACTTTATAAGTAACCTTGCCACCATCTGATTTTTTAATAACAGAATAGGAAATTGCTTTCTTTTTGATTTTTTTGTGCTTGGTTATCTTTTTGGCAGTTTTGAAAGTAACTTTTTTTGTTGCTGTAGACGATACTGTTGTACCAGATGAATTAGAAGTGGATGCGGATACAGTACCGATGCTTCCACTTGTGTATTTGGTACTTCCTACAGTCAGGGTATAACCGTTGTAATCAATGCTTCCGGAACCGGAAATGCTGGAAACTGTGCTGTTGCCGGTTAATTTCCAAGT
>CAMVIN010000247.1 GCA_947167565.1 uncultured Clostridia bacterium | reverse complement strand
GTGGGTCCTGAAGAGGGAACGAAAGCGAGACAGATTCTCATGTCAAAAGAACAGTTTGAAAACTATCTGGAAGAGAATGGGTGATTTTTGTGATGCATGCATGGTTGATTACAAATGGATTTATGCAGAGTGAAAAATTTAATGAGTTATCGGATTTGTTTATAAAAGAGGCCAAATCATTAAATATTCACTTAGAACATAAAAAAAATTCAGATATCCCTGTCGGTGCGGTCACGGAGAATGTTGAAAAACCGCAGTTTGTCCTCTTTTGGGACAAAGATATTTTGCTTGCCGGATTTTTAGAATCCTTGGGAATTCGTGTCTTTAATTCCAGTACATGTATCGAGGTGTGTGACGACAAGAGGAAGACATATCTGGCACTGAAAAAGGAAGATATCCCGACTCCGGATACTATGATTGTTCCTATGACATACGATACAGTTGGATTTACAAACTATGATTTTATAGAATTTGCAGGGGAACGGTTTGGATTTCCACTTGTCATAAAAGAGGCATATGGTTCGTTTGGTGAGCAGGTCTATCTGGCGCGAAACGATACTGAGTGTAAAACAATCATACAGGAATGTCATTCGTTCAAATTGTTATTTCAGCAATACATCAAGGAAAGTCATGGCAGAGATATACGGCTTCAAGTAGTTGGTAATCGTGTTATCGGTGCGATGGAAAGGTATTCAGACAATGATTTTCGCGCTAATATAACAGCAGGAGGGAATATGAGAGCCTATCAGCCGACTGCAGATGAGAGCAAGATAGCAATACAGGCTGCCTGCGCAGTAGGAGCAGATTTTGCAGGAGTCGATCTGCTCTTTGGTAAGGATGGTCCGCTTGTCTGTGAAGTTAATTCTAATGCCCATTTTAAAAATTTAATGGATTGTACAGGTGTAAATACAGCTCGAGAAATCCTTCAATATATCGTGGCTGATATAAGGGGAGGGAAAAGATGAGTTTTGCGTGGCTGATCTATGATAAAGAGGGGGCTGCCCGAAATCAGGATTATATTGACTGGCATTTTCGGATTGGGCGAGAGTATGGAATCACATTTGAATTAAAACTGGCAGAACAATTGTGGCCGATAGTAAGAAAAAACAGTGTGGTATTTCCTGATTTTGCAATTGTGCGGACAATTCAACCTGCTTTATCAGAAGAATTGGAAAATAGGGGGATTCCTGTTTTTAATTCATCCTTTGTCTCAAAAATTTGTAATCATAAGGGAAAAACCATTGATTATATCAAGCAAAATACTTCTGTTCCGGTCATACAAACAGCTTCTTTTTCTGTAAATAAATTATCTGAAAAATTACTTGTGGATTACCGTGGCTGCGTCATCAAGTCGGTCGATGGTCATGGCGGGAAACAGGTTTTTCGAATGGAAGACGACTGGAAAAAGATACAGGAAGGGATAGGAACATCAGATTTTATTATTCAGCCCTATGTTAGAGGGCCGGGGAAAGATGTCAGAGTCTATGTTATTGGGAACCAGATTGTTGGAGCTGTAGAACGAACGGCAAAGAATGGATTTAAGTCCAATTTTTCTCTCGGTGGAGCAGTGAAATCCTGTGAAGTGACAGGAGTAAATCTGTCTTATGTGCGAGAAATATGTCATGTTATTTCGTTTGGTATGGTCGGAATAGATTTTATAATTAACGAAAAAGAACAATGGATATTTAATGAAATTGAAGATGTTGTCGGGGCGAGAATGCTCTATCAATGTCAACCGGACTGTCATTTATTGGAAAGATACTTTGCATTTATTCTCGATTATTTGTTGCATTGTTAGTCAAGAAAAGGTATAATAATGAATTGCAACATCAATTGTGAATAGTACGATTAGTAACATTCCGTAGATTGTTTATATGTATGTATGTGGAGGTAATCATGAAATCAGATATTGAAATCGCCTTAGAGGCAAAAATGGAACCGATTCAGAATGTTGGCGCAAAACTTGGTATTGAGCCGGATGAACTTGATTTATATGGAAAATATAAAGCAAAGCTCACAGATGAACTTATAGACCGGTTGAAAGACAGACCGGACGGCAAACTGGTTTTAGTAACGGCAATCAATCCTACTCCGGCCGGCGAGGGAAAGACGACGACGACAGTCGGCATCGGTCAGGCGATGGAGAAAATCGGAAAAAAAGCGATTATTGCTCTTCGTGAGCCGTCTTTAGGTCCTTGTTTTGGACTCAAAGGAGGAGCCGCAGGCGGCGGTTATGCACAGGTTGTTCCAATGGATGAATTGAACCTTCATTTTACGGGAGATTTTCACGCGATTACATCAGCGAACAATCTTCTGGCAGCGATGTTGGACAATCATATTCAACAGGGAAATGCGCTGAATATTGATACGAAGCAGATTGTCTGGAAGCGATGTGTGGATATGAATGACCGTGTGCTGCGCAATATAACAGTAGGGCTTGGCCGCAAGGTGGATGGAGTGACAAGAGAAGATCACTTTATTATTACAGTGGCGTCAGAAATCATGGCGATTCTTTGTCTGGCAGAATCTATGAAGGATTTGAAAGAACGTCTTGGCAGAATAATTGTTGCCTATACTTATGACGGAAAACCGGTTACTGCAAAAGAACTGAATGCGGTTGGAGCGATGGCAGCACTTTTAAAGGATGCACTTCGTCCGAATATGGTACAGACCTTAGAGCACACACCGGCACTCGTTCATGGTGGACCATTTGCCAACATTGCTCACGGATGTAACAGTATCCGCGCGACAAAGACAGCGCTCAAACTGGCGGATTATACGATTACTGAGGCCGGATTTGGTGCTGATTTGGGAGCAGAGAAATTTCTTGACATCAAGTGCCGGATCAGTGGATTGAAACCGGATGCCGTTGTACTGGTTGCAACTGTTCGTGCACTTAAATATAATGGCGGTGTAGCAAAAGAGAATCTTTCCGAAGAAAATCTTGAAGCATTGCAAAAAGGTATTGTCAATTTGGAGAAACACATTGAAAACGTATCCAAGTTTGGAATTCCGTGCATCGTGACTTTAAATCAGTTTGTCAGTGATACACAGGCTGAATTAGATTTTGTCAAGAAATTCTGTGAAGAGAGGGGATGCGAATTCGCACTCTCAGAAGTTTGGGAAAAAGGTGGCGAAGGCGGTATTGCTCTGGCAGAGAAGATTGTAGAGACCATTGAGACCAAAGAGAATAATTTCCATTATTTGTATAGCGATGAGCTGTCACTGAAAGAAAAGATGGAGACGATTGCAAAAGAAATTTATGGAGCGGGCGAAGTTGTTTTCGAGCCGTCGGTTGAGCAGCAGATTGCCCGGATTGAGGGATTGGGCTTTGGCAATCTTCCGGTCTGCATGGCTAAAAATCAGTATTCGCTTTCTGATGACAAGACAGTTCTTGGCCGTCCTGAGGGATTCCCGATTCATATTCGCGATGTCTATGTATCGGCAGGTGCCGGTTTTGTTGTGGCTATCACCGGAACGATTATGACAATGCCGGGACTACCAAAAGTACCTGCTGCTGAAAAGGTAGATGTCAATGATGAGGGGCAGATTACGGGATTGTTCTAATATGACAGATTGGAGACAGCAATGAAACAGAATGGTATTCTATTACAATCAATACTATTAGC
>CAMVIN010000246.1 GCA_947167565.1 uncultured Clostridia bacterium | reverse complement strand
CTTGAAGTTGCGTTCTCCTGTCTCGGCAACCGCTACGGATGGGGTGGCATGTATGGTCTGATGGACTGCTCACTTTACACGAGAGATATTTACAAGTGTTTTGGGTTTGAACTGGCGAGAAATACGTCGTGGCAGAGAGCGATGCCGGTAGGTGATATTGACCTTGAAGGAATGAGTGATGAGGAGAAGAGAGAGGCAATTGATACGTGTGAACCGGGGACGCTTCTTATGTTCAGTGGACACATTACAATGTATATTGGTTCTGTGAACGGAAAACAGTATGTAATCAGTGATACGGGAAGTATGGCTGAGACGGAGGAAGCAGAAGCAGAAGTGAATGTGCAGAAAAAATTTAGTGTCTGTATCAATACACTGGATGTGCGCCGTAAGAACGGTACGACATGGCTGTCCAATCTTTTGTGGGCTGGCTGTCCATGGCTGGAAGAGTAGCAGGTAATAGAATAAGGAGAAAATTATGGGAATTGATATTAATTACCTGTTGTTATTGCAAAGTTTACGTGAGGCGACAGGTGGGGCGTTTGATGAAATATTTAATGGAATATCTAAATTTGCGGTAGATATCCTTCCACTTTTGCCTTTTGTGATACTGTGGTGTGCTGATAAAAAATGGGGATACAGATTTCTGGCGACCATGTATCTGGGAGAGGTAATTAACGGCATTATAAAACTTACAGTGTGTGCGTATCGCCCGTGGATCAGGTCTGATGCGATAGAACCTGCCGGAGACTCAAAGGTTGCAGCTACAGGGTATTCGTTCCCGAGCGGACATACCATGTGCGCAACCACCGGATATGGAACATTATTTACATGGCAAAAAAATAAAAGAAAGTGGTTAGCCATACTTTGTATCGTTCTGATTGCCCTTACCGGTTTTTCAAGAAATTTCCTCGGAGTACATACTCCCCAGGATGTGCTTGTTGGTATGATAGAGAGTGTCGCAATTGTGTTGTTAGTCGGCATTTTCGTAAAGAAGATATCAGGAGATGACAAAAAAATTAATATAGTGTCTTTGATTGGCATAGTCTTTGTCATAGTGGCCATATTGTATATCAAGTTAAAACCATATCCGCTTGATTATGTGGACGGTGAACTATTGGTTGATCCCGTTGCCATGATGAAGGACTGCTTCAAAGGCTGCGGAAAACTTCTGGGTCTGATAGCCGGATGCTATATAGAGCGAAAGTATATACGCTATGAAATACCGTTTGAAGCGAAGTGTCTGCCAATACTTACCTGTACGGGAGCCGGGCTTGCATTTGCATGGGATCAGTGGTTTTACGAAGCAACAGTTGTTCTCGTGTTCGGGAAAAATTGGGGCGGAATGATCGGGGAATTCATCCTTGTTATGTTCGGAGTTGTTTTGTGGCCTTTTGTTATTCGCAAATATTGCAGAAACGATAGAGGCAAAATGAAAAAGATTACATCTTATCTATTAGTAATTGCTGTGATTTTTGGTTTTGTAGGGATGACTCACGCGGTGCAGGCACCGGCAAATACTCCCGGGGGTGTTGACAGTGCTATCCCTACCATTACGCCGTCGTCATCATCTTCTGCCGACAAGGATCTCGACAAACTTTCTTCATCCCTGTCGCACGAAGATTATAAACTGGAACAGGTGGTCGTCTTTAGCAGGCATAATATACGTTCTCCAATAAGTGGAAGCGGTTCGGTGTTGGGAGACATCACGCCGCATGACTGGTTCCATTGGTCGTCGAATCCGAGCGAACTCTCCTTAAGAGGCGGAATACTCGAGACACAGATGGGACAGTATTTTCGGAAATGGTTGGAGAGTGAGGGGCTTTTTGACGAGAATTATCGTCCGGATGGAGATAAGGTATGCTTCTATTCAAATTCAAAGCAGCGCACGATTGCCACAGCGCAGTATTTTTCGTCAGGCCTGCTTCCAGTGGCAAATTCCAGGATACAGTATAAGGCAGATTATGATACTATGGATGCCGTTTTTAACCCTCAGTTCACCTTTGTATCGGATGCCTATAAAGAGGCGGTAAAGAAGCAGATCAGCGAATTGTTTTCTGATGAAATTGCCGGACTTGAGGATAACTATGAATTGCTGACAGATGTTATAGGAATGAAAGAGTCTGCTTTATGGAAGGAAGGAAAGATTTCGGAGTTTAAAACAGACGATACAGAAATTCTGATTCAAAATAATAGTGAGCCCGGCATGACCGGTTCTTTGAAAACAGCTTGTTCTGTAAGTGATGCACTGGTACTGCAGTACTATGAGGAGGCTGATGAGAAAAAGGCAGCTTTTGGACATGAACTGAATTTTGAACAATGGAGAGCACTGTCTGAAATCAAAGATACCTATCAGGATGTTCTCTTTACAGCGCCTCTGGTCGCTGTCAATGTTGCCAATCCGGCATTGAAGCAGATAAAGAAAGAGATGAATACGGAGGGAAGGGAATTTTCATTTCTCTGTGGACATGATTCTAATCTTGCAAGTATTTTGACCTCATTGGGTGTAGAGAAATATGAACTTCCGGGGAGCATAGAGAAAAGAACCTCTATCGGCAGTAAAATCGTATTTGCCAAATACAAATCAGAAACAGGAGAAGAGTTCTGGGATGTGAATCTGGTATACCAAAAGGCAGATCAACTTAGAAATTTGAGCCTCTTAGATATTGATAACCCTCCGGCAATCTACCCGCTGACATTTCAGGGGCTGAACAAAAATGAAGATGGTCTCTATAAGGCAGAAGATTTTGAAAACAGGTTGGATGAAAGCATACGGTCCTATGATGAAATAGAGCAGGTATATGCAGACAAGGTAGCAGCGTAAAAGACAGTTAACTTTTTCTGTTATCCGGAAACCGAAAGAGCATAGGGTAGATACCGAAATCTACAAAGGCAATAATCGCATACCGTCCGGCGCGCACCAGAAGGGAGATGCGGGTTCCGCTTTCCAGAAATTCGTTGGAAAAAGGTGCTTTTAATATTACATTCAAAAGGTAATACACAGTTATGCCGCCCAACAGGCGTAATATCATTTTGACCGGGCTTTTGGCGTCCTTGAAATTGATAAATTTTTCTTCTATCAGGCTGCCGAATAAAAGTCCGGTTAATAGTCCGAAATTTGTAAAATAATCCTCGCTCTGGCAATAAAATAATCCGGGGATAACCAGGAGCATCAAAATCCCATGCAAAAGTGCTGTGTTTTGAAAACGAATCTGCAGAATAGAGATTATTGCTGCGGCAATGATACCGACTGCCCAGCCTCCCAAAACATCTGTGGGATAGTGTGCACCGACGACAATTCTGGAAAAGCCTACCATCAGTGGCAGTATTACTGCCGGTATGCGCATCCATTTTTTCTTCGTTTTTAGTGCGAGGAAACCATAGAGAGTCACAGAGTTCGTGGAGTGACCGCTCGGAAAGGAATATCCCTGCGCCTTAATATCATAAATATCTGCCGTTGAATCTACGGTGCGAAAGAGTTTGATCTCCGGATGGTCAAAATATGGTCTGCGCCGAAGGACAATATTTTTCAACATGGTATTTAATGTGAGTCCGAACAGAACAGTTTTTCCAATGATTTTCCCTGTGTTTTTGTTATAACTCCAATAGAGAAAGCCAAGTATAAGAACCAGAATGATAGGTTCGCCCAAAAGGGAAAAGGCAGAAATAATTGAGATTCCTGTCGCACTGATATGAGTCTGTAACCACTCCATTTCAGTGACTTCCCAAGGAAAAGAAAAAGAATATCCCATTTGTTTTC
>CAMVIN010000245.1 GCA_947167565.1 uncultured Clostridia bacterium | reverse complement strand
ACACCCACATGTTTTGGAGATGAGAGACATTGACCCGGATGAGTACACCGGCTTTGCGTTTGGTGTCGGACTGGAGCGCATTGCTCTGTTGAAGTATGAAATTGATGATATGAGACTTTTGTATGAGAATGACATTCGTTTTCTTGAGCAGTTTTAATAGAAAAAATAATAGTGCCGTAAGGCGGAAAGTGAGATAGATTATGAATACACCATTATCATGGATTAAAGCATATGTGCCGGAACTGGAGTGTACCGAGCAGGAATATATGGATGCAATGACAATGTCGGGAACAAAGGTAGAGTTCTTTGAAAAATTTGACGCTGATCTCTCTAAAATTATTGTCGGGAAGATTGAAAAAATAGAGAAGCACCCGGATGCGGACAAACTGGTTGTGTGCCAGGTGGCAATTGATGAGTTTGGTTCAACGACACAGATTGTGACAGGAGCACCAAATGTCAAGGAGGGACAGAAGGTTCCGGTTGTTCTTGATGGGGGACGTGTGGCAGGCGGACACGACGGCAAAAAGACACCGGGTGGAATTAAAATTAAAAAAGGAAAACTTCGCGGTGTAGAGAGCAATGGCATGATGTGCTCTATCGAAGAACTTGGTTCCTCTCGTGATTTTTACCCGGATGCGCCGGAGAATGGTATCTATATTTTGAGTGATAATCCGGCATATGCAGATGCCTCAATTGGAAGTGATGCAATAGAACTGTTGGGGCTCAGAGATGCAAATTTTGAGTATGAAGTGACATCCAACCGGGTGGATTGTTTTGGTGTTCTCGGTATTGCCAGAGAGGCGGCGGCGACGTTCCGCAAACCATTTGTTCCACCGGTAGTTCCGGAGGTCGGCAACGATGAGAAGGCGGAGGACTATATTTCTGTGGAAGTTAAGGATACAGATTTGTGTTCCCGCTATGTTGCGCGTGTTGTAAAAAATATCAAACTGGCACCGTCTCCGGAGTGGATGCAGAGAAGGCTGGCAGCGAGTGGAATCCGTCCGATTAATAATCTGGTTGATATTACGAACTATGTAATGGAGGAGTATTCTCAGCCGATGCATGCCTATGATCTGGATACCATCGCAGGGAGAAAGATTGTTGTCAAGAGAGCGGAGGACGGTGAGGTATTTCAGACGCTCGATGGACAGGACAGAGAATTGGATTCTTCCGTGTTGATGATATGTGATGGGGAAAAATCTGTAGGACTTGCCGGTATTATGGGCGGTGAGAATTCTAAAATTACCGATGATGTGCATACAATGCTTCTTGAGGCAGCGTGCTTTGACGGAACGAATATTCGTCTGTCCGGCAAGAAACTTGGCATGAGAACAGATGCTCAGGCAAAATTTGAAAAAGGTCTTGATCCGAATACGGCGATGGAGGCGATGAACCGTGCCTGTGCGCTGATTGAAGAACTGGGAGCCGGAGAGGTTGTCGGCGGCAGTGTAGATATCTATCCGGAAAAGAGAGAGCCAATAGCGGTTGGCTACAATGTGGATAAAATCAATTCTCTTCTCGGTATTGAAGTATCAGAAGACACGATGTGTGAGTACTGGAGTATGGTAGATTTGATTCCGGACAGAGAAAAAAAGATTGTTAATATTCCGACGTGGCGACAGGATGTGCTTCGTCTTGCGGATTTGGCAGAGGAAGTGGCAAGATTTTATGGATATGACAAGATTCCTACCACGCTTCCGAGTGGAGAGGCAACACAGGGAGGTGTCTCCTATCAGACAGTGATTCAGAATGTGGCGAGAACTGTTGTGGAACAGTACGGTTTTTCTGAGGGAATGACATATTCTTTCGAGAGTCCGAAAGTATTTGATAAACTTCTTGTTCCGGAGGATAGTAAACTACGCGAGGTCATTGAGATTTCTAACCCACTGGGTGTGGACTACAGTGTGATGAGAACATCCCCTTTGAATGGTATGTTGACATCTCTTGCGACAAATTACAATCACAGAAACAAGGATGTTCGCCTGTATGAGCTGGCGAATGTATATTTACCAAAAGCGCTTCCACTGACAGAACTTCCGGAAGAGAAGATGATGCTTTGCCTTGGCATGTATGGAAAAGGTGATTTCTTTGACATGAAAGGTTGTGTAGAGGTTATTCTTGATAAACTCGGAATAACAAAGGGTGTGACCTTTGAGCCAAAGGATAATCGTCCATATCTCCATCCGGGGAGACGTGCCGATATCCTGGTTGGCGAAGAGACAGTTGGGTTTTTGGGTGAGGTACATCCGGAAGTGGCAGACAACTATGATTTGGGAACAAAGACATATGTTGCGGTTTTGGATATAGAAGTACTTGCCAAGAAGGCATCCTTTGATGTAAAATATATAGGAGTAGCTAAATTTCCTGCGGTGACACGTGATATATCACTTGTTATGAAAAAGAGTGTTTTGGCAGGACAGGTAGAAGAAGTTATCAGAAAGAATGGTGGCAAATTATTGGAGGACTATCGTCTGTTTGATGTCTATGAGGGAGAAAATGTGGGAGCAGATGAGAAATCACTGGCATATTCCATTCGTTTCCGCGCTTCAGACAGAACATTGGAAGACAAAGATGTTACCGCTGTTATGGATAAAATTCTGGATAAATTGGGATCCTTAGGAGTAGTATTGCGGAGTTAAATAATAGAGAGGCAGGAGTGATATAGTTGAAAAAAATAATTCATAATCTGTTAATTATATGTTTTATCTGCTATATCATCCTGCTTGTATATTTTTTGTTCTTCAGTGAGAGATATGGCAGAGATCAGACTTATTCAAGCTATCAGTATAATCTTCAGTTGTTTCGGGAAATCAAACGTTATCTTGCCTACCGGGGACAGATTGGGAAGGAACTGTTTATTATTAATGTAGTCGGGAATGTGGCTGCATTTATGCCGATGGGGTTTTTTGTGCCTGTTTTGTATCGGGAACAGCGTGGGGAAAATACGTACAGGGGACATTTTGTCCGAAGTGGTATTTTTGTTACATTATTTGGATTTTTGATCAGTTTTAGTGTGGAGACAATTCAGCTTGTGACAAAAGTGGGCTGCTTTGATGTAGATGATTTGCTGATGAATACCACAGGTGTTTTACTTGGTTTTCTACTATATTATATATGCAAACAAATACTTGCTATTTTACCATGGAATCATAAGAAGAAAAAGAAAAAAAGAGAGGTGTGAGAAGAATGCTTGTTCATTATGGAAGAAAAAGGCATATTCGGTTTTCGGATAAGTCGCATCCGGCACTTGGCGTTGTTTCGGCGGTAATAGGCATAGCGGTATGGGTAATTCTTATTGCACTCTGCATGATTTCTTATTTGGCAGGCGGGGCTTCCGGCATTGCAGTCGGTGCGGGAGGTATTCTTGTTTTGCTGGCAGCTATTGTTGGATTAGTTTTGGCTGTAAAATGCTATCATAAAGAGGATATTTATATGCTTACACCTGCTATGGGAACTTTTTTGAATGGTATTATGATTGTAGTCTGTACAATATTATATTTTATGGGAGTGGCTTAAGATTTTTGAGACGTTCGGATATTTTGACATTTTTGTATATATTTTGATATTCTCCGGCAGATAAATCTTCGATATAATTGACCGGAAATTCTTTTATATAACCTTTGGTAATCAGAGTGGAGGCAGCTTTGTTATAGGCAACAGCTGCCTCTGTTTCTGTCGAATAACGTCCGACAATAAAATCACCATTCCAGTGAATTTTAGTTTCAAAGAATTCTGTATCGCCCGAGATTTTTCGGCAGACCCCGTGAAATCGGTTGATAATTTCAATGTTAGTGTAGCGAAAATCTTTGATAAGAAAGGGTTAAATAATGAAAAAGAAAAACAATAAGATTAAAATTATAATT
>CAMVIN010000244.1 GCA_947167565.1 uncultured Clostridia bacterium | reverse complement strand
TAACCGCTGCAGAGAAATCATCATAGTTCGTCGTTGTACTGCCGCTTGTCACGCTGGCAGCGTAGTTCGACACATCATATCCATCCGCTTTCACCGTCAGTTCCATCCTCGGCAGCACCCCGATGACCAGTGCCAACGTGAGTAAAAAACTCAGTATCTTCCTTCCTGTTTTTTGTTTCATATATCATTCCCCCTCGGCCAAGAGCACATATTTCCACATTTTATATCGTCAAACCATCACAAATTCTTAACCTGATGAGCCGGCATAAAGATACCAATTCTCCCTAATTTTACCAATTACAAAAAGCGAATTGATTGCAAAAATGCTGAAAGTGTAGTATAATTGCCTTTATTATAACACAAAATTTTAGAGTTTGCGATAGGATATTTGTGCGGCATGGAGGAGCGTTATGGAGAACAACGAAATTTTGAAACAGTATGGCAACGACTATACCAATATGACAATAAGTCTTCTAAAAGCAGCTGACTTAAAAACCAGAATTGAGAAAAAGTTTCCAATGGGAGATGTCCATGAGTTGTGTATCGGAATCAAGCCGAACTTAGTATGTCCGACACCGGCAGATTATGGAGCAACAACTCACCCGGAAGTAGTAGAGGGAATTATTCGCTATCTAAGAGATTATGATTTCAAGAATATTATCATGCTTGAGGGATCCTGGATTGGTGACAAGACCTCGGAAGCCTATGAATACTGCGGATACCGGGCGTTGTCAGAAAAGTACGGCGTTGAGTTTGTAGACACGCAAACAGATCGCAGTCACAAAAAAGATTGTGCCGGAATGGAACTTACTATCTGCGATGTCGTGAACAGAGTAGATTATCTGATTAATGTGCCGGTTTTAAAAGGTCACTGTCAGACGAACATCACCTGTGCCCTGAAAAACATGAAGGGACTCATTCCAAATTCCGAAAAGCGGCGATTTCACACGATGGGGCTACATGAGCCGATTGCCCATCTGTCCCGTGGAATTATACAGGACTTTATTGTTGTTGATCACATCTGTGGGGACCTCGACTTTGAAGAGGGTGGCAATCCCGCAAAAACGGATTGTATCATGGTAGCCGCTGATCCGGTTCTTTTGGATAGTTACGTCTGCCGGCTCCTGGGGTATCCGGTTTCGCAGGTGCCTTATCTGGGTCTGGCTGAAAAATTGGGGAGCGGCAGTTCCAATCTTTCAGAATGTATGATTCGGGTACTTGATTCAGAGGGGAATGAGTTGAAGTCCTTTATGGGAGATGAGGATGATCCCTATGAGACAGATGTGAAGTCAGCCGGGAAACTTTTGGAAGTTTCCTATACTGTAGATGATTACGACTCCTGCAGTGCCTGCTATGGAAACCTGGCTCCCGCTCTATATCGGTTAAAAGAAGAGGGAATTCTTGAAAAACTCTATGAGAATCTGGGATGTAAAATTTCAATCGGACAAGGACATAAAGGAAAGACCGGAAGATTTGGTGTGGGGAACTGCTGTCAGAATTTTGATGCATACATTAAGGGATGTCCACCGCAGGAAGAGGATATTTATGAGGAATTAAAAAGAAGAGCTTAGGGGCACCCTATTCATCAACTGTGTTTTAACATGTGTTTTAACATGTCTTTTCACGAGGAGGTTCGAGTTGAGTACGAAAAAGAAAATATTTGACATCATACAGATTGGCGACAAATCCAACTTTGCCAGCCGGCTATTTGATATTTTTATTGTCATCAATATTTTTGCCAATATCACGGCAGTCTTCTTGCAGACCTTTCGTGAGCTGAACGCTTATAGCACATTATTTCACACAATTGAGTTGATTACCACCATCTTTTTTTGCGTGGAATATCTGCTCCGCATCTGGACCGCAGATTATTTGTATCCGAATTACAGTGAATTCAAATCAAGACTTCGCTTTCTCATTTCCTATGATGGGATTGTGGATTTACTGACAATTCTCCCAGCATTTTATCTGTCCGGTTTTGTTGTATTCCGCATGCTTCGCGTCATCCGGATTTTTCACCTGTTCCGAATCAATATGCAATACGATTCGTTCAACGTAATCACGAAAGTCCTCTGGGAGAAAAAAAATCAAATCCTCTCTTCCGTCGCAATCATTGTCATTCTTATGCTGGCCAGCAGCCTGTGTATGTTCAGTGCCGAACACGAGGCGCAGCCGCAGGTGTTTCGCAACGCCTTCAGCGGTCTCTGGTGGTCTGTCAGCACAGTACTCACCGTGGGGTACGGAGACATTTATCCCATTACAATTTTAGGAAAATGCATGGCTATTGTCATTGCCTTTCTCGGTGTCGGTGTCGTGGCAATTCCAACCGGTATTATCAGTGCAGGATTCGTTGAGCAATATACAAAAGACTCTGCCACCACCAACTACAAAAAACTTGATATTCAGGATGTCGTAGAAATTCTGGTAGACAATAAACTTGCCGGACGCACTCTCGCTGATGTGCGAAAAAAAGAACGGCTTACGACCTATCTCGTTCTACGAAATGGTCTGACCGTTCTTCCTAATGATGATTTGAAATTAAAAAGAGATGATATTGTTGTCGCTAAGATTGAAAAATAAGTGTAAATTTATTTCCTTTCTCGAAAAACCGCCTTGAGCAAAATTGGCGTGAGCAGTGTTGTCACAATGACTACCAGCACTACCGGAGCGAACATATCCGGGTCAATCAGACCGACCTGTCTTCCCTTCTCAGCCACAATAAGCGCAACCTCCCCACGTGAAACCATTCCCACACCGACCTGTAATGATTCTCTCATATTGAATCCACAGATTTTTGCCCCGAATCCGCATCCAATAATTTTAGACAAGACAGCAACCACCGTCAGCACAATGGCAAATCCCCAAACAGCACCCGACATGCCGCCAAGCGTCACCTTAATCCCGATGCTGGCAAAGAATACCGGCGAAAAGAACATGGTTGACACACCACCGACCTTCTCGTCTACATATTTTCTTATCTTCGATGTCGAGAGCATAAGACCGGCGAAATACGCTCCGGTTATATCGGCAATCCCAAAGAAATGTTCTGATATGTAAGCCATAAACATACAAAAAGCCAGTGCCGCCAATCCTATTCTCTGTTTCCTATTCTGTTTTTTCAACAGCGGTTCCAGTTTATTACATACAAAAAACAGAACTAATATCATGACTGCGTAAGCCACTATTTTCCCGGAAACCATTGCCGGACTGACAGAGGTATCCCGAAGACTTGTCACCACTGTCAGCACAATAATTCCTAATATATCATCGATAACCGCCGCGCCGAGAATCGTAGTTCCTACCTTTCCATTTAAATGTCCCAGTTCCCGCAAAGTCTGCACCGTAATGCTGACCGAGGTCGCTGTGAGAACAACACCGATAAATACACTGGCAAGCAAATCTTCGTGATTGCCAAATCCTTTTCCAAAGTAAAGCGCAAATGCCACTGTCCCCATAATGAGGGGAATTATCACTCCGACACATGCTGTCACGACAGATGCCACAAGATTTTTTTTCATCTCTTCCATATCCGTGTCAAGTCCGGCAGAGAACATGAGAAATGCCACACCAAGTTCAGCCGTATCCTCCAAAAATGCACCGGTCACATTACTATCTGAAATTGTCATCACATGAAATGCACTCGGGCCGAGTAAAATCCCCGCCAATAAGTATCCTACCACTTCCGGAAGGCCAAGTTTTCGGACAATCAGCCCGCACAGTTTTGTAGAAATAAGAATAATAGCAAGCCACAAAAAAAATGTATAACTCATAGTATACACCTCCATTTCGGCTTGCATTGTACTCCTTTTTTCACAAAATGTCAAACATAAAGTTTTACTTCCCCTTGCAATATATAGTGAAAAGAGTAAAATATAA
>CAMVIN010000243.1 GCA_947167565.1 uncultured Clostridia bacterium | reverse complement strand
ACTCACCAGTCTCGCCGGTCTCTCCTCCCTCTCCTTCATAAACCTCATTCGTCTTTGCCTTTTCCGTCCTATCCGAAGCAGACGTTCCACCACTTCCCTCACTTACCTCGTCAGCCTTTTTCGGTTTAGCCGTACCAGTCTTTGTATCCTCACCATCTTCTTCAGCCTTTGTCACAGACTCCGTACCGGAACCACTCACGACTCTTTCACTTTCTGTCTCTGCTCCGGTGTTCTTTGCTCCCCCCATCTCATTGTCTTTGCTTCCACAGCCTGCAACAGCCAAAACCATAGTTCCACATAATAATGCCATCAATACTTTCTTTTTCATAATTACATTCTCCTTTTCTTTCCTGTATTATCACTTTCTTATTTTATACAATTTTTCCATCCTTAATCAATTCCAGCATAATATCTGCAATTTTCGGATCAAACTGTTTGCCTTTATTCTGTTCAATTTCATTTATGATATATTCTTTTGTTAATTTCTTTCGGTAAACCCGATTAGAGTTCATTGCATCAAAGGAATCTGCAACACAAATCATTCTTGCAATCAGCGGAATATCTTCCCCGGCCCTTCCTTCCGGATAACCTCTGCCATCATATCTCTCATGATGATAAAGCGCTCCCTCTCCTACATTTTTCAAACTATGAAAACTGCTCAGAATCTCACCACCGCGAATCGTATGGGATTTGATGATTTCAAACTCTTCATCGGTCAGTTTTCCCGGTTTGCCAAGAATATTATCCGGAACACCAATCTTACCACAGTCATGCAGAAGAGCCACATAATAGATCCGTTCAAGTTCTTCCTTTTCATATCCCATTTTTTGCGCAATTAATCTCGTATATTGCGCAACTCTTATAGAGTGACCATTCGTATAGGGATCCTTCGCATCGATGAAGCCAATGAATGTCTCAATAGACTCCTTGATAATTTCATTATCACGCTTGTGACGTTCTTTGTATTTCTTTATTTTTACTGAAATAATCACATAAACAATCAGCGAAAGCAACCAGATTGCCAGACCGGCTACCGCAATCCAAAAAACGGGTTCCTGTGTAAATAATCTGTGGAACGTATACTCCAGTTCAAGCGTTGAACCATGAATATCCTCTCCTATCGCAACATACAGAATAATTCCCGGAACAGTTCCCTCCTGAGGCTTGATTGGCATCTCCATCGCACTGGCATCTGAACTGGGATGATATATCAGATAATCTCCCTTTTTCATCCAAATCAAACATTCGCCATCAAACGTAACTGTCTCCAACGGATATTTTGTATTATCAAATTCCCGAAGATCCGGAACAGTTGCAACAATTTCATTGCTCTCCACATTCTGATGAATCTCCAACGCACCATTCCATGCAGATGACAAAAACACATCCCGGTCAAAATTCAATTTAAAAGAAAACTCTGACACCTCATCCTTAGTATGATTAGAAACAGAAAAATCATAAGTGTAGGCCTGATAATTTTGTTCTGTAAGCCCTTCATTGTACAAATCAAAAACTTTTGCCCATGTACTGTCTCTTGGGACTGCTGTTACCGATACAGCCTTGGAATCCGCCTCTTCTCCCGAAAAAAGTGCTGAATCCCTAAAAACAGCCTGATGCTTCGTATTATTAAACATTCGAAGTTTAAATACACTAATAACAAAAACTGCGATTATTAATATAAATGCAACACCAAATAGTAACACTGTTCTTTTACTATTTCTCTTTTCCATCTCAATCACTCCTAACAGTAATCATCGAATCTTATTCTTTTGTTCTTCTTGCCACAACGACAAACCGACCATCATCAACATGATAAGCACAGGTCACCAATGTCAGCAATTGTTCTCCGTATTTCGGAGTAATCCCCGTGTCATAAAGAGAGAGTGCCTTAATATTTTTTATATATGTATTAAAATTCTTTTTATTCAGATGGCCGATATAATTATAATATTTAAACACGTTTTGATTATCCTTATATACCTGAGAATAAAATGCAGCAACAACCTCATACTGACGCTCATCATACAAGGTATCCAGATACACAATCTTATGTTTATTATAAAAATCTTTGGTCTCAAAATCCATCAGATGCTTAAACATAAGTCCACTCTTCATATGGTGACCGTAAATAAACAAATTACTCTCCTCATCTTCCGGATTACATGTGCCATCTAAAAACGGAAGCCCATTATCATCCTGTTCCTTTTTAAAATTTCTGTGAAGATAGTATTCTGAATCATTCGGTGTCTGCATGACCGGATAGTCAATCGGTGTTCCCTTCACCTGAATCCAGCCGACCATATCTCGATTCTTTTTATATAGTTTTTTATATCGCTTAAGAATTTTTTTCCCTTCTTTGGTCTTGATTTCTTCTGTCGCATCCTCCGCTTCTTCTTCACTCTCCGCCTTTAGTTGCTGAAGTTCACTGATTTCATTCTCCGTCTTCTTTGCTTTCAAAAAATAATTGGCAAGATATACACCACACCCAACAAAAATCAAAATAAATACGACAAGAATACTGTTTAGTATCCATTTCTTCTTTTTCATAAGACCTCCCCGACAAAATATTATGTTTTAAAACTCCAATCTCATCGTCGTGAACCGGATTCCCTCTGCCTGTTTTTCCTCTCCCTGTGGCACAAAACCCACTTTTTTATAAAAATCAACTGCATAGGGAGATGAATTTACAGTAACGGCCCGAATCTTTGGTTCCTCTGCTATCACGGAAGAAACCGCTACCCGGACAAGCCTTTTTGCAATGCCCAAATGATGAAACTTATCCCTCACAAACAACAAGCTGATATGCTGTCCTGTCCGGAGTGCAATAACTCCAACAAGGAGGTTGCTCACATAGCAGCCCCAAAACTTCATTTCGCCCTGATCGACTTTTTCCACCATATTATGGTACTCAATAAAATGACGGAAAGTCTTAACACCCATCTCTTCATAATCCGGTTTATCATACCTCTCAAATACTTCCCATACCAAATCAAGTGCAGGTCGCAATTTATCTCTGTTAATTTTACAAATCTGCATAACTCTCACATTCCATCCATTTTGGCAAAATAGGCAGCTCAACATAGCTGCCTATTTTTCATGCCATTCCTTATAATGCTTCGTATGTCTCACGAATCGCCTTGATAAAATTCTCACTGTTCAGTACCGTCACATCTTCCAAAGATGTAATAAGTGCCAAATCCTTTGTCATTTTTCCGTCCTCAATCGTCTTAAGAGTTGCTTTCTCAAGTTTATCGGCAAACTCCATGAGTTCCGGGATTTCGTCCAGTTCACCCCTCTTGCGAAGTGCTCCTGTCCACGCAAAAATTGTTGCCACAGAATTGGTAGATGTCTCTTCTCCGTTCAGGTGCTTGTAATAATGACGCTGTACGGTCCCATGTGCCGCCTCATATTCATAAACACCATCAGGTGATACCAGAACAGAAGTCATCATAGCAAGAGAACCACAGGCAGAAGATACCATGTCGCTCATGACATCGCCGTCGTAATTCTTGCACGCCCAGATAAATCCGCCTTCCGTTTTCATCACGCGCGCAACAGCATCATCGATCAGCGTGTAGAAATATTCAAGTCCTGCTGCCGCAAATTTCTCTTTATATTCATTATCATATACATCCTGGAAAATATCTTTAAAATTGTGGTCATATTTTTTGGAAATCGTATCCTTCGTAGCAAACCACAAATCCTGTTTTGTATCCAACGCATAATTAAAGCACGCCTTGGCAAAACTTGTAATGGACTTATCTGTGTTGTGAATTCCCTGAATAATTCCCGGTCCGTCAAAGTTATGTATCACCTCACGAACTTCCGTGCCATCCTCAGCCGTAAAAACAAGTTCTGCTTTGCCGGCTCCCGGAATCTTAATTTCTGCATTCTTGTACACATCGCCAT
>CAMVIN010000242.1 GCA_947167565.1 uncultured Clostridia bacterium | reverse complement strand
GTCAGTGTAATATTCTCTACTGAAATATCATATACCGGCTTCATCACAGTAAAAATCTTCTTCGTGACATTTCTTCCAACATCGATTGCCACAATAGTATATGTCTTAGATTCCCCATCGCTCCAGGATTCCGTTGACACCGACCACTCTCCGGCCGAATTATCGGCAGCAAGAATATTGATTCCACCCGAGGATGTATTTGTACCTTCATAAAGCTTTGCCGATGTCAGATTATTGTCTGTAACATGCATCGTAAGATTGTCTGCTACATATTGTGTTGTATTCTTCTTCTCTGCACTGCTCACATACCCCTCAGCCGTAATATCCGGACTTGCATTATCAAATACTAGTCCGTCAGATGAGCAATATGTTGATAAACCAGCCTCATTCGTAGCCTTGGCATATACAACAACCTTGCTATAATCTTCCGGAGTTAAATTGAATTTACCGGAATAATCCGTCCAGCCTGTCACAGATTTAATTTCTGATTCTGAAAGTGCTGTGGAACTAAGATAATACTGCAATTTTGCTCCATTTTCAGTTCCATCAACCTCACTAATGTTCTCCGAACCTGTAATAGAAACTTCCTTTGTCTCATTAAAAAACTTTCCAAATGTAATTGTATTTAGAAACTGCTCAAAAGAATCATCTGCAACTGTTATCTTGCAATTAACCGGTGATGTCTTGTCAATTTTGAAATCTTTTGTCATAAGAACAGAAATCTCACCCGTCTCAATATTTTGAACATAATATGAAACTTTGTTTTCTTTGGCTTCATTTGTAAATTCAATTTTTTCTGTCGATGAATAGTTAAGATTATTCGCCGCCTGCGTCTCGGTGTCACTGGTAATCGCAATTTTATAACCATCCGCAACTTCTGCAGTCACAGATGTAATGTACCAGTCATGCTCACCCTGCACTCCGGTAATATTTAATCCCTCAAGTTCTCGTCTTGTCACCTTAAGATTTTCATCAACACTGGCATCCGATGCCTGAAACCTGTAATTGAGTGTCTCCGAAACTACCGGACGAAGTTTTCCTCCTGCCAGCTGATCCGTTGTCGCCGGAACAGTTGAAAATGATCTCCATACATTCTCCGCCGGAATAAAATATTCCATATCGGCCTGAATTCCAAGTTTTGACCAAATTTCCGCCGCACCAAGTCCCTCAATGTCCGCTGCCAAAAAGCCATCGAATTCATAGGCTTCCGGACCAAATACCGGAATTGTGTGATAATATGCGGCAGAGCCGGCATAGGTTACATTAACCGACTTCTTTTGCACAACCGCTGTACACGTAAATGATGTAACAGATTCAATTCCATATTCAACACTCGTATACTCTACTTTAAAAACTTCCGAATAGGTCCCCGCATCCAAACCGGCTGTCAGATGCATCTTTCCATCTTCTGCATCATAATAGAAATGATTATCCCCGGTTGTCGAGGTCACTTCATTAATAACCGGAACGCCTGTATTATTACCGGCCACCGGGGTAAGTACTAATTCTTTTGCCAAATCTTCTTCATAGCCATAAATCGGATCTGAACCGTCCAATGACTTTATCGAAATATTATTGACTGTAACATCCGTAACCGGATCAATCATCGTTATTTCTCTTGTTGTTGTATTTCTCGCAAGATCTCGCGCTTCCACCTTATAGACAGTAATTCCGTTATCCGGACTGGTAAGTGCAAAACGGGAAGCCCCTTCCGATATTGTCTGAGACTCAACATTGCCTGTTGACGGCGAAATCTCCTGAACCGTCACTGAACTGAGATTAGCATCCCTTACAATAAATTCTTTCGACTCAGCCACATATTCTGCAGGATTCTTTAATGCTCTGTCACCACAAGTAATTACCGGATCCTCGTCATCAATCACAATTCCCGCTGAGTTAATGACATTTACATTGCCCGCCTCATCTGTCAATCTGGCATACACAGTACAAGAATCAATATCAGAGACCGAAATGCTGTTCCCGTTCTGCCATACCAGACTATTATAGTTTGTAGTCGGTGTCTCTGTATAAGCCATCTCATATTTAATATCCTCTGAAGCAGTCAGATTGTCTGCCCCCTCAACACTAATCAGAATACCGTCACCAGCATAAATCGTGTCAGAGCTGTTACCCTCACCACCATAGAGAAATGAACCTGTCGGATCCTCTTTATCAATCGCAATTGTCTCGGTCACATCAATTGAATCAGTCAAACCTCTGTTTGAATTATTGCGAAGCGTCACGCTTCTCGGTCCGACATCCTCGCCCTGCGCCGTAACCGTCATAGAGTTTGCATAATCATAACTGGAATCATTATCCTTAATACTGTACCCTTCTGCAGGGACAAACGTAACATTATCGCGATACCACTGAACGCCGCCAATTTTGTTCCCCGGTTTATCACACGTAATCTCATACGGTGTTGCCGGAATCGTTTCTTTTTCAATTGTCACAGTTTCAGACAATCGGAAATCATTTCCTAAATAATTTTCTCCTTCTGCTACAATAATCTTTAATGTATAATTTCCCTCATCTTGTAAATCCTGCTGATAACCATTCTTATATGCAACGATGGATACAGCTCCAACTCCGGTTACACTTGCCTTTGTGCGAATCGGAAGTTCGTGAACTTCACCTGTGTACGGAAGCGTAGAAGGAATCGCATCATAGGTAAAGAAATCCACATCTACATCAATCTTATTAACCGTAATCGTCAATGTATCACTGCTTGTTACCGGAGAAGTTACGCTCCCATCCGAACTTGTATAATAAACATCACAGTGATATGTATATGTACCACACTTCTGTGTAGCCGGTATCTTATAAGTGTCCTGACTGGTTCCCACCTTATCGTTCCCGCAATACCACTGAAACTTGACTTTATTGTTTGAATCGTAGTTTTCCAATTCAACCTTCAGCGTATTTTTGCCTTCCGGAGAAAGGTAATCCCACTCGATATTAGTAGAATCAAATGCCTTGAATACAGGAGCATCAATCGTCACCGCCGGTGCTTCTCTCTTTTTGGGATTCACAACAGCATGCTTTGTTACAGATGAACTGTCATCTTCTTCGGCTACCTGCTCCTCATCAACCTGCTCCTCACCAGCAGCGACAGAAGTATCATCCTGTGCTTCCGAAGTATCAGATGCCTCTTCCCCAGACTCCGTCTTCCGGGCTTTCTCATCCTCTTCACTGCTGCCATCTGCTTCTTTCTTATCTTCCTCCTCAATCGGTTCAGGTTCTTCTGTCTCCTGAACTTCTTCCTCTGGTTCCGACACTTCCGGTTCTTCAACAATCTCCTCTTCCGGCTCATCTGTCGGCTCAGGTGTCGCCTCTGCCTCTTCTTCTGAAATCACTTCCACACTGTCATCTACCATCTCATCTGCCAGAGCCGGCCAAACAACAAATGCAGATACCAGAACAAAAGCGAGCAAGCCAATCAAAATGCGCGAACCAGTCTTACTTTTTTGTAATAATTCGATTAATTTTTTCATGTTGTTCCCTCCATTGATTCTTACTTTTATAATCCATTATCAGTAACATGATTAATCATTTTTCTTGTTGAAACACATAAAATTACAGTTAATTTATTATACACCAAATATAGTAGTATATGCAAGCAGGAAATGCAATTTATCACTATATTTATCGGCTGAAATTTGCGCAAAAATAAGAGATGACTCATATTCCGCTCAAACAAGGAATATAAGCCATCTGACAGCATTCATTATAGTCTATTTTATACTTTTATCCGAATCTCGATTATTTTTTTATTAACAGAGACTCACCTGTCATCTCTGCCGGCTTTTCCAGTCCCATCATCTCAATCAATGTCGGTGCAATATCTGCCAGGCATCCTCCCTCTCGCAGAGTATAAGCATCATCATAGTTGACAAGAATAAACGGTACCGGATTCGTTGTATGAGCGGTAAACGGCTC
>CAMVIN010000241.1 GCA_947167565.1 uncultured Clostridia bacterium | reverse complement strand
TTGATGGTAGTAGATTATTAGATATAAACATGAAAGATATAACTCCTCTTATAGGAAAATATTCCGAGACTGATTTTGATAAATCGGTCTCGGAAAAAGGTTCAAAAAAATATTGAGGATATTCTGGAAAGTTATGCGAAATTAAAGACAGTAAAAAGAACAATAATTAAGAAAAATGATTTTGTAAAACTTGATTTCAAGACGTATTACAAGGGGAAAAAACTTACAGAGGCAAAAGATGAAATTGTTAAGGTGGGGGCAGGAAACTATGACCAAACCCTTGAAAAAGCGTTGATTGGATTGAAAAGTAACCGGAAATACAAATTAAATATCACTGTGCCGAAAACAGATACAGATTCTGAACTGACAGGAAAAAAAGAAGTCTGATTATTATGAAAGATGTGTGTCAGATTTGATGAGTATGATTGTTTCCAAGTGTAAATTTTCAACAGATGAAGATAAGATTTCTTCCTATGCGGCATCCACTGTTGCAATGGATGAACAGTTGGCTTATATGCAAAATTTGACTTTGAACGAGTATATACAAAAAAATGGAATGACAGAGGATGAATATTATAATATAAGTTATAAAATGGCGGAAGAAAAAGTGAAGCGAATTTTGGTTATAGGATATCTTGCAGAGCAGTGGGGGATTGATGAACCGATTTCGGAAGGTGGTCTGCCGGAAGTATATGAGAAAATAGAGAGGAAAGTTGTTTCAAGGTTTGGTATTGTGTTAGAGTGAAGATTTTACGGGAAAATCTGGTACTAAATCCAAGCAAGGGACGGTGTATATTCTGCACCGTCCCCGATAGAAAAAGACGGACCAGTTTGTATTTGGTTATGTTGCTGATTGGGCTTTTTTGGGGGACTTTAGTTGTACAGGGTGTCAGTCTGCGTGCGAATTGTAAGAAGCTTGCTGCACAGCAGACCGAATTACAGCAGAAGAAAAAAGAGCTCAAGAAAGAAAAGAAGCAGATTCAAGAGAAGAAAGACTATATGGAGACAGACGAGTACATTGAGGATCTTGCGCGAGAGAAGTTTGGACTGGTCTACAACAATGAGATTATTTTTAAGGCAAAAGAGTGAGAGTGCATCCTCTCACTCTTTTGTTTTACCGTATAGAAAAGTGATTTTTGACAGTGTTTTGTTTAGTCGGTATTTGGCACACGCTCTATAATAACCTTGCGTTTTGGCGGTATATACTTCAGATTTGGCAGTACGACGACAACATCATAGACGGTTGGTTCGTCGTGAATGGAGTAGCTGCCAAGCAGTTTTTTTGTTATGTTCTGTACATTTTTGATTCCGTAGCCATGATACATCATATATCGTTCTGTGCGCTTTTCGTCTTCGAGAACAAATTCCCGTTTGGAATTTATGATGTGAAGAATCATTTTATCCGGCTTTCCGATGATTTCCACAGAAATGTAGCGCTCATGAGGAGGTACTATCATCCGGGTTTCCTGTAGACTGTTATCCAACAGGTTTCCTAAAATAATACAGAGATCGTAATTTTCCACAGGCACCTGTTCTGCCTTGATACGGATATTTGTTGTAAAAGTAATTCCCTCGTTTTGAGCAAGTGCCATATAATTACTGACGAAAGCATCAATAACAAGATTTCCTGTGTTTATCAGGCTGTAACTTCGCTCCAGTTCATCGAGCGAGGTCTTGAGAAACTTGAGAATGGTTTCGTAGTCCTGTTCCTGCGCACATTTATTGATTACCATATAATGTTTTTTCGTGTCGTGAAGAATACGGCGCGTACTGCGGTAGGTTTCGGAAAGCTGATTATATTTTTCCGACTGGAAAGTAATCTGTTGGTTGAGACGTAGTTTTTCCTTTTCCAATTCTTTTGTGTAGAGAAAGTTGTCAAGTAGTATAAAATTGACAACATTGAGTAAAAATAGGAAGATATAAGCGATAAGGGAAAAATAAAGTGGTCTTGTGTTTTCAAAAGGAAATGGCAACGCCATAACAGTGATAGTTGCTGCAATGGGGGCAGTAAGGAGAAATATACTGTATTGGGGCATGCTGCCAAGTAATCTGCGCTTCCAAAAAATCTTGATAACGCATAGGATAAGAAAGAAGATTAATTTGGATATCAAAAGTAAACTAAGGTCAATATCCGCATGGGAGGGAAAGAATGAGGACAGAAGCGTCGGAAAAAGTCCGGCAGATATCATCTCACTCAGTGCAAAAATGGTTTGTGCGGAAAGTGCCACAAAAAGGCGGGCGAGGGCTGAAGCCTCATATAAATAAGTCAGTAGATAACTGATAATCAGATTAAGAAGTATTGTGGATATCATTTTGAAATTGGAGTAATCTGCTCGCATAAAATTTGCGTATATGGTTAATAGTAATTCGGCGACAATAAAAGACAGTACAAACAGATAGTTTGGTATCTCTTTCCGATGTGATGGGAAAAAAGTCCGATAATACAGGTATAATAAAATAATATCTATAATAGACGCAGTGTAATCTAAAATTATATTTATAAACATCTTTAAATGGCTCCTTGTTATTATATTCTTAATACATTGCGGGAAAAGAATTCGTGGATTTCCCGCTGGCGTCGCCGGCTGATGACTATTTCATCGCCTGAAGTCATGAAAATCTTTTCCCTTTCGATATAGCGGATGTGAATAATATTGACGAGGGTACTGCGGGAAGGTGATAAAAATTGTTCGCTTGATAAATCCTTTTCCCAATCGCTGATAATGCCACGCACTTCATATTTTTTTCCGTCAGACAGTGTGATACGGATGCAGCGTCTCTTTTCTGTAATGGTCTCGATGTACACAATATCGTCCAAGCGTATAATCAGTTTTCCGGTTTCGGTATCAGCCAATGGAAGGATGGAGAGATTTTTGGCTGATTTAATAATTGAGCGGATCGCAGCGTTCATGACAGGTTCAAATTCGGAATAAGACACCGGTTTTGTTAAAAAACGAAAGGGCTGTACCTGAAAACTGTTCTGCATGTATTGCGGATAACTGCTTACGAAAATAAGAAGAATTTCGTCATTTTCCTTTTTGCGGATTTCCTCCGCAAGCGTAATGCCATCCATACCAGTCATTTCAATATCGAGAAAAATAATATTGTAGTTATGAGGCTTGTCAAGGCGGGAAAGAAACTCCTCTGCGGACATAAAAGTTTCGGTGGAAAAATCAGTGTCAACCTGTTGAATGGAATATTTCTGCAGAAAATATTCCAATGAGGAAATATCGGACTTACTGTCATCACAGATAACGGTGTTCAGCGTCATGGTGATGTCTCCTTTCTGTGTAATTTATGATTGTTCCGAATATCATACTAACTGCCACTATTGTACCACAGTTTGTTTGCGTGGTCTACCGGTGCAAGAAAACATATGAAAGCGGCAGACAGACAATAGAGTGCCGGACATAGCCACCAGTCATAACCGGTTGTTTTTGGTGCCAGCCAGAGGACAAAAATAGAGATGGCAAAGGAAAAGACAGTACACAGCCGTTCTGTCGGAGCATGGACCCCTCCACCGTTACTTCTCAGAAGAAAAAACATCAGGGTAAAGAGGATTCCGATAAGTAGTTCGTCGCACATCAGAGCAATTAAAAGAAATATGATACAGTAGAGGGAAATATCAATGATGTAGTGAAAACAGTATTCATAGATGTCACATTCTTCCTGCAGTATGATATGGTTTTCCGATAAAGTCTGGGTAATGGTATGGCTGAGTCGCTTGGTTGCCATCATAATCAATGCCTCCTGTTTTACAATTTTTATATCAAATTACGAGTTTAGTATACTATATGTTGTGTAAGAAACATGTGGAGATGGTATGAATGGTTGATATTTTGGTCTGAATGGTTATTATGAACCATTCAGACCAAAATATCAACCATTTGTGCCACTTTTCCACATGTTTCCTGTTGAAGTGATAAAATAAGATTGGTAAAAGAATTGTTGAAAAGCAG
>CAMVIN010000240.1 GCA_947167565.1 uncultured Clostridia bacterium | reverse complement strand
AGATAAAACAGCATCAGTTTTTGTTTGAAGAGTTAGTCAGGCGGGATTTTACAAAGCGTTATAAGAGAACTGTGTTTGGAATGTTGTGGAGCGTGATTTCACCACTTGTAAATCTGCTTATCATGTGGCTGGTGTTTGGAAAACTGATGGGAACGAATGTCAATCACTATATTATTTATCTGTTTTCCGGTCAGTTGATATTTGCCTACTTTTCAGAAGCCACCAATCTTGGGATGACTTCTTTACTTGGAAATGCGGGGATTTTTACGAAGGTTTCAGTGCCAAAGTATTTATTTCTTCTTTCGCAGAACGTGTCTTCCCTTATTAATTTTGGGGTGACAATGCTGGTATATTTTCTGTTTGTGGGAATAGAAGGACTTCCGTTTACCTGGAAATTTTTTTGTTTGATATATCCTGTTATATGTCTGGTTCTGTTTAATTTGGGGATTGGGATGATTCTCTCCGCCCTGTTTGTTTTTTTTCGGGATATGCAATATTTGTGGGGAATTGCGACACAGTTGATTTTATGGATGTCAGCGACTTTTTATACGACGGATATGTTTAGCGATACGGCAAAAAAGTTGTTCCTTTTAAATCCTTTATATTTAATCATTCGCTACTTTAGAGAAGTTGTAATCGGGGGAACGGTTCCGGGAATGGCGATACATCTGCTGATGATGGCAGACGTGCTGCTGGCAATGGGAGTGGGAGCGTGGATGTATAAGCGATATAATTCAGAATTTTTGTATTATGTCTAAGGGGGTAAAAGTGAAAAGATTATTAAAAGCAGATCATGTGTCGATTGAGTATAAAGTTGGAGATTTTAAAAATATTGGTCTCAAAGAGTGGGTTACGAGACATCTGACTCATAATTATCATGTAGAGATGTTTCAGGCAGTACATGACGTATCCTTCGAAGTGCAAAAGGGAGATGTGCTGGGAATTATCGGAAGCAATGGAGCGGGAAAATCAACACTGTTGAAAGCGGTATCCGGTATTATGGTGCCGACAGAGGGAAGAATTACATGCAGTGGAAGCATTGCAGCGCTGTTAGAGCTTGGGAGCGGTTTTGATGGAGATCTTACCGTAAAAGAGAATACGTATTTGAGAGGGGCAATTCTTGGATATACAAGACGATTTATGAACGAAAAGTACAGAGAAATCATACATTTTGCAGAACTGGAAAAATTTGAGGATTACCCGTTTCATCAACTTTCTACAGGAATGCAGGCGCGTCTGGCATTTTCCATTGCCTCTATGGTGCAGCCGGATATATTGATTTTGGATGAAGTGATGAGCGTTGGAGATGCAGGCTTTCAAAAAAAGAGCAAAAGGAAAATGCAGGATTTGATAAAAAAAGGCGCGGCGACGATTTTAGTTTCGCATTCATTGGAGGATATCCGGGAATTTAGTAGTCATGTGCTCTGGATGGAGCATGGGAGACAAATGGAATTTGGAACGAAAGTACAGGAGATTTGTGATGAATATGAGTTTTTCTTGCAGGAAAACAGTTAGTGAGCATGTGGATGTTTCTGTCATTATGCCGGTATATAACGAATCGCCGGAATATGTAATGAGCGCCATTCAATCGGTACTCCATCAGAAAGATTTTGTAGATGAGTTTATTATCTGTGATGATGGAGCCGGAGAAGATAAGATTAGAAGGGAAAATTCATCTGCTGTGCAACAGAGGTAAAAAGGGAGCTTCCGGTGCAAGAAACAGGGCGATTGAATATGCATCCGGGCGGTATATTGCGCTGATGGATGCCGATGATGTCTCCGGTCCTGAGCGAATTCGGAAAGAATATGAGTTCTTGGAAAAGAATACTAAATATAGTTTTGTTGGGGCAAAAGGTGAATTATTTGAAAAAAAACCGGGAGACAGGAAAGCGTTCTATTGGTTTGTAAAAAAGCCGGAGCCTAAAGATTTTTTAATGACACTTCCCTATGTTCATGCGTCTCTGATGTTTCGTCGGGGAGTACTTGAGTCAGTGGGAGGCTACCGTGAAATAGCGCGTGTAAAAAGATCGGAGGATTATGATTTACTTCTTCGATTATATGAGGCAGGATACCGGGGAGCAAATCTGCCGGAAGTACTTTATTATATCCGGCAGGATAAGGCTGCAATTAAGAAACGAAAATATCGATATCGCTTTCCTGAGACAATAGTGAAGTTGGAAGGTTTTTACCGACTGGGGTTGATGCCGAAAGGTTTTCTTTACGCTGTGAAACCATTGGTTGTCGGATTGCTGCCGGACCGGCTGCTAGTAAAATTAAAAACGAATTACTATGAGAAAACGTGGCAGGAAAATGAGAGGAAATTATGATTGGTATCGTGATATTGAATTATGAAACGTGGCAGGAAAGTGTTCGATGTATTCAGAGTATTTGTGATTCCTGTAAAAAGTTATTGTTTCGAATTTATTTGGTCGATAATGCTTCAAAAAGTGATATACCGGATGAAATAAAACGGTATTCGGAAAAACTGGGAGACCAATTTGTTTTTATAAGGTCAGAATCAAATAATGGATATGCTGCAGGTAATAATTTGGGAATAAAAAGGGCGTTAGAGGATAATTGCCACATCTTCATTATCGCTAACAATGATATTGTTTTTGGGGAAGGTTCTATTGAGAAAATGGCTGTCTGCTTACAAGAATACCCTGAAGTGGGGATTGTGGGACCGAAAGTAATGAATGACAAAAATGAAGTGCAGAATAGCAGATGTTCTATGAAAACAGGCGGCAGGGAAATTTTTCAGATTTATACTGCTGCAAAACTATTGTGCAGAAAAAAATGGAAAGAGTATTTTTGTTTAAATCAGGATGTGGACACACCGTCTTATGTCTATCATGTCTCCGGATGCTGCTTTGCTATGTCGGAACGGTGCGCAAGGGTGATCACACCATTTGATGAAGGGACGTTACTTTATAATGAGGAATTTATGATTGGAATTCGAATGGAGAAAAGTGGATTTCTCACAAGGTATGAACCGGAAAGTGTCGTGCTCCATCATCATGAAGCGACAACCGGGAAAAGACCGGGATTTAAATATCAGTGTATCTGTCAGAGCGAACAGTATTATGGCAGCAAATATTTAAAATTACAGCGATGGCAATTATGGCTTTTATATCATTATAGAAAAGTCCTATATGAATTGAGAAGTATCGGGAATAAAAATATGAGAAATTATAAAAAAACATTTCTGAAAGAAACCAGAAAAACTTATCTTGAAGCGATACAGAGAAGAACCGGCTGATATTTGAAAAGGAGTGTAAATATGTTTACTGCTTTGTTAATAAGAATGGCATATTACTTCAAGGATATGTTGCGACGGAAAAAAAGAAATCAATTTCAAAAAGAATCGCAGGCTTTTGTGTATAAAGAAACTGTGCCGGACGCGATGCCTGTAACAGTTTCCGTTATTGTGCCGGTATATAATGGTGGTGCAGAGTTTAAGTTTTTATTAGAGATGCTAAAAGTTCAGGAAGGTATCGAGACGATAGAAATTATTATCGTAGATTCCGGTAGTGCAGACGGCTCATTAGAGTTGGCAGAACGTTATGGAGCAAAGGTTGTTCCTATTACTCAGGCAGATTTTTCGCATTCTTATGCGAGAAATTTGGGAGTCCGGTATGCAACGTGTGAGTTTTTGCTCTTTATGACACAGGATGCCTGTCCCACAGATGCACACTGGCTCCGCAGTTTGCTGATTTCGCTGCTTGTGGGAAAATTGGATGCGGTATCTTGTTATGAGATGCCGAGAGCAGATTGTGATCTTTTTGGAAGAGTGACAATATGGGAAGACTGGGGAATTCAGAGGGGAAGATTGTCGAATCATGCATGTTTACTGAGAAAGAGTCTGTTTGAAAAATATTTGTTTCGGTTTGAAATTGCGGAAGATTTCGATTTGGGAATGCGTCTGCGCGAAGATGGATATAAAATTGCTATGTTATCCAATGTCAGGATTA
>CAMVIN010000239.1 GCA_947167565.1 uncultured Clostridia bacterium | reverse complement strand
TTCTCCTTCTGTTGGTTTGATTTTTTGATAGGATTTCCTAATCTTATTTTCCATCGACATACCCTCCTTGAAGTTCTGCTTTTAAAAGCTCTCTTGCTTTCTTTAGATACCAGCGGACAGTGCCCTTTGATTTGTGAAGAAGGTCTGCAATTTCTGCGCTGTTATATCCCTCATAGTAATATAAGAAAATAATTGTCTTGTATCTATCAGGTAATTTCATAATGAGTTCCATCATTTCATCAATATCCTGTTCCCGTCCAATAGTATCATCAATTTCATCAAGACTTTTTCTTTTCTGCCACCATGATTTTAACTGGTCTTTGCATAGATTAGAGGCTGTTACAATCAGCCAGCCGTATAGATGTTTTTCTGACTCAAATTCCTTGTTTGACTGGTACAGACGGATAAAAGTCTCCTGAACAGCATCTTCTGTATCTGGTGTGTTTTTCATAAAAGAAAAGCACAGGCTGTATATGTCATTTACAAAATGCTCATAAATTTGGTTGAAATTTTCTTCCTTGTCGGCGCCTGACAAAGAGTAATTCATGATATCCCTCCTCTCTCTTGGGCACAATCTATTGTAACATAATAGAAAAGTGTTCAGCAATTTTATATATCGCTGATTTATGGTAACTATTGAGCACCCGTACATTATAGATACGATTCAGACGGGGAAGGTGTTGGAAATAATATAATTCTTTTTGTTGACACGGTGTCAAGGATGTTGTATACTATCTGTGTTGACGCTGTGTCAATTATGCGTGTAGAAGAGCACGCAAAAAAGAAAGGAAAGATCGGTTATGGGGAAAATCAGAAGTTGTTTGTGGGTTTTGCTTGCATTTTGCATAGCGCTTGGAGGGGTTCGAGTTCCATCTGTATCCGTGGAGGCGGCAGAGAAAAGAACTGAAGTCCGGATAAAAATTGGAAATACAAAATTTAAGGCATCATTTGAAGATAATAAATCAACAAGGGCACTGCTTAAAAAATTCCCGGTCACCTATACCATGTCAGAGTTGAATGGAAATGAGAAGTATAACTATTTAAATTATGAATTGCCGGAAAATGAACAGGAGGTAAAAACAATACATGCCGGGGACATTATGCTGTATGGCTCAGACTGTATTGTGCTTTTTTATAAAGATTTTAAGACATCTTATTCCTATACACGTTTGGGAAGGATTACAGATACAACAGGATTGGAAGAAGCAGTTACGAAAGGAAAGGTAAAAGTACATTTTTCGCTTTCGAAGGAAGAAATTGAATTAAACAAGAAAAAAATAGTGTTGGACAGAGGAAGTTCTTTTCAGTTGAAACTTAAAAATGCGAAAGCAAAAAAAGTAAAATGGAGTGTAAAGAACAAAAAAATTGCTGTCGTAAAGAAGGGCAGGGTAAAAGCAAAAAAGAAAGGCAAAACTAAGATTATCGCAAAATACGGAAATCAAAAATATGTTTGTAATTTGACGGTAACACGATAATAAGGAGAAGATGATGATTAAAGGTACACCGGAATTGATTGCTGAGAGAAGGGAAGAAATCGTAAATGCATGCGAATCATTGTACCAATCTATGAACTTTAAGGATATTACATTAAAGGAAATTGGCAAGGTGACATCTTTTTCGCGCCCGACTATATATAATTATTTTCAAACCAAAGAAGAGATTTTTTTGGCATTATATGAAAGGGAATATGCCAGATGGAATGAAGACCTTGTGCAGATAATAAATGATAATGAAATTCTCTCAAAGGAACAGCTTGCGGAAAAAATAGCAAAAACTATTGAGAATAGAAAACAGCTTCTCAAACTTCTTTCTATGAATAACTACGATATGGAGGCAAACAGCCGGGAGGAATTTTTAGTATCCTTTAAGAGAGCTTATGGTCAGTCCAAGGAAAATATCCGGGCTTGTCTTAAAAAGTTCTGTCCGGAAATGACGGAGAAAGAAGGAAAGGATTTTATCTATATTTTTTTCCCGTTTATGTTTGGCATTTATCCATATGCAGAGGTGACGGAAAAGCAGAAGAAAGCAATGGAAAAAGCAGAAGTGGACTATGTGTATTTATCGATTTACGAAATCACTTACCGGTGTCTTTTAAGACTGTTAGGTATTGAATAAATGAAATAAAAAAAGAAATTGGAGGGAACATTATGTTGGGAAATTTTAGTTACCACAATGCGACAAAACTGTATTTTGGGGAGGATTCCTTAAAATATCTGAATGAGGAGCTTCCGAAGTACGGGAAGAATGTACAGTTAATCTATGGCGGGGGTTCTGTTAAGAAAAACGGTATCTATGATGAAATCATAGGAATCTTAAAGGAGAATGGAAAAGAGATTTTTGAAGATGCGGGAGTCATGCCGAACCCAACCGTGGAAAAGCTTCGGGAGGGTGTGAAGATTGCGAGAGAAAATAAAATTGATTTTTTGCTTGCGGTAGGCGGCGGTTCCTGCTGTGACTATGCAAAAGCTGTGTCCGTATCAGTAAATTGTGAGGAGGATCCATGGGAAAAATACTATCTTCGGTTTGAGGAACCGGAGTGTGAAATCGTTCCGGTCGGATGCGTCCTCACGATGGCGGGAACAGGTTCTGAGATGAATGGTGGCGCTGTTATCACAAATCACGAGAGTAAACTAAAGATCGGTCATGTGTTTGGGGATGAGGTGATGCCGAAGTTTTCTATCCTGAATCCGAAGTATACATTTTCTCTTCCGAAGAAACAGATGGTTGCCGGTATCTATGATATTTTCAATCATATCTGTGAGCAGTATTTTTCTGGAGAGGATGACAATACCAGTGATTATATTGCGGAGGCATTGATGAAGTCTGTGGTACACAGTTCACGGATTGCTCTTGAGAATCCGGAAGATTATGAGGCGCGTTCCAATATCATGTGGACGGCAACATGGGCATTAAATACATTGATTTCCAGAGGAAAAACGACGGACTGGATGGTGCATATGATCGGGCAGTCTGTGGGTGCTTATACCGATGCGACACATGGCATGACACTTGCCGCAGTTTCCTTGCCGTATTATCGTTTTGTCATGCCGTATGGACTGAAGAAGTTTAAGCGGTTTGCCGAGGAAGTATGGGGAATCCGTGCGGAGAATAAATCGGATCAGGAAGTGGCCGAGGAAGGGCTTCTCGCATTGGAAAACTGGATGAAAGAATTAGGACTCACCCTTAAAATCAGTGAACTTGGTGTGACGGAGGATATGATTGAAGGCATAGCAGATGGCACGATTATTTTAGAGGGTGGATATAAAGTTTTAACCCGTGAGGAAGTAGTAGATATTTTACAGGAAAGTATGTGATAGGAGGTCGAACTATGGATGCAAAAAAGTTAGAGAGAAAGATAGTGTAGACGGCAGGCAGAGAGGCGTTAGGCGATTTTGCTCCGGAATTTGCCCACTTTAACGATGATGTTCTCTTTGGTGAGAACTGGAATAATGAGGATATTGATCGAAAGACAAGGTGTATTATTACGGTCACTTCCCTTATGTCGCAGGGAATCACAGATTCTTCTTTGAAGTATCATCTTGAGAATGCTAAAGCGCATGGTGTTACAAAGAAGGAGATTGCTGCAATCGTTACACATTTGAGCTTTTATACGAGCTGGGTCAATGCGTGGGCAGTATTTCGCATGGCAAAGGAAGTGTGGACAGAAGAAAGTGGTGATAATCTTTCTGACAAGGACAGGTTTCAAAATGAGATAATCTTCCCTATCGGTGAGCCCAATCCATACGGAGAGTTTTTTGTGGGACAGAGTTACCTTGCACCTGTATCGACAGAGCAGATTGCTCTTTTCAATGTCGCCTTTGAGCCTGGCTGTAGGAACAACTGGCACATCCACCAGCGTATGGTTTCTGCAAAATCACAGACCATGTGATTCAGCATATATTCTTTTGGAACATCAGATTTTGTCGTGTCTAACACACCGTTAAATACCTGCTTAAGATACTCTTTAAAATATTGCATAAAAATATCACCG
>CAMVIN010000238.1 GCA_947167565.1 uncultured Clostridia bacterium | reverse complement strand
GGGAATGGAAGAATATCACGCTTACATTTTTGAGGAGGGAAAAGCCGGGAAAACTTTTAAAAGAATTAGAAAAACAGGATTTTCAGGTTGAAAAGAAGGGCAGGGGAGTGTATTATATAAGTAAATTAGCAACGTTCAAAGTACAGATTATTGTGTTGCGTGAGGTTAGGTTTGAAGAACATCCGTGGCTGGCGGCACTGGCGAAGGACTTGGATATTGAGGATATCCGGGAACTGTTTCGACAAGAGGGAAAACTTGTCAATCGGGAAGACAAAGACAACGCAGTTGCAGTTATGGAAGTTGTTGCTAGGGCAAATCAGTCTGTATTAAATGAATTGAGAGGAGATGACGATGATATGGGGAAAGCCTTGATGGAGTTGGTAAAACCGGAAATAGATGCTCTTCTGGCGGAGAAGGATGCAGAGATGGCAGAGAAAGTTGCCGAGAAAGATAAGCAGCTGCAGAGTAGTCAAAATAAGTTGAAAGAAGAAGAGTCTGAAAACTCCAGACTTCGAAAAGAAATTGAGGAGTTGAAAAAACAGATTAGTTCTATGAACAAGATTGCTATGTTGTGAAGAAAGTTGCAGATTTACAGAAACATAGCCATGTACAGGGGAATGGAATGTATCTCGCCGTCTCCTTGAATCAGATCATAATGGATATCAGTAGTTGCTTTGCCAGTGACAAAAAGCTACAGTGGATTTAAAATAATCCTTGCTTTTTCACAGACATTATGATACAATGAATCGGATTGAAAAAATCACATTGGTTGATTTTTGCCATGGTGCTCAGGTTTTTTGCGGATATCCTGCGCGAGACCGGGTGTGGCAGAGAGGTGAAACCAATGGAAGAAAAAACCAAATGGAGGTACGAAATAATGAGTGTTATTTCAATGAAACAGTTGTTGGAGGCAGGTGTTCACTTCGGACACCAGACAAGAAGATGGAACCCTAAGATGGCAGAGTACATCTACACCGAGAGAAATGGTATCTACATCATTGATCTGCAGAAGTCAGTTGGTAAAGTAGATGAAGCTTATAATGCAATCAAAGACATTGTTGCTGACGGCGGCAAGATTCTGTTTGTCGGTACAAAGAAGCAGGCACAGGATTCTATCAAGGTTGAAGCTGAGCGCTGCGGTATGTTCTATGTCAATGAGAGATGGCTCGGTGGTATGCTTACCAACTTTACAACAATTCAGACACGTATTAAGAGACTTAAAGCAATTGAGAAGATGGCAGAAGACGGGACTTTTGATGTTCTTCCTAAGAAAGAAGTTATCAAACTCAAGAAAGAGTGGGATAAGCTCGAGAAGAACCTCGGCGGTATCAAAGATATGAAAGAGATTCCGGACGCTATCTTTGTTGTAGATCCGAAAAAAGAGAGAATTTGTATTCAGGAAGCACACATTCTTGGTATTCCGTTGATTGGTATTGTAGATACCAACTGTGATCCGGAAGAGTTGGATTATGTAATTCCGGGTAATGACGATGCGATTCGTGCTGTTAAGCTGATTGTTTCTAAGATGGCAGATGCTGTTATCGAGGCAAATCAGGGCGAGTCTATGTCAGAGGAAGAGCCGGCTGTAGAAGAAGCAGAGGCAGTAGAAGAGTAAGAGAGAATAGAATTATAACTAATATGTTTGGAGGATTTAACGATGGCAATTTCAGCATCTATGGTGAAAGAATTAAGAGAGATGACAGGTGCCGGCATGATGGATTGTAAGAAGGCTCTTACAAACACAGACGGCGATATGGATAAGGCAGTAAAATGGCTTCGTGAGAATGGTCTTGCTAAGGCAGAGAAGAAGGCGGGACGTATTGCGGCAGAGGGTATTGTTGCTGTCAAAGTAAGTGAGGATGGAAAGACAGCAGCGGTAGTTGAGGTGAATTCCGAGACAGACTTCGTTGCCAAGAATGAGTTGTTCCAGACTTTTGTTGCTTCTGTTGCTGAGCAGGCGGTTAAGACAGATGCAAAAGATATTGAGGCGTTTATGGCTGAGCCTTGGATTGAGGATTCTTCTGTAACGGTAGAGGAAAACTTAAAGAATCTTATTGCCAAGATTGGTGAGAATATGAACATCCGTCGCTTTGAAAAAGTAAGCGTAGACAACGGTTTGATTGTAGATTACATTCATGCCGGTGGCAAGATTGGTGTTATTGTTGCTGCTGAGACAGACAACACAGGTGATGAAGTGGTTGAGTGTCTGAAGAACGTAGCTATGCAGATTGCAGCTATGAATCCACAGTATCTCTCTGCTGATGATGTATCTGAGGAGTATAAGCAGGAAAAACTTGCTGAACTTGTAGCACAGGCAAAGAAGGATCCGAAGAATGAGAACAAGCCGGAGAACATCATTGAGAAGATGGTTACCGGACGTCTTAACAAAGAACTTAAAGAGATTTGTCTGACAGAGCAGGTTTATGTAAAGGCAGAGAACAAAGAGAACGTAGCACAGTATGTGGCTTCTGTAGCCAAGAATGTTGGTGCTGATATCAAACTTACACAGTTTGTACGTTTTGAGACAGGTGAAGGTCTTGAGAAGAAGGAAGAAGACTTTGCTGCTGAGGTTGCTGCACAGTTAGGATAAGAATGGTGCTATGTTTGATTTTGAACGATTAGAGAATGTAGATATACTGGGGGAGGCTCCTTTAGAGGAGCCTTTACGCCAGTATTATTTTATGAAAAAATGCCGTATGTGGGCAGAAGAAGAGGCTGTCAGACTTGGACATCCTCTTACAATGTCTGTTCAGACACTCGGGTGTCAGATGAATGCCAAGGATTCGGAAAAAATGACGGCGATTCTGGAGTATATTGGCTATCAGGAAACGGATGAGCCGGTGGCAGATTTTGTTCTGTTTAACACCTGTACCGTTCGAGAAAATGCGAATCTGAAGATTTATGGTCGTCTGGGATATTTGAAAAATCACAAGAAGCAGAATCCTTCTATGAAGATTGCTCTGTGTGGCTGTATGATGCAGGAAAAGGATGAGGTGGAGAAAATCAGGAAGAGTTATCCATTTGTTGATCTTGTCTTTGGAACGCATAATATATACAAACTGGCGGAACTTCTCTACACTCGGATTCAGTCGGAACAGCGGGTGATTGAGGTGTGGGACAGTGCAGATCGCATTGTGGAAGAACTTCCGGGCAAGCGCAAATACCCGTTCAAAACCGGTGTCAATATTATGTTTGGGTGCAATAATTTTTGCAGTTATTGTATTGTGCCCTATGTGCGCGGGCGAGAGAGAAGCCGTGAGCCGGAGGATATTCTGCGTGAGATACGCGGTCTTGTGGAGGACGGTGTGACGGAGATTATGCTGCTCGGACAGAATGTCAATTCCTATGGCAAGACATTAGAAACACCGGTATCTTTTGCTAAATTGCTGCGACGTGTAAATGAAATAGAGGGGCTGAAACGAATTCGTTTTATGACCTCGCATCCGAAAGATTTATCGGATGAATTGATTGAGGCGATGAGCGAATGTGATAAAGTATGTACTCATCTTCATTTGCCATTACAATCCGGAAGTAGTGAGATTCTAAAGAGAATGAATCGTCATTACACGAAGGAGAGTTATCTGGAACTCGTGTCAAAAATAAAAGAAAAAATGCCGGATATTTCTTTGACGACAGATATTATTGTTGGTTTTCCGGGGGAGACAGAAGAGGATTTTCTGGATACGCTGGATGTCGTAGAAAAGGTTCGCTATGACAGTGCCTATACTTTCATCTATTCTAAGAGAACCGGTACGCCGGCGGCATCAATGGACAATCAGGTGCCGGAAGATGTTATCAAAGAACGATTTGCCAGACTGCTCAAAGTAGTGCAGACAATCTCAACAGAGATTACAGCTTCTCATGTGGGGGAGACTGTCCCGGTTATGGTCGAGGAACTGAATGAACAGGATAGTTCTCTTGTTACCGGCCGTCTTTCTAATAACGCTGTTGTTCACTTCAGGGGGAATGAATCCCTGATTGGACAAATTCGTCAGG
>CAMVIN010000237.1 GCA_947167565.1 uncultured Clostridia bacterium | reverse complement strand
ACGCACGGGGTATTTACGGTTATTTATTTAATTCCGGCAGTTTTATTCATCTTGGTTTTATTTTGGACGTTTTTTCAGTGGACAAAAAAACTCACAACTGCACAGTTGGTAATATTAGAACGAGTTTTGATTCTCGGTATTATAGGTCTTCAAATTCTGACAATCATATATGATTCCTGTTATGGCATTTTTGTCCCGAGAGACAGCAGCCGCTGTATCAATGAAGCAATTGCCATGACAGAAGGGCAGCGGGGAAGAATAAATAATACTATATATTACTTTCACAAGTATGCAAACAATAATTTTTTTATCGTGGTTATGTATTATATATTTAAGGTTGTGAAAATATTTGGTGTCAGAGGTTACGGTTTTCGTGTCGTTTCTATGATTGTAAATATGGCTATGATGGATTGGGCGGGTGTATTTATGTTAAAAATCATCACCCTTTGCTTTCATGGGCACAGAACAAAATTGATACTGTTATTTTCTCTTTTGATTTGCCCGACAACATATATCTGGATTTTATATCCGTATACCAATACATTTAGTGCGCCATTTGTTATTGGAATTATATATGTAGGAGTGAAGATATTAAAAAACAAGGGGAATTCTTATCGTAATGTTGTTCAATTGGGACTACTATCGGGAATCGGTGGTATGTTTCGTGCAACAACATGGATTTCGCTCATTGCCGTTGTCATTGTTTTTGCAATTGTGCGAAAAAAATGGTATTATTCTATTATTTCGGTTGCCATATGTATTGTTCTCGTATTTCTGTTGTCTGCATTTACAAAGGCACATTTGACGGATCTTTCATATGATAGAACCTTTGCGCCAACACACTGGATTATGATGGGACTTAAAGATAATGGTTTTGTGAATGATAAAGATGTAGGGTTTAGTTCCTCTTTTTCATCTCGTAATGAGATGATCAGGGGAGAAATAAAAGAAATTTTTCGACGAATGAAAAAAATGGGAGCATTTGGTTTTGCAAAATTAGCAGTTAAGAAAATTGGTTATGTTTGGGCTGTGGGAATTGATGCAAATACCGGTTATATTAACCACGGGGACAATATTCCGGAAGTCCACCGATATATTGACGGCGACAGAAGCGTGTTTTTTCGTATCTATGCACAGGCCTATCGGATTGTGACAATATTCTTTTGTCTGATTGGTGTAGGAGCATGGTTAATAAGAAAAAAGAAGGACTATGCTGGTTTTGTTTTCCCTTTGACTTTATTTGGTGCCATTGCTTTTTATGCTTTCTGGGAGACAAATTATAAGTATAATTTATGTTTTATGAGTATTCTGTTTTTACTTATGGTTTATGGTTTTTATAATTTCAAGTTTTATATTTCTACACGAAGGACTGTAGGAGATAACAGGAAACGGTTCAAACAAGTATATTATTTTGCGGTAGTAGTAATTGTGCTATGCTTTGGGATTCAATTTATAAATGTTGGAAGAAAGGTCTATAACAGAGATAGTACAGCGGTGACAGGAAATACTCGTCCGAATTATGAATATATAACATTAAAAGAGCAAGGAGATGAGGTTAAACAGACATTTAGACCGTTCAAATCCTTTCAAACAATAAAAATAATGTTAAAGAAATCAAAGATAAAAAAAGAAAGCTTTGAATTTACGTTAGAGGATAGTCAAGGCTTGATATTGTATCAGGAACGTTTTCCACAAAAAGGGCAGGTGGATGAATGGTATAACTTTCATATTGATGAATTTGAAATTGCAAAGCGTATGGAACAATCAAAAAATAAATCATTATGTTTTCGTATTAAAAATTTGGAAACACAGAAGGAAGGGCTTTTTATTGCTTATAATCCAGTGGAATATTTTGATGCATATCGCTATGGAACTATGAGTTATGAAAATAAGTCTATGACAGACTTGTGTTTTATGATTGAAAAATGAGAGGTGAATGAGAATGAAAAGCTTCCGGTGCATTCAGGGATTGTACACAGCTCACGATGATTACAATTCCTGAAGAGGTGACGAAAATTGCGGGAGATGCGTTTTCTTCATCAAAAGGAGCAACTCTCAGCAGTCCAAATGCACTGGTCTGTGTCAGACCGGATTCTTTTCCTCACCAGTACGCAAAAACACATGGTATGAAAATTCCATCGAGTGTAAAGATTCAGGTAGAGACATATAAAGTGACAGGGGTTGCTGAAAATGCATTCAAGGATGCAGCCAAAGTCAAGAAAATAAAGATGGGAAAGAACATTACTTCAATAGAAAAAAGTTCTTTTGTGGGAAAGAAGAAAAAAATAATCTATATCAAACCCCAAAAGGGAGATATAGGGAGTGTTCAGTCTGCATTGAATTTTGCCCTGACAGATAAAACGAATCAATTTTATATCAAAGTACCAAAGGGAAAATACACCGGGCGGATGTATATTTACAGCAATACGACGGTTGACATGAGAGCCGGAGCGGTTTTAAAGAGAACCGGTGGGGCTGGGTGCATGATTACTTTAGTTGGATCAGGAACAAAGAGAAATAAATATAATGCAGGGAAACACATAGCTCAAGAATAAGTTTGTCACAACAAAAAAATACGGGATATGTCTGTACGGATATAGGAATGTATTAATAAAAGGAAATAAAATAAGTGGCAGAGGAAGTTTGTGCCAGAACCAATTTTCTACCGGAGTGAAAGGTCAATAATTTTCAGGTTGAAAAGAACGACAAAGGAGTGTATCATAAAAGATAAAAGGATTATGTTTAAAGTGTAAAGCAGTGTTTTGGGGGTGATGTGTTTTGGTGAATACATTTTGTTTGGATTTGAAAAAGAACTATCAAAGACCTGTAATTGAATTGTACGGAGTAAGTACAATTATTGACACAGGAGCAATGATTCCGACATTTTCTTTGCCGATCCCACTATTGGAGAAGGCATTTAAGGCGAAACTTGTTATGGAAGAGGCAAGTTTTGGTGGTTTTGGGGGAAAATGCGAAGGGGCAATATATTCGCTTGAAAATTTTCAGGTTGGTGTGCTGAACTTTGCTCCACTGGAGGTCTTTGTGCCTAAGATACCAGTGGGCAATCATCCTTTTTTAATGAGTGCTTCTATGCTTTATGGCACAGAATATTGTTTTAATACTTATGAGTCTAAATTTATGGTGACTATTCCGGATGGTTTTTCGCTTTCACGAGATTTCCGGCTAAAGTATTTGCAGGGAGAATTGTATGCGCAGATAGATGGAGTACTGTTACAGGATGAGATAAAGCCGGAGAGAAAAATTGATAATTATACACAGATGGATATTGAGCCACTGTTTGTGGCTGAGAACTGTCCGATATATGGACGAGAATAAAACGTTCTGACCATATGATTTATAAGCCGGATTTAACGGGGGTGTACAAAAAAGACTTGAAAAATAGAAGTTATCTCCTTATAATGGATAGAGAATTTTATATTGAGTGCTGTGCGCTCTGATTGGAGGCTTCGATGGAAATTAAAACATATTTATATAATACATTGACCAAAAAGGTGGATGAATTTATTCCGAATGAGGAGGGCAAAGTTGCAATGTACACTTGTGGACCAACAGTGTACCATTTCGCTCATATCGGAAATCTGAGAAGTTATATCATGGAGGATGTTCTGGAGAAATATCTCCGCTACGTTGGCTATGATGTGAAGCGCGTCATGAATATTACGGAGGTGGGGCATCTGTCGAGTGACGGGGACACCGGCGAGGACAAAATGCTTGCCGGAGCGAAGAGAGAGCACAAGAGTGTGATGGACATCGCAAAATTTTACACGGATGCATTTATGGAGGATTGTGAAAAACTCTGCATTAAGCGGCCTGATGTTGTGGAGCCGGCGACAAATTGTATTTCGGAATTTATTCATATGATTGAAGTTCTACTGGAAAAAGGATATGCTTATCAGGCAGGAGAAAATATTTATTTTGACACCTCAAAACTGGAGAACTATTATGAAGAGTATTTAAAAGGAAAAAAAGCTATATATAAAGTTAATGGAACAG
>CAMVIN010000236.1 GCA_947167565.1 uncultured Clostridia bacterium | reverse complement strand
TCCGGATACCAATTATACAAGAACGTTTATGGATGATATTTACCCGTATCTACAGGAGATAGAAGTGTCAAATGATTATCAGATTGATTCCATGAACACAACAGTGACATTGACAGATTCCAGTGGTAACACACATACATATGATACCGGTCAAACTGTTAAGACAACTGGTTATTATAAAAGGGAAAAATTGGCGGATAATGATGATTTGTCACAAACTCAAAAGGAAAAATGCTATTATTTGTGGAATTCCGTGACCTTTTATCCTTATGATCCGACTAATACGCTGATTAATACGTTTGATAATAGTGCTTTTTTGGTGGAGGGTCAGATCAATGAATTTGTCAGACAGGGGTATTTGAGCACATATTTTAAAAATTCAGGGAACAATTATAATCCATTTATTAGTAATGAAAAAGCTACATTTACTATTGACAAACAGAAAGGTACAGACGGTACGGATGAGAAGAATGTAACAGTATTGAACGATGGTTATGCTGAAAACACAAATCGTGGCTTGTTCCTTGGCTTGACAGAGGGTAATAAAATTGCAAACTCAATTCTGAATATTGTATACCTTATCATGAATAACAAAAAGAGTAAGTCGGCAACAGATATGACGGTTTCGGCTGAAAAACTAAATAAGTACTACACAAGAATTAAGGATGAACTCGTTTTAATTGATTATACGGAAGATTCCAAAAAGATGGATAAAACTTTATACCTAAAAGTGTCGGTGTATAATCCCAATACCGAGACTGGTGTTTTGAAATCTATTGCTTTAGTCAATTCGTCCGGAAGAGAGCCATCCGATTCATCGAGTTATACGGGAAGTTATGCTGAACCGATTCCGTGTACGATACTTAATACTTCAAGCAATTTGACAAAGACAAAGGTACCGGATAGTTTTAATGCGGCATTTTTGAATGGGTATGAAGTTCCTGCAAAGGGTGCGTTGACAATTTATGTGCCATTTAATTTGTCAGATTGGCAATCAGGGTATAATACAATGGTGTTTAAGACGCAGGCAAGAGAAAAGAATTCAAAGAAAAACGCAACAGTAGAAAATGAAGTTGCGACATCTGAAATCGACATAAAGAGCAGAGAACTGTTTATGTTGCAGTAAGATTGATAAGAGAGAGGAGGCAGATTATGCCTCCTCTCTCTTTTATTACGCAGGTATTGTGCTCATATTTCTTGACACTTCCTGCTTTTTTATGTTAGTATACTCCTAAGCAAGTGAGTAAATTTTTCAATCTCTATTTTTATCGAATAACGTATCTATTTATTCTTGCTTACAAAATCATGAAACAAAACAAAGACCGGGCAGGAATGAGTAGGATTTTAATTTGATGATTCAATTCCTGTCACAATCTATGACAAAGGGGGAATTGAATGAAGAAGGACATTTACACGAACAACTTGATTGAATGCGCAGATGTTTTTGCTGACATTGCAAACGTAAATCTGCTGTCAGAGCAGATGCAGATTCATGACTTTGAGTTAGAGGATATGAAAGCTGATTTCAGTTACAGGGAATTGGACGGTGAGCCGCGAAAACTGTTCCGTGATACCTTTAAAAAAGATAACCAAAAACTTATCCATGTAGAACAGACACTGGATATGCTGAGTGCATTCAGTGGGGATAATCGGTTTAAAGAGATTAAATCATACTATGAAAATATGAATGATGAAGAGAAAGGAGAACGGAATACGATGTGTATTTTATTAGATGCTGTTGAGGAAGAAGGCGTAAAGAAGGGAATTGAGAGAGGAATAGAACAAGTTACTATGACTATGATACAAAAACAAATATCAGATAACGAAATTATATCTCTGACAGGCATTACAGAAGAAAAGTTAGCAGCGTTAAAGAAACAGATAGGAATATGAGTATAAGGGCATGCGAGGTGAATGAAGAATGCAGCAAAATGAAAAAAAGACGGCAGTTGCTCTTGAATATGAGGCGGGAGATCAGGCACCGAAGGTAGTGGCGACAGGTCGAGGGAAATTGGCTGAGAAAATTATTGATGTGGCAAAGGAAGCAGATGTTCCGATTCATAAGGATGCTAAATTGGCGCGCTCACTGTCAATTTTAGATATTGGAGAGTATATCCCGCCGGAATTATACTCTATTGTGGCAGAAATTCTTGTTTTTGTCGATAATATGGACCGGATTCAGGGGAAATTAAATAAAAAATAGGTTTTGCTGTTGGATTTCTTTGACGAATGGGGGTATCTGTGGTATTATTGTAGGATAGACAAAGAGTAACGACGGAGGAGAAAAATGGCAAAACCAATACTTGCAATTGTGGGGCGTCCCAATGTTGGGAAGTCGACCTTGTTTAATACATTAGCTGGGGAAAAGATTGCGATTGTAAAAGACTATCCCGGTGTTACAAGAGACCGTATATATGCGGATATTGAATGGCTGAATCACCAGTTTTCATTGATTGATACCGGTGGTATTGAGCCGGATACCAAGGATGCTATGCTTGCCCATATGAGGGAACAGGCAAATATTGCGATTGATACGGCTGATGTTATATTGTTTCTGGTCGATGTGCGACAGGGGCTTGTAGATGCTGATTTTAAAGTGGCAGATTTGTTGCGGCGTTCAGGCAAGCCGATTGTTCTTGTTGTGAATAAAGTAGACAATTTTGACAAGTACATGGCTGATGTTTATGAGTTCTATAATTTGGGAATTGGAGATCCACATCCGGTATCTGCCAGTTCGAAACTTGGGCTTGGTGATATGTTAGATGCTGTGTTAGAAACTATTTCACCGGATAAATTCGAGGACAGTGAGGATGATCGTCCGCGAGTTGCGATTGTAGGTCGTCCGAATGCCGGAAAATCCTCGTTGATTAATCGACTTCTTGGGGAGAATAGGGTGATTGTATCCGATGTTGCCGGAACAACAAGGGATGCGATTGATACAGAGATTACTTATCAGGATAATGAATATATATTCATTGATACTGCCGGTTTAAGAAGAAAGAGTAAGATTAAAGAGGATATTGAACGTTACAGTATTATTCGTACAGTTGCAGCAATTGAACGTTCTGATGTGGCAGTGCTTGTAATCGATGCCACAGAGGGGGTTACAGAGCAGGATGCTAAAATTGCCGGAATTGCTCATGATAGAGGAAAGGGATTGATTATTGCGGTCAACAAATGGGATGCAATTGAGAAGGATAATCACACTGTGAAAGAGTTTACAAAGCAGGTTAGAGACATACTTTCGTTTGTACCTTATGCAGAAATTTTGTTTATTTCTGCAAAGACAGGACAACGTACGTTTAAAATATTTGAAACATTAGATATTGTGATTCAGAATCATTCGTTGAGAATTCAGACAGGAGTGTTGAACGAGATTTTGATGGAGGCCGTTGCTATGCAACAGCCACCGTCAGATAAGGGAAAACGTTTAAAACTATTTTATATGACGCAAGTTAGTACGAAACCGCCGACATTTGTATTATTTGTTAACAAAAAGGAACTGATGCATTTTTCTTACCAGCGCTATATCGAGAATCAGATTCGTGATACATTTGGTTTTGCGGGTACACCGATTCGCATTTTTATCAGAGAGAGAAAAGAAGGGGAGTAATTTTAGATGATGAGAGATATACTGTTGGCAGCCGGACTTCTGGTCATTGGCTATTTCTTTGGTTGCTTCTCCACGGGATATCTTGTTGGAAAGATGAGTGGGCATGATATCCGGGAGGAGGGAAGTGGAAACATAGGTACAACAAATGCACTTCGGACCATGGGGGCGAAGGGCGGTGCTCTGACGTTTGGAGGAGACCTTTTGAAGGCATTTATCCCTACATTAGTGGTTCGATTTTTGATTTGTCCGTCGTTAGGATATACGCAGGCGATGACCTATCTTATGACGTTGATTGTCGGTCTTGGTGTAGTAATTGGTCACAATTTTCCGTTCTACCTGCATTTTAAGGGCGGAAAAGGAATTGCAGTTTCGGCGGCGGTAATAATTGTATCATTTTCGATTACT
>CAMVIN010000235.1 GCA_947167565.1 uncultured Clostridia bacterium | reverse complement strand
GAGGTAGATATGAATATTATCATTGTTGGCTGTGGTATGGTTGGCTTTAGTTTAGTGGAGCAGTTGAGCCAGGAAAATCACAACATTGTTGTGATCGATGAGGATGAGAGCAGAGTCCAGTATATAACAGATGAATTTGATGCGATGGGGGTAATTGGCAACGGAGAAGATGTCAATGTGCTTGTTGAGGCAGGAATTGAACATACAGATTTAATGATTGCGGTTACGGACATTGATGAAAAGAATCTTCTTTGCTGCATTATGGCAAAGCGGTTTGAAAATTGTCGAACGATCGCCAGAGTGCGAAACCCTGTGTATAGTTCAGAGACCAGTTTTTTGCGAAGGGAACTGGGCTTGTCGATGATTATTAATCCGGAGCAGATTGCTGCCAATGAGGTTGCCAGGATTATTCAGTTTCCACCGGAGATTAAAGTGGATACCTTTACACGTGGGCGCATCGAAATGCTTCATATTCAGGTAACGGAGGAAAGTTTTTTGAATCAGGCGAGTGTTCGCATGGTTAACTCCAAGTTGATGTGCAACATTCTTGTTGCCCTTGTGACAAGGGACGATGATGCCTTTATTCCAGACCCTGATACTGTTTTTGAGGCAGGAGATTCCCTTGTTCTGGTGGGAATGCCGTCAGAAGTAAACAACTTTTTCTTGAAAAGTAAACTTCAGCCACAGCATATTCGGGCTGCTATGATTGTTGGTGGCGGTACAACGGGGTTTTATTTGGCAAAGCGTCTGATTGACATAGGAATTTATACAAAGATTATTGAGAAGGATAGTAAACGATGTGATGAATTGGCAGAACTTTTGCCCAAAGCGGTTGTTATTCATGGTGACGGAACGGATGAACGTCTCTTGATGCAGGAGGGACTGAGTGCGATGGATGCTTTTGTGGCACTGACCGGTCTGGACGAGGAAAATGTGTTTTTATCTCTCTATGCAAAAAACGTGTCAAAGGCGCATACAGTTACCAAGATCAACCGAATAAATTATACGGAAGTTATTAATAAAATGGAACTTGATTCTGTTATTTTTCCTCGCGCATTGACAGCGGATTATATTGTGAAGTATGCACGCTCAATGCTGCAAGACAAAAACAGTAATGTTGAAAATATTTTTAGATTGGAAAATGGAAAAGCAGAAGCATTTGAATTTTTTGTGACAGAGCCTTCTGCAGTTACCGATGTTCCGATTTCTAAACTACGGTTAAAGAGTGATTTGTTAATCTGCTCCATTACACGCAATGGTCAATTGATCGTGCCTACCGGCCGGGATGTGATTCGGGTTGGTGATGCCGTGATTGTTGTTACTACACGTTCGTATTTTAATGATATAAAGGATATTGTAAAGCGATGAACTTAGCGATTATTGCCTATGTAATAGGCTGGGTATTGGAATTTGAAGCCTTATTTATGGTACTGCCATTTGGTGTAGGACTGTGTTATGGTGAGTACAGGAGTTGTATTTCTTATCTTATTGTAGCTGTTGTCTGTCTGGTTATTGGCTTCTTTTTGCGCAAAATCCCGCTAAAACATGACGAACTCTATCTCAGAGAAGGCTTTGCTGTTGTGGCACTTTCATGGATGATATTGAGTATATTTGGATGTTTTCCATTTATGATTACCGGAGAAATACCAAATTTTATTGACGCCTTATTTGAAACAGTCTCCGGTTTTACAACAACAGGTGCAAGTATTTTAAATGATGTTGAAGCGTTGACGCACGCCAGTCTCTTTTGGAGAAGTTTTACACACTGGGTAGGTGGTATGGGAATTTTCATGTTGATTCTAACCATACTTCCGCTGGCAGGAGCCCACGGAATGAATCTCATGAGAGCAGAGAGTCCGGGACCATCTGTGGGTAAAGTTCTTCCTAAAATCAAGGATACGGCAATTATGACATATGCTGTCTATATAGGGTTGACATTGATTGGATTTATTGTGTATCTGATTTCGGGCATGTCACTTTTTGAGGCGGCTACTATGATATTTGGTACGGTTGGAACCGGTGGTTTTGGAATCTATAATGATTCGATTGGTTCTTTTTCGCCTCTGCAAATAAATCTCATGACTTTTTTTCTGATTCTCAGTGGTATCAACTATAATGTATACTTTTGTCTTGTTGCTAAGCAGTTTAAACAGGCATTTTCATTTGAAGAGGTCAGATGGTATTTAGGGATTATTCTGGGCAGTACAATTTTGATAACGTATAATGTACATATGCTGTATCCGACTGTACATGAGAGTTTACGCCATTCTGCATTTCAGGTTGCCTCGATTATTACTACAGCGGGGTTTTCAACGGTTGACTTTGATTTGTGGCCACAGTTTTCAAAATCAATCTTAACGATTTTGATGCTGATTGGTGCCTGTGCAGGAAGCACAGGTGGTGGATTTAAAGTATCACGTCTTTTGATTCTTGTTAAATCGATTGGAAAAGAATTGCAACTTATTGTACACCCCAATTTGAGCAAACGTATTCACATAGATAAACATCCCTTGTCGGACGAAACACTTCGCTCAACAAATGCGTATGCTGCGATTTACTTTATTTTACTGTTTTTATCTGTATTTTTAGTGGGAACGGATGGACTTGATTTCACTACGGATTTTACTGCGGTCGCTTCCTCTATAAATAATATTGGACCGGGATTTAGTCTCGTGGGACCGACGCGCAGCTTTGATGTCTATAGTTATTTTTCTAAATGTGTGCTCATTTTTGATATGCTTGCAGGACGTCTGGAATTATTTCCCGTGTTGATTCTTTTTGTGCCGGCATGCTGGAGAAAATATTGATTTTATCTGCAACATCATAGATTGACAATATTTTAACATTTCAGTATAATAATGGTTATAAATATGATTTCGTAAAATAAGACAGCAGATGGAGGTAGGAACCAGTGGAGAAGAAGATATCATCAGCGGTAATCAAAAGGCTTCCGCGTTATTATCGATATCTCAGCGAATTGCTTGACAAGGGAATTGACCGTATTTCATCTGGAGAATTAAGTCGTCAGATGAATGTGACAGCTTCTCAGATTCGGCAGGATTTTAATAATTTTGGCGGTTTTGGACAGCAGGGATACGGATATAATGTCGAGGTGTTAAAAAATGAAATAGGAAAGATTTTGGGGCTTGACCGGCAGTATCGTGTTGTTATTCTTGGTGCTGGCAATCTTGGTCAGGCATTGGCAAATTATGCCGGCTTTGAGAAACGTGGATTTCATATAGTCGGTATTTTTGATGTAGATAAGAAGAAAATTGGTAATATGGTTGGAACACTCAGGGTTCTTGACATGGCAGAATTGACAGATTATGTAAAAGATAACCGGGTAGATATAGCGGCCTTGACGCTTCCTAAATCAAAGGCTCCTGAAGTGGCCAATAAGCTGATGGATATAGGCGTCCATGCTTTTTGGAATTTTGCGGCAACAGATTTACACTTGCCGGATAATGTTGCGGTAGAAAATGTTCATTTGGCAGAGAGCCTTATGCGTTTATCTTATAATATTGCCAATATTCCTCACTCATGACAAGGAGAGAGTACGAAAGGCGTAGTATGAAAAAGGTTAGTAATAAAGAATTTGAGGCGGCTGTCAGAAGAAGTCTCAGAGGAAAACAGGTGCCAATTCTTGTTCTTGATGGCAGATGGCATGCGCTTTTTGCCGGAATGAATAAACCGTCAGATATCATCTCATTGGAGAACAGAGTGAATGATTTACTGAAGCAGCAGGGGCGTCTGGTTAATGAAATTAAAGATTTAAAGAATGCAAAGAAAAAATTGATGGCTGGCATTGTGGCCGGTATGTCGGAAGACACAAAAAGGAGTCGTAAGAAAAAGGACAATCAGCAGAGGTTGTTATTAGAGACAAATGAGAGGATTCAGGATGAGAGTGATGAGTTGATGGAAATTCCTTCACAGATTAAGCAGGCGAATGAAGACCTTCTGGTTCTCGGTGCCAGATATTTGTTTGAGCAACTGAGAGAACGTGATGAGATATTGAGTGAAGTAAC
>CAMVIN010000234.1 GCA_947167565.1 uncultured Clostridia bacterium | reverse complement strand
AAACTTCCCCTTGTAATAATTTTAGGACTATTGAAAACAACTTTAGCCTCTTTTCCAATCAAAATACCACTTTCACGGCTGGCATCAACTGCTGACTGATCGGTATACTGTCCGGTATAAACATTGCCTGTAATCGACGCACCGGTCGCTGTTGTAATAGAAGCATCCAAAGACTTATCATTAATAATGATATAATTCTTAATTTCTTCCAACAAGGAGTTACCTTCAAACTGATAATCCGGAACGGTAAATACAATATCCGAATCCACAGTAGATTTATAATTGGTATTTGAATGATCATCAACAAATTCTGTATGAATCCCTTTAAGAGTCAGTGTATAGCCTGTTGTTGTATCATAGTTGACAAAGAAAATCAATTCTGACGGATCGGTATAATTTGAACTCACAGTTCCTCTGGAATCCGTACAAAAGCCTTTAATCTTATTGATAGAATTCACACCACAGACATGCTGTGTTCCAAGATTAGCTGTATCAAAAATTGTCTTATCCAATGTCGCATCTGAAAGATAATTAGCAATCCCAAGCAAATAATTCTTACCAAATTCATCCCTCAGACTTCCACTTGAAGTTGTATAACTTTCAAGCGCAGTTGTATAAGCAGACTTAGCAGACGTTGCCGCCTGCTCAATTAATCCTGTACGAACTTCCGTCAGGACTCCCTCTGCTTCATAAAAATAATCCGTTGAATTACGGTCAATAAAAATAGATGCGACGTACCTTGTTGCAACTGTCAAAACCGTAATCCCAATCGCCAAAATAAACATCGTCCCGATAACAACGGAAACAAGAGATGCCCCCTCTTTTCTACTGGAACGAATTTTTTGCACGACGGAATCTCTCTTTTCTCGAAACCACCGAATCATATTTTAATCTCCTTTCGATGTTTCCAAACGAACAAGTCGATCAGACGTATTCGCAGGATTATACACATCTACGGTTATCTTTGCAATTCTCTTAATATTATCTGTGTCAGAAAATCTGCTTCCCACTAAACTTCTCATCGAAGTCAACCCGGACGGCTTAATTTTGGGATTGCCCGAGCCATCAAACACATTCGTATAATATACCGGTTTGTAACTAAGATTGTCGAACACACCTGTACCGGTAACATTTAGATAATACCCGGCGCCCAAGCCTCCTGTTGAAGCCTCCTGGCAAATAAAGTACATATTGATAGCAGAAGCATCCGAAATTGTATTGTCAATATCCACGAAGACATTCTCATCCTCATTTTTGTGACCATCTCTAAACTTATAGAAAATATAGACATTCTTTAGTTTATCAATCTGAATACTTTTATTTCCAAGATAGCCACGGTAAGCCTCCCCATCATATGTATAATCATAATATGCCGTAAATACATATACGTTAGCATTTTTCTCTACGCGAACCCCAAGCGTACGTTTAAAATCAGAACTGGCCTTAATTGTTGCAATGCTCTGAGACTTATGACTATACAAGAACTCACTCAGTGCCTCAGATTCCACATCTGTGGAATCCGAAAACACGAGATTATTCTCTGAATAAACATTAGACAATTCCGGTTCATCAAACGTATTAAACGTCCCCGGAGCAGATGTTGAAACCGGTCCATTTCTGTATACGCCACCATCACCTTTATAATCAATGGTCATAACCGTAGGATAGGTACTGCCATCCACAGTAATATCCTTTTTCAATACTGTCTTCTTCTCGGTTGTGTCGTATGCAGAATCCACCTCCCATGTCGCCCCTACACTACTGCCGGAAGCAGTTGTCAATTTATCTTCAATTTGCTCAAATGTCTCACAGGATTCAACATCCTCCAACGCAGTCTGGGCTGCCATATTCGCTTTGTGTGTATTCTTCCCGCGGGAAGAGTTTAATGCAGCATTTGAAAAATATGCAAGCATCGGCACCACCAGCACCGCCAGCAAAGCAATTGCAATGATGATTTCCACGAGGGAAAAACCTGCTTTCATGGAATACTCCACGCGCGTGCCGTGTTTAATCTTACGCATCACGAAATCCCCTTCCCTTCATCAAAACCAAATTAATTGTTACCTTTTTTCAGAATACCAAAAATATTATCCGGACCAATATCAAAATCTTCCACATCTACCGGATCATCGTAAGTCATTCCATTACCATTCATCGAATGGAAATAAACCATCATAGTTCCCGATAATTTACCCGTAGTAGAATCATAAGAAAGGGATAAATTTGTCACCGACATTGGTTTCTCATTGTTTTCAACCCAGTTAATTGCTTTATATATTTCTTTTTCCGTACCACTTATTGACAATGTGTAACCAACGGTCTTACCAACCATCTCATTCAGAGGCACACGAGTCTGCGGATCCAATTCCACCTGACTCTTCTCTGCATTTGGATCAACCGTCGGAACATTCACACCCTCATAAGAACGACCATCAAACGGAACATATTTACCATTTGTCACCATTGTCTGGTCAGCTCCTATTCCAATCGAATTAATCGTAATCCCGCTTTTCACCATCATACGATAAACATAGTAAATTGCACCTTCCTGCTCCAATTTACAAGGAAAAGAATAAGTAAATTCATTCACAACTTCCTGCTGCGTTGTCGCCTCGCCTCGCATCTGATTTACCTCAGCCTGAAGCTGTGTCAAACGATCAATCTCGGTATTTAACTGTGCTGTCTCGCTCGATAGTTCTGACGATCTCTGCATATTATTTTGAAAAATCAAAAAATATGAAACAAGTAATAAAACAATAGCGGCAACAATCAAAATAATCTTTTTCTGTCCTGCTGTCAATGCACTCATCTTACTGCACCTCCTCATTCTCAGAAGTTCCAAGTTGTTCCTGAACCTCTACTGTATCTGTCAAATTATTCGACAAAATGTTCTGAACAGCCTGATCACGCTCTTCGTTATCATAAACAAATGTAAGAGTATACTGATACTGCTTACCACCGGTCTCATTATTATCAGACTGTGCAATACCGCCGGAAATCTCCGCATCTTTAATTCCTTCCATGGACTTCAACTGAATCAGCAACGCGGAAAGAGATGACAACTTATCTGCTGTTACAACGCTGATTGTAACCCCCTCTTCATTTGACTGGATACTCTGAATACGGAATTTCGCAGGAACAATATCCGTCAAATCCTCAATCAAAATTGGAAAATAGTTGTTGTTCGTAGACAACAGCAGTTCCAAGGACTGTGTAACCGCATAGTTTGTCTGAATCTGCTTCAAGTTGTCATACTCACCCTGAACAGGCGCCAACGCAGAATACTTCGTATGAGCCGTATCATTGGCACTGGTTGCCACAAGAAGTCGCACCACGGAAATAACAATCAGCAGGGCACTAATACCTGCCCCGACAATAAACACACCCGTAGCCGCAGCCAAACCGCCTCTGTTTGCCTCTCTCGTTGCAATCTCTTTCGGAACAAACTTAACCGGCTCAAAGACAGCACCAAAACAGTTGATATAGCGAAGCAGAGCCGCATCGACTGTAACCTTACGATTAAAATGAATTCCATCCAGCGTCTGAGGAGTCTCCACCACAATGCCAAGTTCACTCGAAATCAAGGCATTTAATCCTGCAACGCTACAGCCCTGACCGGTACATATAATCTTGCTGATTGGCTTATCTCTATAATGAGAATTGTAATATTCAACAACGCGGCTAATATTCTGAATCAGGAAATCACCGCCGTTCGTAACCTGAATTCTCTTCTCCATTGATTCATCATCCGAAGGATTGGTTGCATTCAATGTAGGAAGCAGTACTCGCTGTGTACTGAGAAGCTGGAATGCCTCATCATAGTCCGACACACCAAATGCCTCATCTTCTAACATGATGTCAGTAAACACATTAACTCCATAAGGAATTGTTCTCTGCAAATATAGTTTATCGGAATCAACCACATTAACAAGCGTTCCCGCTTCACTAATCTGAATGGACATGCACACCTCACCGCGCATAACCTGTCGGCGCATCATCTGGAACATCGCATTACCATCGGCATCCACCGCAATAATGTTAAGCCCCGCCGCATTTGCAAGCG
>CAMVIN010000233.1 GCA_947167565.1 uncultured Clostridia bacterium | reverse complement strand
GAAAGAATCAAAAGAAGCTGGAGGATAAAAGAATTTGTACGAAATAGGATATTTGAGGGTGGATGAGACTATGGATATTTGCCGAAAACATAAAAACGGGATTCAAAAACGGGAAAAAATGCCGAAAATGTCTGTATTTTCGATGAAAACGGGGCGAAAAAACCTGAAAGTATCAAATAAAATCCCCGTTTTTAATGAAAACGGCATTTCAAAAACAAAAACGGGATTAAAAACGGGGAATGAAGGAGGCCCAAAATGATTAACACAAACAACAAATCACGACGTTGCGAGAAGCAGCAACTTGCCAAATGTGTGGATGATGTCTGCCGTACATACAGTCCAATACAGCGTGCCTACGCTGAGAATTTGGAACAGGACGAAACGGTAAAGGAATTCAGATGCAACGTAGAACTGCCGGATTTTGAATTTACCGACGGCAAGTACACCACGGATTTCTTTATCGTCAGGACAGATGGGGAGATTGCAATCCGGGAGTGTGTAAGGAGAGATTACATCACCAAACCGCTGCAGATTAAGCTTTTGGATGCATCTCAAAGATATTGGATCCGCCGAGGGGTAAAGGATTGGGGGATTGTAGTCAATGCGGAATGATATCTATCTGGCAGGAAACAACTATTACCGAGTTCTGGCTGAAACAGAAGACCGCTTACTGGTCATAGACTGCTTGAGTCAGCAAATGCCAGTCTGGGTCTCTGCTGATTTCACCAAGTCAAAGACAACTGTATCTGAATCCGAACTGCAAGACAAGTTCGGAATGTCTTATGCCACCTATGACAGTCTCAGCCCGGAAGACCGAAAGACAGTCCGAGAGCGTTACACCATTATCGCTCCCATCCTCTCTTCCCTGTCGGATGACAGGATGAGGGCATCCATGATTTCATTAGCAGCCGAGAATAGCGGACTAAGCAAACAGACGGTCCGGAAATATCTCTGCTTGTTTCTGGCAACGCAGCATATGGAATCGTTGGCTCCGGCACACCGGTCCTCTGCCAAAAAGCTATCCAGAGACGAGAAGAACTTCCGATGGGCTCTTAATAAGTATTACTACAGTCCGAAGAAGCACAAACTCACAACGGTTTACACACTCATGCTCAAAAATAAGTATACTGACGAAACAGGGAAACTCCTTCCCGATTACCCGCCTTTTCACCGACTAAAGTATTTTTTCTATAAAACCCGAAAGCTGCAGACAGAGCTGATTTCCCGTAACGGTCTCTCGCACTATCAAAGAAACAATCGCCCTCTGCTCGGAACTGTTCAGGATTACGCTCCTTCAGTCGGATACGGTATGATGGACAGTACCGTCTGCGATATCTATCTTGTCAATTCCGCAGGGCAGCTGGTTGGCAGACCGATACTGACTATCTGCGTCGATGCTTTTTCGTCTCTCATTTGCGGATACTACTTATCGTGGGAAGGCGGCGTATTCTCACTGCAGGAACTGATGAAGAATGTCATTGCAGATAAAAAGGCATGGTGCGAGCGTTTCGGAATTGTCATATCAGTGGATGAATGGCCGTGTTCTGTTCTACCGGGAGTGCTAATTACTGACCGTGGTCCCGAGTACATCGGCAGAACATTTGAGCAGATAACAGAGTTGGGGGTCAAACTTGAAAATCTCCCTGCGTACCGTCCTGAATTGAAAGGCATTGTTGAACAGTCTTTTCACGGCGTTCAGGAGCTTTATAAGCCACATCTACTCGGCAAGGGCGTTATTCAGCCTGATTATCAAGAACGCGGCGCTCACGATTACCGAAAAGATGCCTGTTTGACAATGGACGATTTTGAAAAAATCATAATTCACTGTATTGTCCATTACAATTCGAAGCGCATATTGGAAGGATTTCCATACACCACAGAGATGACTGAGGCACAGGTGGCACCGTATGCAAGTAGTATCTGGCGTTGGAACTCCGAGCAAGCGGGAGCCAATCTTATTTCTGTTACACAAGAGCAACTTAGACTTATACTGCTCCCCAGAACAATGGGCAGATTCTCCCGTCGGGGATTTCTCGTAAACGGTCAGAGATACAGGCATGTTGAAGGAAGCTTTGCTGAACGGTATCTTTCCGGGGACTCCGCCGTAGTAGCTTACGACCCGGATAAAGCAGGTACCGTTTGGCTCGTTGAAAAAGGTCTTTACACGCCATTCGAACTGATTTCGGCAGCCGATAGAGATACATCTTTTTCTGAACTGGAACAGCTTCAAGAAGCCCAAAAGCAGATAAAGCGTTCTGAAACAGATAGATGTACTCAAGCGAAGGTGGACCTGGCGGCACATATCGAGGCGATTTCCCGGGAAGCCAGGGCACCGGAACATATTTCAATCAAGGAAATACGAAAAACACACGCCATCGAGAAGGCAAAACGGAAAACGGAGGCCCACAATGGATAATTTTATGCCAAAAATGTTGGTAGGAAAAGAACTGGAGGATGCGCTCACTGTTCTGCCAGTTTATGACGATAAAATCCGATACGCGGACGCAGCAACTCGTCTGACGGCACTGTCAGATTTATACGGGGTGTACATTCCGTCAAAAATGTCTCTTGAGATATACTCGAAACTTTATTTGGCGCTGCTGCGGTCATTACAAAAGAAAGGGACAAAAGATGCGGTTCGTCAATACTACGCTAACCACGCGTATATGAATGGCGCCACGAGCAATGGCATCATTGGCGGGGCGGATAGTTTCACGATTGTTGGAGAGAGCGGTATCGGAAAAAGCAGCGCAATCGCCAGAGCGGTTGAACTGTTGTGCGACAGCAAGACGCTATACGGAAATAAATCAGTCAACAGAATAATACCGTGTCTGACGGTTCAATGCCCTTTTGACTGCTCTGTCAAAGGGATGATGCTGGAAATCCTCCGCAATGTCGACGAAAAGCTTGGCAGCACATATTACCAGACGGCCATTAAATCCAGGACAAATACGATAGACATGCTCATTGGAATGGTTTCAACGGTGGCAATCAATCATATTGGCTTGCTGATCGTGGATGAAATTCAAAATGTCGTGGGTTCTAAAAATGGACGAAATCTGGTGGGGATGCTTATACAACTTATCAACTGCTCTGGGATTAGCATCTGCCTTGTAGGGACTCCTGAGAGCGCGGTGTTCTTTGAATCTGCGATGCAGCTTGCCCGTCGGTCAGTCGGGTTGTTCTACACGCAATTGGAATATGATCGATTCTTCTGTGACTTCTGCAGAAAGGTATTCAGCTATCAGTATGTTCAGAACCGGACGGAAATAACACCGGCAATTACGGCGTGGATGTATGAGCACTCACATGGAATTGTCTCCGTGGTTATTTCCTTGATGCACGACGCTCAAGAAATTGCAATTCTTGAGGGGCAAGAGACACTGAGTATCGAAACACTCGAATTGGCGTATAAGCAAAGACTTGCATTGCTGCAATCATATATCCTGCCAACATCAAAAAATCGGACGTCACCGACACCCATAAATGAATGTGTAGTTGTTTCAAATGCAATAGCCACCGAGGTTGACGGTGTTCCAGTTGCAGACATCCTGTATAAAGTAAAAGACGACGGAGTCGACCCGATTGAAATACTAAGGACAGTAATAGCGGTTGAGGAGGTGGAAGTATGATATCGTATTTGCCGGGAATCTATCCGGATGAACTCGTCTATAGCTGGTTCTGTCGCTATTATATACATTCGGGTTGCATAAGCCATAAAGCGGCCCTCGAAGACTTATTTATGAAACGGAGTTCCAATCCAAGCAAAGAGTTCATCGGATTCCTCTCAAAAGACGCCGGGTTACTAATGTCAAAGTATTACGATTTAGGTGAGTTGGTGCTGGACCACACAATGTTTCCGCAATATGCACGGTTTGTACCTCGACAGAAGAAAATCTCCGCTTTGAACCGACTTTCGTATGATTGCTGTGATGCTCATCATCTTTTCTCTGTTCTTCCACGGAGTGAAGGTGATAGATTCCTCAAATATTGCCCGCTGTGCGCTATGGATGACAGAACACAGTACGGAGAAACGTATTGGCACAGAATACATCAACTGCGCGGATTGACGAGTTGCCCGAAAC
>CAMVIN010000232.1 GCA_947167565.1 uncultured Clostridia bacterium | reverse complement strand
CATGATAGAAATGATTCAACGCCTCGGACAACTCATAGATATACTGACAGATTTTGTGTGGTGCCAGTTCACTGTATGCCGACTCCACCACATCCGCAAATTTGTTCAATGTCAGATACAAATTCGTCTCGCTCTCACTGACCGGCGCAAGGAGCGAAGCACTCTCCGGCAGGACGCCGCCACCTTCTTTGAACTTTGCGAGCAGAGACTTAATGCGGACAATCGTATACAAAATATACGGTCCTGTATTTCCCTCAAACGAGGCAAATCGCTCGATGTCAAAGATATAATCCTTGGACGCCTGATTGGATAAATCTCCGTACTTCAGTGCCGCAAGACCAACTTTTTCAGAAATCTCCTGCGCCTCTTCCTCCGAATAATCACGATTTTCCATCATCTTTTTGTAGACTTCCTTGTTAATCTCCTCACGGAGTGCCTGCAGACGGAGGACGCCGCCATCTCTCGTCTTAAATGGCTTGCCGTCCTTGCCGTTCATCGTACCGAAACCAATGAAATTTAACTCAATATCCGGATTTGCAATTCCTGTCTTCTTAATCACGCGGAATACCTGTGTGAAGTGCATGGTCTGTCGCTTGTCTGCCAGATAAATAATCTGATCCGGCTGGAATAATTTTTCCCGCTCTACAATCGTTGCAAGATCTGTCGTCGCATAGAGTGTCGCGCCATTGGACTTGACAATAAGGCACGGAGGTATCTCTTTTTTATCACTCTCCTCTGCCACATCAACAACCAACGCCCCCTCGCTGACATAGGCATAACCGTCATCCTTTAATTTCTGCACCATATCCGGAATATACGCCTGTGCATCACTCTCTTTTTTCCAGAGATCAAATTCTACGTTTAATTTTTCATAATTCTTCTTGAGATCAGCAATTGACACATCTAAAATATGCTGCCATAATGCCCGGTATCCCGGCTTGCCATCCTGCAGCATGGCAGTGGCGTCCTGCGCCTCCTTCAGATAGTCCTCATGCTCCTTAGAATAGGAACTCGCATATGGATAAATCTCCTCCAAATCGCTAATCGTAAACGGAGCTTCCTTCGGATATTCTCCTGTAAAATCATCATCAAAATATGGGAGATTCGGCTGACGCTTCTTCACCTCAGTAATAATCAAGCCAATCTGCAGCCCCCAGTCACCGAGATGGACATCGCCGATGACCTTATTTCCCATAAACCGGCAGATTCTCTTGACGCTCTCCCCGATAACCGCCGAGCGAAGATGTCCGACATGGAGAGGTTTTGCTACATTCGGCCCGCCGTAGTCAATCACAATCGTCTTTGGCTTGTCCGGAATTTCCATTCCGAACCGCTCCTCTGTTCTCATCTTCTCTGCCTGCTCCGCTAAAAATTCTCCGCTGACACTGATATTGATAAACCCGGGATTCACTGCCTCTATTTTTGAAAAAACAGCATCACTACTAAGCTGTGCCACAACATCATTTGCTATCATAATCGGTGCCTTTTTGTACTCTTTTGCCGCTGCCATCGCACCGTTGCACTGGTACTGGCAGAGGTCAGGACGGTTCGACAGCGTGATAAAGCCGTACTTCTCATCATACCCCGCCTTTACAAAAGCATCCGTCATTTTTTCTTTTAAGATATCAATTATTTTCTTCATGATTCCCTCCAATTAAAAATCAAACTACTATTCTCCATTTTACATTTTCACCATGTATAAGTCAATCTTTTTCCGTCACTCGCGCACATTCGCACCTGAGATCCTCATGAAATAAGGAGTTCCTGCTTCATGTCAGGAAAATTTACGAAGGAACAACGCAGACAGGATTTCAAAATAGTTTTCAAACGTTTTTCGACAACACATCGGGTTGTCAATCACAATTCCCGACACCCTTGTTCCAATCACAGCAAACGCCATCGCCATGCGGTGATCATCATAAGTCTCTATGACAACCGGATGCTCTTTTGAAGCCAGAACTCTTCCCGGATAAATGGTAAGACCGTCCTCCTCTTCCTCACACCGGATTCCTAATCGTTTTAGTTCTGTCACAATTCCACGGATGCGGTCGGACTCCTGTTTTCTGATATGTCCGACACCGGTAATTCTCGTCGGAGAATCGGCAAAAACGGCCACGGCTGCCAGTGTCATTGTCTGGTCTGAAAAATCACTCATTCTGACATCAATACCGTGAAGTCTGTCCGCTCCCTCAAGTAAAATTCCCTGTTCTGCCTGTGTCAGTGTGCATCCCATCTGCTCTAATACCTTAAGGAACTGAATGTCTCCCTGCACACTGTCAAAATTCACATGATGCACAAGAGCTTTCCCCTTATTTATCGCTGCCATCGCATAAAAATAACACGCTCCCGACACATCCGGCTCAATCCGGTATTCTCTTGCTGTATATGTTTGCTCCGGCAGAACTTCATACACATTTTCTGAGAGCTGTCTCATCTTACAGCCAAAATCAGCCATCATTTTCATGGAAATCTTCACATATGCTTTTGCATCTCTCTTCCCCGTCAGAACGACCTGAAATCCTTCTTTTTCAAAAATGCCACACAGCAAGAGGGCACTCAAAAACTGGCTGCTCGCATCGATATTGAGTTCAACCTTCCTACTATACGCTTTCCCACTTTCAGCTAATTTTTCTGCCTCGCAGTCCGCTCTCCCCCACGACTGCTTTCTTCCACATATTTTAAACGGAAACGCATAGGGCTCATTTTCATACTCAAACTGTGTTCCCATCTGCTCCAATGCCTCAAGTAACGGTCTCATCGGCCGCCTCGCCATCTGCTCAGATGATTTCAGTTCGTAAGTACCACCGGACAGTGCCAACATCGCCGTCAAGAAACGTGCCGCCGTACCCGCACTGCCGACATAAACCGATACATTGCTTTTCGGAATTTGGCTCCCCTGCCCGATAATTGTTATTTCTTCCTTTTTCTCATCCATATCAACCGGATAACCGAGTGTCTGTAGTGCCTCCATAAACACACGCGAGTCATCGCTGAACAACACGCCCTTCAACACACTCTTTCCCTCTGCCAAAGCCGCAAGCAATAATGCCCGGTTCGTAATGCTCTTGGAACCGGGTACGCTGACATCAATATTCGGCTGACTCTCAAATGGTTTCATCTTAAATGTAGAATCTGTATTTGTAATCATGAAAAAAACCTCTCTACTTTCTATTTCCTACTACTCTTTAAGTATCTTACACTCTTTACAACAACTATCATTTATTACATTTTCCCACAATACAGCTTTTCTTACAGAAACAGATTCCATAGGACATTACACCGAGATATCCGTCATCCAGTACTCCTTCCTCGTATCTCTTATCCCGAATCTGCTGATAGGCTTCTTCAAGACCATCTTCCATCTCATTGAACTTCTTCCTCGTCTTTATCTCGAAAATGATAGCCGGGTCTCTTGGACGGTCAGGGTAGAGAACGATATCCGGTCTACCGTCTCCCTCTTCCCTGTTGGATTGAACTGTATACTTTTTCACACCGCAGAGCAATGACAGATAAAAGCCATGATAGAAAGACTCAGCACTGTCAAAGGTACTTATGCTCTTTTCAAGCAAGTCATTCACATAATCTTCTATCCCCTCCGTATCGCCCTCGAATACTGCTTTGTAGAGTATACCTCTGTCTGTTTCCTTTACCTGAGCGTCAAACCACTCCTTAATTTGGTTCTCATAAACGCTCGCAATCTCTTCATTAGGCACCTTCATTGTCAGATATATATCTCTTCCTTCCTTTCGCTCGGATACCTTTTTCAAATATCCTGTAAAGAAGAGAAAATTCCAAAGGTTGTCTTCCGTCTCATGGACATCATCATAAGTGATATCTTCGTGTATTTTCTTTTCTATTGTACCTCCCTGTATCAGGATATCCAGTTCTTTCTTCATCTCTTCATCTGCCTGCCAGACCAATTCTCTAATAATCTGGTTTGAAGATGTGTTGGCCCAATAGGGTTGCGGGAACTTCATATGATTAATTACAATACTTGATACATACTTAATAATGCTCCACGGATTATATATCTCTGTCTCTCCAAACAGATAACCGTCGTACCACTCCTTAGCTTCCGGAATCCTGTCTTCTATACCGTAATCGAT
>CAMVIN010000231.1 GCA_947167565.1 uncultured Clostridia bacterium | reverse complement strand
AAGGTGTTAATGAGACATTTTTGCAGAGGAACTGGGCGTTCCATACATCGGATACGGATGGCACTCCGACTCAGGAGTATCCTGTGGAGATTGATGACAGCACATACTTTACGGTTACGCTGCTAAAATACAAAGATACGGATGGAATTTGCGCTACGCCTGTAGAATTGTATGATCCGGAAGATACCGAGCAATTTAATTACAGTAAGTTGAAGGAAGGAGAGTGGTATCTTACCGGAGTGACTGGCAGTGGCTCGCAGATTTCCTTTGAAACCCGTTCCGAAGAGGGGACAAAAATAAATGATTTTCTTTTTGTGAGTAATCTGTCAACAGATGATGATGTTATTATCTTAAAGGATAGTAAAGGGGATAATAATATCAGAATTTACCGGGATTATTTGAAGAAGATGAAAGGTATTATTGGCAGAATAGTAGAGGAGGATGACAAGAAATATTTTGTCATTACTGACCACTATGGAAAAGAATCATGGATTCTCGATGGGAGTGAAGAGTAATAATCCTGAAAATAATTTGGGGATTAAGAGGGCACACGCTGCAAGGATGCGGCGTGTGCCCTTTATTATAAAAAACGGATGACAAAAGAAAGGAAAAATAGTATACTTAAGTATCATATGGAAAGGAAAAATTGTTTTATGAAAATCGGTAAGCGTATTATCAAGTGGGTGGTTGGATTGTTTTTTTGGCAGGAGTAATTTGGCTTTTATACCAATTTTTTGGGGCGCCTCATTCCTTTTATGAGGTCTTTGAGACGAATAAAGAAAATATTTCGCCGAATCAGGGGACAAGTTCTTTTGAATATTTTACTGTACAGGGAGATGAGAGCGCAAAATATTATATCGATGATGCCAGCTATCTGTGCGTTAAAAAAGGGAACAAGACAGATATCCTGATGGAAAATATCGCGGAATTTTTGGTGTGTGGGGATAGAATCATATATACCTTATTCAAAGAAGATAATGAGGAAGATAAAGATATCGTCTATATCGATGATATTCATGAGATAAAGAAAACAGTGTTGACGGTGCTTGATAAAACGTGGTGCGAAATTCTATTTACGGATGAAGAGTACATTTACATATATTCCGGAGACAATATTTTATATAAGTACAATGAAGCATTGGAAAAAGTAGAAGAAATTAGAATGAAAGAAAAGGGATATGACGGCTGTTTTGAGAGAGCCTGCGTGATGAACCACAAGATTGTTTTTGCTACGGATCAAACCGGGAATGCAAACAGAACGGTGTATATCTATGATGAGGAAAAAGAATCATTAAAAAAGGTTGATGTTATTGATGGGGAAGAGAACCATTCGACATTTACGGATATTACTCGGTGGAATGGTGATATTTATTTTTTGCTTGGCTATTATTTGGACCCGGAGTACCCGGATTCCCATAATCGTGTAGACTGTGATGAAAATGGAATTTACAAATTAAATGTGGAAGAGGAAAAATTTGAGAAGGTGTCGGGCGAAACCGGTCTTGTTTTTATGATTAAGAAAAATCAGTTATACCTGGTGGACTCGTACTCTCAGTTATTTCCCTATAAGGTAAAGAAGACTAAATTTAATTAAGATAACTGTTCGGGGGGAAAGATGACAAAAGCGACGGAGCGTGCCCGGACTCCATCTGCGATTGATGCTGCTGTCATGGCGGAATTTGCGATAGGAGCGAAGGAGGAGCACTGTAAGAGAGCAGTGGTGTCCGGAGACTGGATGCTTGTGAAAATATATAAAAAAAGAAAATTGAAAATATGTGTGTACTATTCTAAATCCGGACGGGAATACTGTGTGGTAAATCCGGGAACGGTGTTTGGGGTTACAGCGACCTGTTTTGACAATTTTCTAAATAATATTTTGCAGCCCCTTGGTCTGTCTTGGGATATGAGGCAGTCGATAGCGTTTGCTGAAAACTTTTGCCGGAAACATAGGAAGCAAAAAATCACCTTTGTGGGACACTCTAAGGGCGGAGCGGAGGCAATGGCAAATGCGGTAGCCACAAACCGGAACTGTATTGTTTTTAATCCGGCAGTTGTCTGTTATAAGTCTTATGGACTCAGGAAAAAAAGGGAGCAGTATACTGCTTCGATATCTGCGTATTTTGTCGAGGGAGAATTTTTGACTGGAGTTCTTCAGAAGAGGCAGAAAAAGAACATCAAAGATTATGTGATGCTGCCGGCGCAGTATAAGCGGGGAAGCCGGATGGCTACGTTTAAAAATCATACGATGTACGCAGTAAATAAGGCACTGGCAACGATGATGAAAAACGAACTGTCTGTAGAAGACGAACAGAAATGGGGATAATTATGCAGATTACAGAAAAGGCAAAGAAAATAATCGAAAAGGAATTTACGGGGGACACCTGCAATGCTCTTGAACTGATTACAAGAGCCTGTCCCTGCTGCGGACGGGCTTTTTCCTGCAAACCGATTCGGGCGTTAAAAAGGACACTGCGGGATGAGGCAGTGGAAATCAATGGAATATATGTTGTCATGGATGATACAACAAGAAGACAGTCCGTCTATGTCACGATTGATGAGAGCGAGGGAGAATTGGTGATTCGCGATGAGACTCCGACATCTCTTCTTAATAACAGCGGAAAGCGACATCTTGTCACAGGAATTGAATCATGGTATATTAAAAGGGAAAACTAATGTGGAAGTGTTGTTGACTGTGGAGGCTTGAAGAATGAAAAAAATCGGGATAGGATATGAAAATTATAAAGAATTTATAGATAAGGATATGTATTATATAGATAAGACTATGCTTATCAATGATATTGTAGAAAAGGGCGGAAAAGTGACACTTTTTACGCGTCCAAGGCGCTTTGGCAAGACACTTGCGCTGTCTACCTTGCGCACATTTTTTGAATTGGAGTATGACAGGGACGGAAATCCGGTCGATAACAGCAGATATTTTGAGGGAATGAAGATTATGAGTGCCCCGGAAAAGATACTCTCGATGATGGGGAAGTACCCGGTGATTAAACTGTCGCTCAAATCTGCGAAGCAGCCGAATTTCAGGGAAGCGGCACTGCAGCTCCGTGACGAAATCGTAGCGGAATTTGATCGCCACAGCTATATTAAGGATTCAGACAAAATGACAGAGACAGAGGCTCAGATATTCCATGAATTGCTGATGCCTCAGAAAAGAAGTGATATCAGGACAGAAGATGATTTCAAAGCAGAAATTGGTCGGTATGCAACAGCTCTTAAGACGCTTTCTGTATGTCTTGCGATGTATCATGATAAGAATGCTATTATTTTGCTGGACGAATATGATGTGCCGCTGGAAAATGCTTATTATAAGGGGTTCTATGAAGAGATGGTGGGATTCATACGATCGCTCTTTGAGTCTTGTCTGAAGACGAATGATGCTCTTGAGTTTGCTGTGGTGACAGGGTGTTTAAGAATCAGTAGGGAAAGTATCTTTACTGGTCTTAATCATCTGAAAATCAATTCGGTCAGAGACGGAAGTTTTTCTGAGTGGTTTGGTTTTACTGAGAGCGAGACAGAGACAATGCTGAGAGATTATGGATTAGAGTATAAAATTTCTGAGGTAAAGGAATGGTATGATGGTTATCTGTTTGGTAAAAAAGAAATCTATAATCCATGGAGCGTGATAAGTTATGTTGATTCTATAGTGAATGATGAGAAAGAATTTCCGGAGCCATACTGGGCAAACACATCTTCCAATATTATTATAAAAGACATGATTTGGCATGCAGACGCAGAGATGAGAAAGCAACTGGATATTTTGATTCAGGGAGGCACAATAGAAAAGAAAATACACGAAGATGTTACCTATGATGATATTCATGAGTCGGAGGATAATCTATGGAATTTCCTGTTCTTTACCGGATATATGAAGAAGATATCCGAGAGAAAAGTCGGTAAGAATCTATATCTTACTATGAAGATTCCTAATATGGAAATTGCAAGCATATATGAGAATCAGATTAAGAAGTGGTTTGAAGAGCAGATAGAAGAGACAGACAGGGGATTGCTTTATAAAGCAGTTTTGAAGGGCGATACGGATGAGATAGCAGGCTATGTTACTAATCTTTTGAAGAAAAGTATAAGCACATTTGACAGTGACGAGGCTTTCTATCACGGTTTTTATCTGTCGCTGC
>CAMVIN010000230.1 GCA_947167565.1 uncultured Clostridia bacterium | reverse complement strand
GTGACTCCGTAGTGCTTCTCCACTTCGTTCATCCAGTTGAGTACCTCGCGTTGAACCCGTTTCTCTTGAAAAAGGAGCAGAGAATATCGAGAGTCATAAAGAAAGGGTGGCAGAAGCGGTGTCTTCTCTTCGGGCGATTGAAAATGTCAATGTCATGGCAGATGAGATTTTGGAAATTACGAGTCAGACAAGCCTGTTATCTTTGAATGCTTCTATTGAGGCAGCCAGAGCAGGTGAGGCCGGCAAAGGTTTTGCTGTTGTTGCGCAGGAAATTCAGCAATTGGCAGATCAGTCGGCATCTACTGCAAATAAGATTCAGGATATTGTCAGAGATTCCAATATTTCGATTGAGAATGTCCGTAAATGTTTTGCTGAGATTATTGAATATATGGAAAATGATATTTTACAGAACTTCAAAGAATTTGCAAAGGCCGCAGATGAATATGGTGTTCAATCCGATGAGATTGGAGGTCAGATTATTGAGATAACAAATTCTATGCAGCAGCTCAAAGATTATATGCAGGAGATTGTAGAATCAGCAAAAACTGTTGCTGAAGCGGCAGAGCAGAATGAACAGGCTGTGACGGAGATTGTTGAGAAAAATGAAAATATGATGAGTGTTTCCGATCGTGTGGCTGAGATTTCCGGTACAAATACGGATAACTCAACTCAGATTGGGCAGGTAGTAAGTCAATTTAAATTATAAAGGATGGAATAATACTATGGCGAGAAAAAGCAGTGTAGAGAGAGCACAGATGATTGCCGGTGGATTTGCCACGGCGAAGAAAAATGTTGTAATTCAGTTCCAGGGACGTGAGCGCTCCGAGGAAAATCTTTTGAACCTGATTAAGGAAGATGCTTATGCAAAAGGTGTCAAAGATGAGGAGATTGAGCGGGTTGATGTTTATGTGAAGCCGGAGGAACAGACGGTGTTCTATGTCATCAACAAACAGACAGAAGGACAGATTACATTTTAAATTTGGAGGAAAGTATGGCGACAGTTTTTGTAGTAGCAAATCAAAAAGGCGGAATCGGCAAGACTACGACAGCGACAAATCTTGCCGGGGTTCTGTCTAAGAAAGCAAGCACTCTGTTGATTGATGCAGATCCACAGGGGAACAGTACAAGCACTTATCAGGCGCAGATTGAGGATGTGGCAACTTTGTATGATGTTATGATTGACTCGGATAAGTTGCCGATTGAGGATGCCATTCAGCATATGCCAAATGGAGATATTGTGGCATCCGATCCACTTCTTTCTAAAGCGGAGAAGATACTGGACGGTGATGTTGAGGGATTCTATCGATTGAAAGATGCGGTTGATGAACTGGACGGCTATGAGTACATAGTTATTGACACGGCACCGTCATTGAATGTGATTTTATATAACTGCCTGATTGCTGCTGACCAGGTGATTATCCCGGTGACAGCAGATGCCTATGCCATGCAGGGAATTCAGCAGCTTTATGACACAATTATGGCTGTGAAGAGAAGACAGAATCGTTCTCTGAAGATTGCCGGACTTCTTCTTGTGAAATATTCCGGTCGTTCTAATCTGGACAGGTCTACCAAAAACAGCATTGAGGAAGAGGCAGCACAGATGGGGACAAGGCTTTTTGACACAAAGATTCGCGAGTGTGTTAAGACAAAAGAGGCACAAGAGAAAAAGGTTCTTTTGATTGATTATGCACCAAAGTGTAACACGATGGTAGACTATCTCGCATTTGCGGATGAACTACTGGAGAACTTGTGATGAAACTGTCTGATTCCGTCCGGTCGATTAAGGGTGTGGGAGAAAAGGCAGAAAAATGCCTGAATAAATTAAATATTTACCAGGTAGGGGATTTGTTAGAACATTATCCGCGTGGATATGATGAGTGGAAGCCTTTGCAGCCGATTGCCTCACTCAGAGAGGGAGAGGTGGCAGCCGTGGAGGGAAGCCTCCTTTCGCGCCCTCAGATGAGGGCGCGGGGACGGCTTAAGGTTTTGACAATCATGTTGCAGGATCAATCCGGTAATATCCCTGTTACGTGGTTTAACATGCCCTTTTTGCGCAATCAGCTCAAGATGGGCATGCACTATATTATGCGGGGAAAAGTGACAAGGAAAAATGGCCGGCTTGTGTTGGAACAGCCGAAAATACATACAAAGCAGGAATTTTTTCGACTGGTTGGGAAACTTAGTCCTATTTATCCTTTAACAGCGGGTATTACAAATCGTGCGGTGACCAAGGCAGTGGAGCAGGCTTTGTCGGACGCAGAAGAACTACTCGAATACCTTCCTTCTGATGTGAGAAAACGGCAGGGCTTAATCGAATATAAAAAGGCTCTCCGGCAGATTCATTTTCCGGCTAATAAAGAGGAGATGGTGCAGGGGAGAAAGCGTCTTGTTTTTGATGAACTATTTCTTTATCAACTGGCGTTGGCCTATATCAAGAAAAATGGAAGAGTGAAGAGTGAGCATGTCCTGATTGAAAAGGAGGATGGAGAGGCGTTTCTGCATTCTCTTCCTTTTTCTCTTACCGGAGCACAGGAAAAGGTTTATCGGGAAATTATGTCTGACATGACAAGCGGTTATGTTATGAATCGGCTGGTTCAGGGGGATGTTGGCTCGGGGAAGACAATACTGGCAGTTTTATCGTTATATCAGGTGGTGCTGAATGGTGGACAGGGAGCTTTTATGGTTCCAACGGAGGTTCTGGCATCACAGCATTTTTTGAGTCTTACGGCCTTGCTTGAGCCGTATCATGTTCGAATCGGTCTATTGACCGGGTCGTTGACGGCAAAGCAGAAGCGCGAGGCAAAAAATAAAATAGAAGACGGAGAGTGGGAAATTGTTATTGGCACACATGCAATGATTCAGGATGATGTGCGGTTTAAAAATCTTGCCCTTGTTATTACGGATGAACAGCACCGCTTTGGGGTAAAGCAGAGAGAGACGCTTTTTCAAAAGGGGAATGAACCTCATGTATTAGCTATGAGTGCAACTCCGATTCCGCGCACGCTGGCTCTGATTCTCTATGGAGATATGGATTTATCCGTGGTTGATGAAAGACCGGCGAATCGTCTGCCAATCAAAAACTGTGTAGTGAATACCGATTACCGCCCGAATGCGTACCGATTTATGCAAAAGCAGATAGAAGAGGGACATCAGATTTATATTATCTGTCCGATGGTGGATGCCAGTGAGGATAGCGAACTTGAGAATGTGACGATTTATACGGAGGAATTGAGTGAAATCTTTCCGCCGGAGGTTACGATTGAGGCACTTCACGGGAAAATGCGTCCGCGGGAGAAAGAGGATATTATGAATCGGTTTTCTGAGGGGCAGATTCAGATACTCGTATCTACAACAGTTATTGAGGTCGGGATTGATGTGCCGAATGCAACAGTTATGATGATTGAGAATGCCGAGAGATTTGGTCTGGCACAACTGCATCAGCTGCGGGGACGTGTGGGGCGTGGAGCGTCCCAGGCGTATTGCATTTTCATGACCGGAAAAGAATCAAAGGATAGTAAAGAGCGTCTGGGAGTGCTTGCCGGGTCCAATGATGGATTTTATATTGCTAATGAGGATTTGAAGATGCGTGGACAGGGGGACTTGTTTGGTATCAGGCAGAGTGGGGATGAACTGTTTGCGCTGGCGGATATTTTTGACGATGCCGATATTCTGAGACAGGCAGGAGAAGAGGCAAAAAAAATTACAGAGGATGAAATTACTCTCTTATATAAGAAAAATCAACGCTTGAAAGACCGGGTGGAACGATATCTGGGCAGGGTGACACTGTAGGAGGGAGAAGAGGTCCGACAGCCAGGTGAAAAACATGTTTGCGGTTGAAATACAAGAACATATGTGCTATAATTGCTGATAAAATTAGTGTGATATTATGTAACGTGAGGAGAATGTTTTATGAATCCTATGATTAAATATAGAGGTGGGAAAACAAAAGAAGTTCAACATTTTCTTAGACATATTCCCAAAGAATATGACAGATATGTTGAACCCTTTTTTGGTGGGGGGGCGTTGTTTTTTTATTTAGAACCTGAACATGCTATTATAAATGATGTTAACAGAAGGCTATATCTTTTTTATTCTGAGATGAAAAAAAGATATCCAACTGTGCGTAGTCAGTTAGATGAATTACAGGCGATTTATGAGAAAAATCAAAAGGAATATGAAAAAAAGAAATCTTTAAGACCGGAAGAAAGAGTAGAAAATAAAAATGAAGCTTTTTATTATATGATGAGAGATGCGTTTAATCATAAGATTCAGA
>CAMVIN010000229.1 GCA_947167565.1 uncultured Clostridia bacterium | reverse complement strand
AAACATGAAGACATATTCTTATACATATTCAAATGTGGAAAAGTTGACGGAACCGTCCGTTCTAAATCCTGACCTATATCGAATTAGTAGAGAAGGAAAGGAATTCTTTTGTGTCAAGGCAATATATGAATTTAGAAGTGCGCAAGAATTCTATTGGCATATTTGTTTTGACAATGGGAGTGAAAGGGATTATTGTCGAAATGATTTACATATAATTGAGTCCTGCCTCAGCCAAAGTCATTCAGCAAAAGTGTTTGAATATATAAAGCAGATTGCAGGATTAAATGATATTAAGAATGAATTGACGGGCGAAAAAATGTTGTATAAGAGGTTTGAAAAGATTTCTTTTGTGGGTTATGATGTGGCATTGGCTAAATATTTAAACCCATCATTATTGCAAGTTGGCAAAAGAGAATGTGAATATACTCCGATATTTCCATTTGGATGCAATAATAGCCAGTATAAGGCTGTAAAAAATGCTATGGAAAATCAAATCAGTGTTATACAGGGACCGCCTGGAACAGGAAAAACGCAGACAATATTAAATATAATTGCCAATATATTATTGCAAGGGAAAACAGTACTCATAGTATCCAACAATAATTCTGCAACGGAAAATGTTTACGAAAAATTATCTTCATCCAAGTACAATTTGGGTTTTGTTGCTGCGACATTAGGAAGTTCTGAAAATAAAAAAATATTTATTGAGAATCAGGATATAAATTTTCCGGATTTTTCGCTTTGGAAAACAAATGAAAATCCCAGTGATTTGAGGAATAGGATAGCGGAGCAATCCAGGCAGTTGAGAATTGTTTTTGATAAACAGGAGAAATTGGCATGTTTAAGACAGGAACTTTCACAACTTGTTACAGAACAGAATTATTTTAATCAATATGTTGAAGAATCAGATGTTAATATAGAAAATATAAGCATAAAGAAAAAACTATCTTCAAAGCACTGGATGGGATTGTGGAAGGAGTGTAAATTGATTTCGGAGGAGAAAAAAACAATAGGATTTTGGTTTAAGATAAAGGTCTTTTTTAGATATGGATTAATGGATAGGAGTTTCTATAATCAAAGTATTTCAAAGATAATTACAACATTTCAGGTTATGTACTATCGTGCAAAACAGGAAGAGTTATCTGCAGAGATTGCAGAAATTGAGAAATATTTAAACTGTATTAACAAGAATTTGTTGGATGAGTTATGCAATCAGTCAATGGTTGTACTGAAAGACAAATTGTCAAGAAAATATGAAGTTAAAAATAGTAGAAAAATTTTTAGTATGGATAATTTGTGGAAGGAATCATACGATGTTTTGGATGAGTATCCAGTGATATTAAGTACAACATTTTCGTCAAGAAATAGTCTAAATTCAGATGTGGTGTACGATTATCTTATCATGGATGAGGCATCTCAGGTTGATATTGCAACCGGTGCACTGGCACTTTCCTGTGCCCGAAATGCTGTTATTGTGGGTGACACCAAGCAGCTTCCCAATGTTGTTACAGGTGATATAAAAGCAAAAGCAAAATTAATATTTGACAATTTTAAAATGAATGATGGTTATCAGTATACAAATAGTTTTTTGCAATCCATTTTAGATGTTATGCCTAATATAACACAAACATTATTGAGAGAACATTACAGATGCCACCCTAAAATTATTAATTTCTGTAATCAGAAATTTTACCGTGGTGAATTGATTATAATGACAAAGGACAATGGAGAAGAGGATGTATTGTCTGTGGTCAAAACTGTTGAAGGAAATCATGAGCGTAATCATTATAGTCAGCGACAGATAGATGTTATTAAAAAGGAAGTCATACCTAAATATGTTTTTGAACCGGAAGAAACCGGAATTATTGCACCTTATAAAAATCAAGTGGGAGCACTGAGCAGAGAGATAACAGATATTGAGTCGGCTACAGTGCACAAGTTTCAAGGGAAGGAGAAAGAGAATATTATCATCTCTACTGTGGATGATGAGATATCTGATTTTGCAGATGATCCATATTTGCTCAATGTTGCTGTTTCAAGAGCGAAAAAGAAATTGATGCTTGTTGTAACTGGCAATAAACAGACAAAGGAACGCAACATTATAGATTTGATAGACTATATTCAATATAATAATTTCGAGGTATCAGAGAGTAAAATATATTCGATTTTTGATTACCTTTATAAACAATATACCAAGGAAAGAATGACTTATTTAAAGAAGCATAAAAAGGTATCAGAATATGATTCGGAGAATTTGATGTATTCATTAATTGAGGACATTATATCCGATAATAACTACTCAAGTTTAGATGTTGTTTGCCATTTTCCATTAAATATGCTGATTAAGAATCCGGAATTGTTGAATGAGATGGAATGTCAGTATGCAATGAACCCGGCTACGCATTTAGATTTTTTGATATACAATAGAATTGGAAAGAAGCCGGTGTTGGCAATTGAAGTTGATGGATATGAATACCATAAAGAGGATAATGTGCAGTATTCAAGAGATTTGCTGAAAAATCATATATTGGAAATATATGAAATCCCATTACTGAGATTCAAAACAAATGGAAGTGGTGAAAGAGAGAAGATTATAGAGGTGCTGGAAAGCCATTATGCGATTTAGAAGGCGTAAAGCGATAAAACTAGAGTAAAAGGCCTGTAGATTTTGCTGTCATTCCACATTCTCTGGTAAATATAGTTGTCTTTTTCAGTGCCAATGGTTATAATGGTAGAAAAAGGGAAAAGCGAGGAGCGTGCCGCCATGACAAATAAACCATTGCCGATTGGAGTAGATAATTTTGAAAAGTTAGTGACAAGAGGTTACTATTTTCTTGACAAAACCAGTTTCATCAAAGAATTGCTGGATAAAAAGGGAGATGTCAACCTGTTTACCCGTCCGAGACGATTTGGGAAAACACTGAATATGAGCATGTTGCAATATTTCTTTGAGGACATGCGTGATTTTGGTGGAGAAAAAAAGGACAATTCCTATCTCTTTGAGGGGTTAGATATTACGCAGACCGGCGAGAAATATCTTGCCCATATGGGGCAGTATCCGGTGATAAATCTGACACTGAAGAGTGCCAAACAAGGTGATTTTGAGATGGCACACACTATGCTCTGCCGGCGTATAGCTGAGGAATTTGACCGACACAAATATATTTTAAAAAGCAAGAAATTGTCTGACAAAAAAGAAAAGTATCAGTTAATTATGAGTGAAAAAGCTGACAGAAGTTCTTATGCGGATGCGCTGCAATTTTTGAGCCAGTGTCTTGAACTGTATTCGGGCAAGAAAGCAATTATTCTCATTGATGAGTACGATGTCCCATTAGAAAATGCATATATGCGCGGTTTTTATGATGAGATGATAGACTTTATCCGTTCTCTCTTCGAGTCCGCCCTGAAAACAAATTCCAGTCTGGAGTTTGCTGTAATTACCGGGTGCCTGCGGATTTCAAAGGAATCGATTTTTACTGGGATGAATAACTTGGAGATAATTTCTATTTTGAACGAAAATTATGATGAGTATTTTGGTTTCACCAATGAAGAAGTACAAAAGATTTGTGAAGATTATGATATGCCGCAAAAGTATGAAGAAATCAAAGAATGGTACAACGGCTATCTTTTTGGAGAGACGAATGTCTACAATCCATGGAGTCTGATTCGTTACATCAAAGACCATCTTGCTAACATTAATAAATTTGCAGAAGCCTACTGGGCCAATACCAGTTCCAACAGCATCGTCCGTAAACTGATTGAAATTGCAGATGAAGATACCAAAACTGAAATCGAGGAACTGATTGAAGGAAAATCAGTGGAAAAGCCAATACACGAAGATATTACCTATGATGAGGTGTACAAATCCATGGATAATCTGTGGAATTTTATGTTTTTTACCGGGTACTTTAGAAAAATTGGAGAACGTGTAGACGCCAGAACAAAGCAGATTTATATGGAACTTTGTATTCCGAATGAGGAAGTGCGCTATATTTTCCGTACGAAGATTCTCTCATGGTTTGATGAGAAAGTAAAGGCACAGGACCGCTCCCGGCTATTCAGCGCCTTAGTTGATATGGATGTACCGGTATTTGAGGAAGAAGTGAACGAACTGCTTCTCCAGACCATCAGTTTTAACGACGCCTATGAAAGTTTTTATCATGGCTTTCTTGCCGGAATCCTCTCAGGAATGAAAGGATATATCGTGAAATCAAATCGGGAAGGCGGAACAGGAAGAAGTGATTATTCAAGGGCTTTGACCTCTATAGAGCAAGAGGCTGTGGAGCATA
>CAMVIN010000228.1 GCA_947167565.1 uncultured Clostridia bacterium | reverse complement strand
TAAGCCATGAAAGGCTTTGCGGACTTTTTTTGAGGTGAAACTGTCAAACTCCCGAGTTTGTTACAACTGTAAGAAGTATAACATACTTTGTTACGAAATTGTTGCGAAAAACGAAATTACATAGAATTACCAATTGGCTATGTTAGAATTGATATTTCACAAGTCTTAATGTATAATTAAGTATATATAGTTAATACCATATTGAGGATTGTGGAGGAAAATTATGGTACAGCAGAAAATGGCAGATTCAATTGAGGCATACCGTTTTTGGTTTGAGGAAAACGGTTTTTTTGCAGAACCAAAATCTGAATTATCAGTAAGTGTTGAAAAAAATTTAATGGAAGAAGACAGATACCGCTTTTTGTATCAATATGCCTTTAAAAAGTGCCCGAGAGGCACCGATGTGGCTGGAAGATATCTTGTGCAGATAGCCTCTGTATTTTCTGATTTATTGTTTCACCAGCCGGATATTGAAATTTTAAGAGAAAATCTTGTGATTGAACCGGATGAGGGACAGTTGAATCTGCTCCTGAGTTCTGTACCCTTTGCAATTGGTTCCGAGTATGTCAATGAAGAATGGCTGAAAGATATTTTTAAAAAACTAAACCAAGTCTATGCGGATGATATCCGCTCGTATTCTGGGACAGTAGCCTTCTATCTGGCAGAAAAGAGTCAGAAAATGTCCGTTCCGGAAAGGGTATTTTTTCATTTGGTTGAAAATGATGAGACACAGGAATATCCGTTTGCGTTTCTCGCCACGTATGGAACGAAACTGGCGAGTGGCAAGGTAAAACATGTGCCATTAAAATATGCGCTGACAGAATATGCGCAGAGCAATGAGCAGTTGTTGACATTATTATCCTGTTTGAACCGGGTATCGGAGGTCAGCCCGCTGATTGGGGAATATGTAGAGAGGGGAGAATTGTTTCATCCGCTCAGACTGACGGCTGAGGAGGCATATCAGATTCTGAAAACTGTTCCTGAAATAGAGAAGACAGGCGTGATCTGTCGTGTGCCAAACTGGTGGAAACGCAGTGCTTCAAATGTTGAGATGGCAGTAAAACTCGGTGAGGAAAAGCCGACCTATCTGGGATTGAATACATTGCTCACGATGCGGCCGTCTCTTACGGTAGACGGGATACCTCTCACGCAGGATGAGATTCAACATCTTCTTGGTGAGTCGGAGGGATTATTTTTCCTAAAGGGAAAATGGGTGACAGTCAATCATGAGAGATTACAGCAACTATTAGAATTAATGGATTCCTATGAGGGGGATGTTTCTCTTCTTCAGGCACTGCGGAGCGGAATCGAAGTTCCCCAAATCAAAGACAAAGAATCAATAGATGTGGGACCACTTGTGACGAATGGGGAATGGCTGCAAAAACTTTTATCGGACATTCGCAATCCGGGTAATTTGAAGAAGACAAAACCACCCAAAACCTTAAAAGCGGTTCTCAGGCCGTATCAGAAAGAGGGATATGAGTGGCTCCGGTATATGGAAAAATTAAAATTTGGAGCCTGCCTTGCAGATGACATGGGACTCGGTAAGACCGTGCAGGTTCTTGCATTTTTGGAAAATATGCGCACAAAGAATAAGAGAGCGAAAGTCCTTCTCGTCGTTCCCGCTTCACTGATCGGCAACTGGACAAAGGAGGCAGAGCGTTTTGTGCCGTCTATGACGGTCGGTGTCCTGCATGGACGCGGGGCTAAGGCAATGGATGAAGAATTAAAGGATATCGATGGCATTCCATTTTTATCGATTACGACATATGGAATGACGGCGCGCATGAAAGAACTCAGCAATATCCAGTGGGACTGCCTGATTCTGGATGAGGCGCAGGCGATTAAAAATCCGGGAACGGAGCAGACAAGGCGGATTAAGCGAATTCCGGCAAATATGAAGATTGCTATGACGGGAACACCAATTGAAAATGATTTGTCCAATCTGTGGTCGCTTTTTGATTTCCTTGACAAGGGACTTCTTGGAAGCAGTGCAGAATTCAAGCGGTACACCAAACGATTAAATGAGCATCCGGAGGGATACGCCAAACTAAAAAGCATGATAACTCCGTTTATGCTTCGCCGTGTGAAAACGGACAAGAAAATAATAGCAGATCTGCCGGACAAAGTGGAAAATGTGGATTATGTGACATTATCCCGCAAGCAGAAGGTGCTCTATAGAAAGTATGTGAAAGAGCTGGAAGTGCGCATCAATGAGGTGGATGGATTGGACAGGCGCGGAGTTATTCTTGGCGCAATTGTAAGACTGAAGCAGATATGCAATCACCCGGACCAATATCTCGGTCAGGAAACTTATGATGTGCCGGAGAGCGGAAAATTTGAGATGCTGAGGGAAATCTGCGAGACAATTAGGGAGAAACACGAGCGTGTACTTGTTTTTACTCAGTTCAAGGAAATCACGGAATATCTGGATCATTTTCTGGCAGAAATTTTTGGGAGAAAAGGTTTTGTTCTTCACGGCGGTACTCCGGTTAAGTCGCGTGGAAAAATGGTGGAGGCATTTCAGGGAGAAAAGTATGTGCCGTATATGGTCTTGTCTGTGAAAGCCGGCGGAACCGGTCTCAATCTGACAAAGGCCAACCATGTCATTCACTTTGACAGGTGGTGGAATCCGGCAGTGGAGAATCAGGCGACAGACCGTGCTTTCCGAATTGGACAGACGAAAAAGGTGATGGTACATAAACTTGTATGCAGAGGGACAATTGAAGAAAAAATAGATGCGATGATTCGTGATAAAGTGGAACTTGCAAATAATGTAATCGGTTCCGGAGGTGAGGCGTGGATTACAGAACTGAGCAACGAGGAATTGATGTCTGTTATGAGACTGGATTTTTAGGAGGACACAATGAGCAGGTACTGGAATGAAACAGGATATTTTGAGCAGCCGGACTCGGCGAGTTTGAGGAGCAAGGCAAAAGATACGGCAAGACGTGAAAAGTCAAAAGGAAAGAAAATGGAACCGGTTGTTGTCTCCGGCAGAAAACTGGTTAATAGCTGGTGGGGACAGGCTTGGTGTGACAATCTGGAACAGTACGCAGATTTTGAGAGCCGCCTTCAGCGAGGAAGAAGATATGTAAGAAATAATACGGTGGTGGACTTGAACATTCAAAAGGGAAAAGTTCTTGCGAGAGTTCAGGGACGGCGAAAGACACCGTACAAGGTGGAAATCCGGATCAGTCCTCTCTCGGAGGAGCGCTGTCAGACGATTATGGAGAAGTGTGGAAATAAGATAGAAAATGTGGAATCACTTCTACAGGGGAATTTACCGGATGAACTTCAGGAATTATTCCGGGGAATAGGAGGACTTTTTCCCGAACCCAAGGAGATTAGTTTTCAGTGCAGCTGTCCGGACTGGGCGCTGATGTGCAAGCACGTGGCGGCTGCCTTGTATGGAATTGGAATTCGTTTTGATGAGAACCCGCTTCTGTTCTTTACTCTGCGAGGTATTGACGTAGAGCAGTTCGTAAAAGTGACGCTGGAGAGCAAGGCAGAAAAAATGGTAAAAAATGCGGAAGTGAAAAGTGACAGGATTATAGAAGATGCGGATTTGACAAGACTGTTTGGAATATGAAAGATTAGGAGAAATAAATTTGAAAGTATTGATTATTAATGGTAGTCCAAGAGTAAATGGCAACACGACAATTGCGGTAAATGAGATGGTAAATATATTTGAAGGGGAAGAAATTGAGACAGAAGTAGTGCAAATCGGAAACAAAGATATTCGAGGGTGCATTGCCTGCGGAACTTGTTTTAAAAAGGGGCAGTGTGTCTTTGATGACGCCGTGAATGAACTCGCCCCGAAGTTTGAGGAGGCAGATGGACTGGTAGTAGCATCTCCTGTCTATTATGCCTCTGCCAATGCAACACTGATTGCCTGTCTTGACCGGTTGTTCTACAGTACGTCTTTTGATAAGACGATGAAGGTAGGGGCAAGTGTGGTCGTGGCAAGACGTGGTGGCTGCTCGGCAACTTTTGATGAGTTAAATAAATATTTTACAATCTGTGGAATGCCGGTCGCTTCCAGTCAGTACTGGAACAGTGTTCACGGCAGAGAAAAAGGCGAGGCAGAACAGGATTTAGAGGGACTGCAGACGGTGCGCGCCCTTGCAAGAAATATGGCGTTTTTGATGAAGAGTATCGCTCTCGGCAAAGAAAAGTATGGATTGCCGGAAAAAGAAGAGTGGCAGCCGACGCATTTTATCAGATAGGAAAATACTTTGCGGTGAAATTTTGTGTCGTTTTACGCCCGAAAATCCGTCTGAACAACAGTGGATTTTCGGGTG
>CAMVIN010000227.1 GCA_947167565.1 uncultured Clostridia bacterium | reverse complement strand
ATGGGAAGAATGGAGCTGATAGTCCGTCAACCATTGTAGAGAGTACAGATACATGGATTACTTCATACATTAGATTTGAATACCCGAAAGATGAAGTTAATGAAATGTTAAAAACAAGATCAGATTTTTTGTGGAATCATGACAAGAAATTCGTTATAAGGAGAACACAGGAAGATAATATACCTTCGAGTACCAAATGTGTGCTGGTTGATGCTAACAATAATAAAGACAAGGCCTATTATGCGAAAGCGGGTGATTTTGAATTGTCAGGTGATGAACGAGTAATAGATTTGTCGACGTTTCAAAATGACGGGGAATATTTTCATGAACAGACATTGCTTTCTTTGTTAAGCAAAAAGGTTGTTGTTGAGGAAATCAGTAACGGTACCGGGTATTATGTGAATGCCGATGGAGAGGAAGGGGGAGAAGATGTCATTACGGTTACGCTGAAAAATGGAGAGGAACATAATTATAAGTATGTTGGCTCCGGCGGAAATTGTAACCTTGTTGTGGATCAAGATATATATGAAGATTATTATTTCAGTATTTTTGTGCCAAAAGAAGAGGGGGCTGCAGATGTAGTCAGAATTGAGCCGTATAAAAAGTTTACAGCAGTGGATGTGGATGGCAATGCTGCAACTGACAAGGTTATGAGGGCTAATGTGTCGAGTAAACTTAATTCGCAACTGGTTCTGGGTGATTTTTTTGAACATATTATTAAGGAACTGACTGTAAAATCCGGTAATGATGATGTTGTTATGAGTGAAAGTAATAAAAAATTGGAGGTTATTACAAACTCTGAGATAAAGATAAAAAATGACCAGGATCAGGCTCAATTTTTTAAGGATAATCTTCAGACATCGGTGGACAATATCTTTCATTCGTTTAATGTATTGCTGAATCGGTACACGCTGGATTCGGATATGTCAGATCTTATCAAAGGAATTAAGCAGGAGAGTATAACGTCTACGTATGAGATTTTAGATAAGTCCGGGAATTATATCAAGAGTGGAACTGCTGAAAATACCCTTGCAGGAAATTATGTTCAGGCGACAACAGGAAATATTAAGAGTATTCTTCTTAATAGTGATGGCCTTAGTTTAACGATAAAAGGTGATACAATTTTGGATTTTGACGAGTTCGCTGAAGAATTTCCACCAAATCTGGAAGAGAGGGATAAAGTGGGAGTTCAAGGAAGAGTTAAGTCGAGTATTTCCTACAGAGAGGAAGAACTTCCTTATACGAAAATGTATGCCGAAGTTATAGAGAGTCCGGAAAATAAAAGAACGGAGGGAGATTATGAAAAATTCTTTTATACCAAAGAACTTAATAAGGCGCAACTTTCTTTTAATGCAGTGGATGAATTGGATGATGAACCGATAGGAAAGAAAACTTTTAATATGAGTAGACTTGGAATAAATTCAATGTTTACATATAGCAACATTATCACAGGAAAAGCTGTTTATAATGTGTCGGAACTTAGTGATGCAGATTATGCGGCAGCAGAAAAAATTCGATATACAATACAGTTGTTTAAAAAGTATACAACCGAAGAAGGAGAAACCAGTTATATTCAGGTCATGGGAACTGAAGGGAGCAATGTGATTGACAAATATCTTTCGGATATATCACTTGAAGATTCTGATGACAGTATTACGCTGGAAAAGGTGACAGCTGCAGGTGGAAGCACTCCGTATAGCGATGGGAATCAGATTGTTTATGAAGGGGATATTGATCACTCTAATAGTGCGGATGGGGATAAGATGTTTTCTCTTGATTTTAAGTGTAATATACTTAAGAATGATAGTTTTGTCGAGAACGAGTATACAAATTATCGAATTATGCTAAGAGCTGAACTTTTGGGAACTACTTCAAGTACGGCACAACAAGATTATATTGTGTACACGCATGCGAAGATAAATCCGGAAATGGTACCATCTGATTAATGTCAGTATGTTTACAAAAGATTTCATTAAAACTTAACTCTTGCAAACATCTCCATCTTTTGATAAACTATGTACTGTATGGGCGAATGGCGCTCACGTATTAGTGGAAAAAAGAATGGAGATTGTTTTATTATGGAACTTACGAGTATACGGAGTTTATTCCGTGAAAAGGAAACATATTTAGATACGGTTGTCACTGTCGGAGGATGGATTCGCAGTGTCAGGGATTCTAAGACCTTTGGTTTTCTTGTGGTCAATGACGGTACTTTTTTTGAGCCTCTTCAGGTTGTCTATGCGGACAAATTAGAGAATTTTGCGCAGATTTCCAAGTTGAATGTCGGTGCGGCAGTCATTGTGACCGGCAAGTTAGTGGCGACACCGCAGGCAAAGCAGCCATTTGAAATCCAGGCAGACGAGGTAGTGATTGAGGGAGATTCTGCTCCGGACTACCCATTACAAAAAAAGAGGCATTCGTTTGAGTATCTTCGTACGATTTCACATCTGCGTCCGAGAACAAATACTTTTCAGGCAGTATTTCGCGTGCGTTCCCTGATTGCCTATGCGATTCACAAATTTTTTCAGGAGAGGGAATTTGTCTATGTGCACACTCCGCTGATAACAGGAAGTGACTGTGAAGGTGCCGGCGAGATGTTTCGTGTCACGACTTTAGATCTTGCTGACGTGCCAAAGACAGAGGACGGTCAGATTGATGTCAGCAAGGACTTCTTTGGAAAAGAAACCAATCTTACCGTGAGTGGTCAGTTAAATGGTGAGACTTATGCCATGGCATTTAAAAATATATATACATTCGGACCGACATTCCGGGCTGAGAATTCGAATACAACCCGTCATGCGGCAGAGTTTTGGATGATTGAGCCGGAGATTGCATTTGCTGACCTCACAGATGATATGATGCTGGCGGAGAGCATGCTCAAATACATTATTTCCTATGTACTGGAACATGCGCCGGAGGAGATGGAATTCTTTAACAAATTTGTAGATAAAGGTCTCAAGGAGAGACTGGAGCATGTGCTGAATTCGGATTTTGGACGTGTGACCTACACAGAGGCGATTGAACTTCTTGAGAAACATAATGATAAGTTTGAGTATAAGGTATCATGGGGCTGTGACTTGCAGACAGAACATGAGAGATATTTGACAGAGGAGATTTTCAAGAGACCTGTATTTGTTACCGATTATCCGAAAGAAATCAAGGCGTTTTATATGAAACTGAACGAAGATGGAAAGACCGTTGCAGCGATGGATTGTCTGGTTCCGGGAATCGGTGAGATTATTGGAGGAAGTCAGCGTGAGGATGATTATGAAACATTGCTGGGACGCATGAAAGAGTGCGGTCTGAATCAAGAGGATTACGATTTTTATCTCGATTTGCGTAAATACGGAACGGCGCGTCATGCAGGCTTTGGTCTCGGTTTTGAGCGCTGCGTGATGTATCTTACCGGTATGCAGAATATTCGCGATGTTATTCCGTTCCCGAGAACGGTTAATAATTGCGAATTGTAATAATATAAGCGCGGCTGAAAATCGCGCAGAAATGGGGGAAAACAATGAGTTTGACAGTACCTGAAAACTATGAATCTGTTCTCGATATCAGAGAGACAGAGGTGGCAATCAAGAAAGTAAAAGATTTTTTTGAGAGAGCACTGGCTGCTAATTTGAATCTGACACGTGTGTCCGCTCCTCTTTTTGTGGCACCGGAGACAGGTCTGAATGATAATTTGAATGGAGTAGAGCGCCCGGTTAGTTTTGGAATCAAAGAGCAGAATGAAAGAAATGTAGAGATTGTACATTCTCTCGCAAAGTGGAAACGTCAGGCGTTGAAGCGATATGGTTTTGAGCACGGCGAGGGACTCTATACCGATATGAATGCGATTCGAAGAGATGAGGAAACGGATAACCTTCACTCGATTTTTGTAGATCAGTGGGATTGGGAATTTGTCATCAGTGAAGCGGAGCGGACTGTTGATGCTCTGCGTGCTATGGTGCAGAAGGTATACCAGTCTCTTCAGGAGGCAGAGGACTACATGGCGTTAGAGTACCAATATATCAAGAAGACTCTGCCCTTGTTTATTACGTTTCTCACGACGCAGGAATTAGAAGATAAATATCCGGATAAGACACCGAAGGAGAGAGAATATTTAGCGGCAAAAGAATATGGTGCGATTTTTCTTATGCAGATTGGGGACAAACTAGCAAGCGGTGAGCCGCATGACGGACGTGCTCCGGATTATGATGACTGGGCGCTGAACGGTGATATTATTGTGTATTATCCGGTTTTGGATACAGCGTTGGAACTTTCTTCAATGGGAATCCGCGTTGACGCAAAAGCTTTGAGAGAGCAGTTAAAGAAAGCGGGATGTGAGGAGAGAGAGAATCTTCCGTTTCAGAAGGCGACTCGCAACAATAAGCTTCC
>CAMVIN010000226.1 GCA_947167565.1 uncultured Clostridia bacterium | reverse complement strand
AGGTCCTGGTAGCAGTCTTTTTCGATTGTTCCTTTCGGTCGCATTTTTGCGGCCGTTAGTAGCAGTCTTGCAGTCGCTTTGCGACGGTCTGTCAGCGCAGCGGTCTGTAATTAAGAATTCTCTATAACAGAAGGGGCTTTGTGTTTCTCCCCTGCGTGGAGGGATAGCCGTTCCGACGCAGGGGAGAAGAATGTAAATATGCCTCAACTTTCCTGCTTTTACAGTCTTTGCAGTTTCAAAATGGCATAATTAGGGAAGATTTGAGCAAGCATCGTTGCTCTGTCAAAGTATTTGATGATCAGGTTTCCGTCTTTGTCAAAATACATATACTCTGTCGTGATGTAACCTTTCCCTTCATAACTCAAATCAGAGTCATCTTCTCGCCAATTTCTCATCCAGCATCTTTCCAATTCAATAGTGCTGTCTCCGTTTACGGTATAATGGCTTTGATAACGCAGATTATATTGGTATTTTTCTCTTGATTCTAAAAACAACTTGATTGAATCAGCAGTAATAACAGCGATACTCGTAGATTGTGAGCCCTCATTTAGGATTTTATAGGTTCCCTCAAAGGATTGAGCCGGCTCATTGTTATTGCATGCCACCAGTACCAATGCAACAATAGCAAAAAGAAAGAATTTTGATTTCATAATTGTACAAATTTATACAGTTTGGCAAATAATTTTTTACAAATTGGGCGCAAAAGTACTAAAAATATTTCACGCTGCCAAATATTTTTGCATTTTTTTACAAATTTATCTTTGTTTGAGCAACTATATTGCCATTTTCTCTCAAACTAAGCACATATACACCACTGGGTAATCCCGAAATTGGCACTTGTTCTGTAGTACTATACACAGGCTGAACTCGCATATTCCCGTAGATGCTATGGTTCAGTTCAAGAGTATAACTACTATTCTCATTTAGCCGAGCCGCAGAGCGATTTTGAAAATCATCAGCCCCTTGCAAAATGGAAATATTCATTTGATTATTATCTACAGAAACGGATAGTAACATGGAGGTGTTAGATACGCCCATTATAATTGAAGATGACTGTTCTTCGCACGCCTCAAACGTGTTGGTGGCAGTGATTGTTATTGATCGAAGATAATTGGGGGCTACATAGGGAGTATATGCAACTGTTCTTCCTGAAAAATACGAATAAGTGGTGTCGTTTTGCTCCATATCCGGCATTAATAGTACATCCATAAATTCCCATAGAAGTTCGTCTCCTGGAGCATCAGTGTTATTAGTTATAGTAAAATGCCGTGTCTGTCCTGATTTCCATGGGGTTGTTGCTGAACTTTCTATAGTTGGTACTCGTCCTTTAGCAGAGTGAATTTTTTTAGTAACAGTATATGTCGTATTATCACTCATCGTTATTGTCGCTTTTATATAATCAGATAACTGAAATTGGGGCAGAATTATTCCACTATAATTTTCATAAATAGACGATTCTCCCATTCTAGTAATAGGAATAACTGGGGGTTGGTCTACATTTTCCCGGGTTACATATATCGTGGGGGTTCCTTGACCTTGTATAATCTTATATACTATATCCATCTTTGAAACGAGATTGTATATCGTCCAATTACATGTAGCCTCTTCTGGCATATCCAAAAGATGATAACACACAGTATCCCCTGTGCATATATAATCCGGTCCTTGAATATTGGGTAATCTATTTTTGGCTTCTAACACTGCTGCATAAGCATCCACCAAGCCATATCCCATTCCATTATTCCAAGTGCCATTAGGTCTATTAGGATTCTGATTATAGCCAGAACCTATCTTCTGTGCGGTAGATTCAATTATATCAGCAACTTCTTTTTGCGTTAAATATGGATTAACGGAAAGAATTAAACCCGCCACCGCAGCTACATGCGGACAAGCTGCCGAGGTGCCATTAAAATTTTCCATATAATCTGTAGGATCTTTTCCATTAGTACCAACCCTGTCTGTTGATGGAATCTTAACTCCAGGTGCCATTACATCCAACTTGTTACCGTAATTACTCCCCCAATTTTCTCCATCACAAGAATAAGGATTGCATCTTTCACCGCAAGGGGACATCGCACCTACTACAATTATAGAATCATTTGAATTGGCCGGATAGTTAATATTATTTGTATTTTCATTACCAGCAGAAAAAACAATTACACATCCCTTACCATTTCTTCCATTCGTTAGAGCGTACAAGATACATTCGTCTATCCATTCACTATAGGAAGAACGATTCCATGAATTACTTATCACTGAACACCCATTATCTGCTGCAATTTTGAATCCTAAACCGATGTTATAATCATTAGTATGCTCATCAAAACTGATAGACATAACAGGACAAGTTGGCGCTATTCCGGCAACGCCTAAATTGTTATCCGTTTTAGCGCCAATAATACCTGCACATGCCGTTCCATGGTAATTGTTATTATTAATAGTGTAGATTTGACTTGGAGAAGATAATGTTTCTACATCATAACTAAATGAGCATAGATTAATGTCTGGATGTGTCAATTCTACTCCTAAGTCATAAACGCCTATGATTACAGAACTATTGCCAGTTGTGACTGCGTGGGCGACACAATAATTAATATCAACATTATTCCAATTAAGCCACTGACCGGTGTTCTTTAGATTCCATTGCTTATTAAATTTTGAATCATTCACACAATCTATCTGTGTGGCATGAATAAACTCCGGTTCAGAAACAGCAAACAACCCTGATTCATAGAATCTATTTGCCAAATCAAGTGCATTGTGTTGAGAGTTCAAATCACATCGGATAACATACCACAAAGGCAAATCTCCCTCTTTTTCTATTTCTGCATGATATTGTTTAAGAAGATTTTGCAAGAGTGTAAGGTCGTTAGGACTTTTTAACTTTACATAAAAACGATGAGTGATAAACATGTTTTTAGTAGTGTCCGAGCATAAAAACGAGGGGGTGTGATAAGAGATTTTAGCGTTGTCTATGATAGTTTCTTGACCAATTATCCCCCATTTGACAGAGTTTGTTTTCGAACAAGAAATTTCTCCACCTTCAATAACTTTTAAGGGGGCTGATTTTTTATTACTTTCTTCATACAATATGTATTTTTGATTACCTCTCCGAAGAGGAATTTGTTTGCCTTTATACCAATAATACTCTTGGCTGAATATTGGTTGTAAGACTCCAATTAAACATGTTAACAAAAATAAGATGCGTTTCATTGTTTGTATAGTATTAATGGTTTATAAAATATCCCTCCTAAATCTCCTGCATAGGAAAAGGAATCTAAAATAAGGGTGTTTCCTTCAATAGTATAGCCGGTAGTGTATGCAAAAGGCTTCGACTCTTGCCCGACCATTGGCAGCCGAGGATATTCACCATATATATATAGCTTGTTATCTTTTTTGACAGCGTACTTTAAGTCTAAAGAGTCACCTCCCCAAGTGATGATGTTATCTATGGTAGTGTCCGGTTTGTCAACATAGGTCAAGGTGCCGTTTGTATTAAAAGTCAAAGACTTGACCGTAAACTTAATATTATACTGTTCAGACCAAGTGCCAATTAGTTTTTCTTGCGACTCATTGTTATTGCATGCCACCAGTACCAATGCAACAACAGCAAAAAGAAAGAATTTTGATTTCATAATTGTACAAATTTACACAGTTTGATAAATAATTTTTACAAATTGGGCGCAAAAGTACTAAAAATATTTCACGCTGCCAAATATTTTTGCATTTTTTTACAAATTTATCTTTGTTTGAGCAACTATATTGCCATTTTCTCTCAAACTAAGCACATATACACCACTGGGTAATCCCGAAATTGGCACTTGTTCTGTAGTACTATACACAGGCTGAACTCGCATATTCCCGTAGATGCTATGGTTCAGTTCAAGAGTATAACTACTATTCTCATTTAGCCGAGCCGCAGAGCGATTTTGAAAATCATCAGCCCCTTGCAAAATGGAAATATTCAAATAATTGTCATCTATACTTGCCAAGAGGTGCATTGAACTGACAACTACAAAAGTCATTTGATCAGATTCTTTTTCTCCACACGAACCTGCTAAATTTGTCGCCCAAATATGGATAGACATTTTGGAGGGACGAGAGGAGGGTATATTAATTGTTTCATACGACAATGTTCTACCGCTGTATTGCTGTATAATAATACGAGGTCGAGCAAGCGGATGAAAAATATCTACCATAATATTCTTCACCGTCCATCTCAACAGCGAGTCAGGAATCGAATTGCAGTTGGTAATGGTAAATGTTCTTTGTGTACCTCCTTGCCATATATGTGCCGTGTCACTTGCAGAAATAATCGGTGTGACACTTGTTGCATGGTATAAATCTTTTGTATAGGTTTCCGATGTTGTTCCGTCAGAAATTGTTACGGATAAGAATTTA
>CAMVIN010000225.1 GCA_947167565.1 uncultured Clostridia bacterium | reverse complement strand
CTTTCCAAAAATATCTTCTGCTGTTTTTGAATCATATCCCTGGGCAAGCTCAACATTTACCGTTCCGGACTTCATTGTAAAATTCCCCAGGTATGTCTTTTCCGCTTTAATATCAGTGATTTCAAATACTCTTTTGAGTGAACAGTTCTTTGCATTAATTGTCGGGCCGTCCAGCACCCACTGCTGATGCACACACTATCACCAGTGCCAACATAAACGCCATTGTTCTCTTAACCGCTCGATTCATAGTAACGTCTCCTTTTTGGGAATTTTTGTATAGTGATCCATTTTAACATTACCTTTATATAATAGACAGAAAAAAGTGGGGAAATCAACCGTTTTTCCCTTCTTTTTTCAAAAGCATCCAATGTATACCAGTGTTTTTTCGTGCTTTATCTCCAAATCTTTCGTCTCTTCGCCTCATCTGTCAGTGCCTCACGAAAATCCGGGTGGGCAATCGAAATTAAATCCCTCGCTCTCTCCCACGTCGATTTCCCCTCTAAATTCACCACGCCATATTCTGTCGCAATAAAGTAGACCTGACTTCTCGGGGACGTGATAATATCCCCGTCAAACTGTGGACGGACACGAGAATGAATCTGTCCATCTTTTCCCTTGTAAGTGGAACTCATACAGATAAAAGCCTTTCCTCCCCTCGACGCCGATGCGCCAATGAGAAAATCGAGCTGTCCTCCCGTGCCGCTGATTTGCCGGGAACCGGCGCTCTCCGCTGCGACCTGTCCGTACAAATCCACCGCCACACAACTGTTAATAGACACCACATTGTCCAGTCTTGCGATGACATTCGGACTGTTGACATATTCGAGCGGATACGCAGCAATTCCATGATTGTCATCCAGCCATTCATACAGTTCATTCGATCCGACCGCACATCCGAACACGCCCTTTCCGATATCAATATTTTTCCGTTTGTTCGTCAATTTTCCCCGTCGATACAGTTCCAGATAGGCATCGGTGCAAAGCTCCGTGTGCATTCCCAAGTCTTTCAAATTGGACTCCGCAATAATCTCGCCCACTGCATTCGGCACACTGCCAACGCCAAGCTGAAGATTCGCACCATCAACAATGTATGGAATGATATGCTCCGCTATTTTTCTATCAAGTTCCGTCGGTACAATCGGCATATAATTTTTGAACGGCTCATGCTCACCCTCTACAATATAATCCACCTCGGAAATATGAATGCACTCATCATATCCACCGTGAACTTTCGGCATGTTTTCATTGACCTCGACAATCACAAGATCTGCCTTCCGGCAAATCGGTCCCGCCACACCGGTATTGACGGAAAAATTAAAATACCCGTGCTTGTCCATCGGTGAAACGCTCACCATCACGACATTAACCTTGATAAAGTATTCGTAGTACGCCGCATTGTTATGAAATACCATCGGAATATAATAACAGAGCTCTCTGTCACAAAGTTTTCTCTCGTAGGAAGAGCAGTGCCAGCTGTGATAAATAAAATGCTCTCTCGCCGGGTCACATTCCGCAACCTCAATCGGCCCGACAATCAGATTGCCCCGTATCTTGACATCATTCAATTCATCACGCCTCCGAGCCAGCGCCTGATCAAGCAGTACCGGCATGCCAAGCGAACTGGTGTAATCCACCCAGTCCCCGCTCTTTACGACGCGGACAGCCTCCTCCGGTGTCCGCAATTTTTCCTTGTATTCCCGCGTAAAATCAGTCAACATAACATCCCTCACCTTTGTAACTATTCAGCAGCTACGAATGAAAGTGCTGAACAGTTATCTCGTTTTATAGATATATTTATCACATTTTTCCACGGTTTTCAAGGTCAAAAGTCACATTTTTCTTACAAACTCCCCATATACTCTCACAAAGTCACTGTACTTATCCCGCGAGAGATAGACAGATTCTCCATTATCAATCTGAATGCTGTCCCCCTTGTACCCCACAATATGACTCATGTTGACAAGATATCCTCTGTGGCAGCGGTAGAACCCGTCCCCCAGCCGCTTGGCGAGAGGCTGCATAGTGCCGTAAATAACCACATTCTCACCCACCGTCGTGTGAATCACAACCTTTTTCCCATCATTTTCAGCGTACAAAATCTGCTGCCGCTTGAGAAAATAATTCATTTTTTTTGTATTGAACACAAGCATTTCCCCACTTTGGCGCTGATTCCGCAAAATATGCTGTTTTGCCCTCTGGTACACATAACAGAGCGTCTTCCTCTCAACAGGCTTCACCAGATACTGAAACGCATTTACATCAAAGGCGTCAAACACATAGTCTTTCGTGGCGGCGACAAAAATAATCGGAATGTCCACTCCCTCTTCCCGGAGTGCTTTCGCAGTCCGCAGTCCCTCCGTCTGAATATCGAGAAAAATCATATCAGCATTTCTTTTCTCCCATAATTCTTCTGCCGACTTAACCTCCTGAATATGTACATCTACATCCTCTGCCATGATATACTCTCTGATTTGACTTCTCGTGACGTTTTCTCCATCACATATTACGATATTCAAGTCATCTTCCTCCTTCACCCATCGCAAAATCCACATGCTGAATTGTCCCGGATCCGCCACTCTCTTTCAAATAAATTCCGGTTGAGCGAATGACACCATTTCGCCGTCCATTTTCGCCGGCCAGAGTAAACTCTGTTGCCTGTGCGCCGAGAAAAATTGCTCCGACATCTGCCTCTTTCAGATTCATCAGAATGTCCTCTCCATTTTTCCCTTTGCACCAGACCTTTAATTTAAAAAATATATCATCATTTTCATCAATCCACCCGTTTCCGTCCTTATCATATTTTCTCAAATCCGCAAAACCATCACCAGATTTTGTTCCAAATAGTTCATTCCCATCATTTATGATACCGTCCCCGTTCAAATCCAGCGCCAGAAAACCAGAACCGCTCCCCAGTGTTGAAATCTCCTCTTTTCTGCCGTCCCCGTCTAAATCAAATAAAAATTTCTGGTCAGATAGTTCCGCCACCCCGGCACCCACATTGATGACAAGCGGATCAGTCAGCGCCTGTTCCACGACCTCCGTCGATATTTCCATGTACTCCATATATGTTCTCGACATGGATAGTTCCACATTAAAATCAATTGTTCTCCCGTCCTCTGTCACAGCATACCCCATTGTCTGAAAATTCGTGCGCTCCTGTTCCGAGTAAGCCACCTGTCTGTGCGTCTGCTGCTTTACCGAAGTCTGTGAGATTGAAAAACTCACACTATTTTCCCCCATGTTCCAACTTGCCGCTTTCGAGAACAGACCGCCCTCACGCATTCTCAAAAATAATTTTTTAAGCAATTCGTTTTGATACTCCTCAGCCTCACCTCTTCGTATTCTGCTATAGGAGTTCATGGAAAAAAGATGGATTCCACTCCTCCCGTAATTCAGCCATTGCTCCGGTCTCCTCCGTTGAATCCAAGCACTTCCATGTGTTCATTCATCCAGCTATATATGTTATCGGCTGATTTTGGCGTCTGTAAAGCCCCTCACCCTCATTCGCCACGCAAAGGGAATGAATCGCTACAAACCTTTCATTACACCGTGACATCCACGTTTACCCCCTCTGTTCCAATCGGCGCACTCACAGTCTGTTCCGGGGTGTAACCTGTCCCACCACTAGACATTCCTGCAGTCCCAGCAGTGCTGCCGGATAGGCCTGTATTGCCCACAGCGTCACTGCCGCCGGAAGAGCCATGCCCGGCAGATGCTTTCTCCCTTGCGTACTTTTGAAACAGTGCCTTCAAATATTTCATGTCAGCCTCGACGATTTCGCGCTGTTCCTCCGACCGGTGCTTTTTCCTTAACTGCTCAATATTTTCCGGTCTCAGATCCGACAAGTCGCCGCCACTGAGAAGTTCTTCCATGCCAAGTGACTCTTCTTCACTCTCCGCCATCTCTTTCTCTAACTGCTCCATCTGCCGCATAAGTTCCCTCATCGTCTCTTCTGACAGTTCAGCAAAATCCTCTCCTCGGTCATAGGCAGAAAGGGTGTTGTTTTCGCCCTCTTTTTCCTCGTCTTTTTCCTCTTCCTCTATTCCAGAGGTATCTTCCGGCTTCGCCTTCTCCTCCTGTTCGAGATGCCTTAACTTTTTCTTTGCCACCCTCTCCATCGCCTGCGCGTGAATAAGAGCCAGTTCAATTTCTTTTTCGTCAAAATCCTCTGACTTATTTTTCTTTTTGAGCACTCCTACTTTTGCCCGCGCCGCCATAAGTGCCTTTCTTGCGCTTCCCGATGTCTTTGCATTCATAATCTGCTGTGAAATCCCTTTAAAATTATAAGGCAGCCGCTTTTTTATCTTTCCCGCCTTGCCGGAACTCTTTGGTGTCCGTTTCGTATAACTGATTGTTCCCACATAGGAACCGTCCATATTTCGCAGTTCACTGCGCACATGCTCCGTA
>CAMVIN010000224.1 GCA_947167565.1 uncultured Clostridia bacterium | reverse complement strand
GGAAGAAGAGTATTCTTTGCCTATGGGGATATTGTTGAAGAGCGGTTAGTCGAGAAATTAAGAGAGCAGATTCACCAGCATATTAAAAATGTATGTTATCTGTATTCGAGACAGGTGGAAGAGAGGGAAGAAGATATAGGATTAAGGAATATGTCGGAATACGCAAAGGAGTGTAAGGCTTCTTTTCATGCAGTAAATATTTAGGTAACTGCTCAGAATAAAATAACTATTGACCACTGGTCATTTTTGTGATATACTCCTCTATACAAACAAAAATGAACAGTGGTCATTTTTGATAATTTTTCTCAACACTGTTCAGAAGGAGGGGAAAATGGCGATTAATTTTGGCAAATGGATTGCCAGGCACAGAATACTCATTATTATATTTATGGTTCTCTTATTGATTCCGGCGGCAATCGGATACGTTCGGACGAGAATCAATTATGACCTTCTGAGCTATCTGCCGAATTCGCTGGAGACAGTGTCCGGTCAGGATGTCATGGTAGACCAGTTCGGAATGGGTGCTTTTTCCATGGTTGTAGTGGAAAATATGGAAAACAAAGATGTTGCCAAATTGGAAGAGGAGTTAGAGGCGGTTGATCATGTCGAGAAGGTGATTTGGTATGATGACCTTGTGGATATCAGTCTTCCAGTGGAGATGCTGCCGGACAGATTTCAGAAAGCTCTGTTCAATGGTGATGCAACAATTATGATTGCGTTGTTTGATGATACGACATCTTCTGATACAACGATGGATGCAGTGACACAGATGAGGAAGATTGTTGGAAAGAGAGCTTTTATCAGTGGTATGTCAGGTGTTGTAACGGACATTAAAAATCTGGCGCTCTCGGAGATGCCGATTTATGTTGCGGTGGCGGCAGGATTGGCGCTTTTGATTCTGCTTCTTACAATGGATTCCTTTGTGACACCGTTTATATTCCTTGGTGGCATTGGTATGGCAATTGTTTTTAACATGGGGACGAACATCTGGTTCGGGCAGATATCCTATGTCACTCAGGCTCTGACGGCAATTCTGCAGCTCGGTGTGACGATGGATTACTCCATTTTCCTGTTGGAGAGTTACGAGGCCAATAAGGAAAGGTATGACGGCGATAAGCAGCGGGCAATGGCTCATGCAATCAGCAATACCTTTACCTCAGTGACCAGTAGTTCCATTACAACGATAGCCGGTTTTGCAGCACTTTGTTTTATGACCTTTAAACTTGGAATGGATCTCGGTGTTGTCATGATGAAGGGTGTCGTGTTCGGCGTTATTGTATGTTTGACATTCTTGCCGGCAATGATTCTCTGTTGTGACAATGTGATTGACAAGACAACACATAAGAATCTGATTCCGAGTCTGGATAAAGTATCCAAAGGAATTGTGAAAATCTGGCCTGTGGCGCTGATTCTTTTTGCCGTGCTGATTGTCCCGGCAAATTACGGAAATAATCATTATGATATCTACTATAATATTGATTCCGGTCTTCCTCAGGATCTGGATTCGGCGGTTGCCAACCGGAAACTGCAGGAAAAATTTGATATGAACAATGTTCATGTCCTGATGTTAAAAAATGGTCTTAGCGTAAAAGATAAAGAGGCTATGCAGGAGGAGATGAATCAGGTAGATGGGGTAAAGTGGATTCTTGGAATCAATTCTTTCGTTGGAGCGAAGTTTCCGGAGTCCATGATTCCGTCCAAGTATCGGGATATGCTGCAGAGTGATGAATACGAATTGCAGTTTATCTGTTCGGATTACAAATCAGCGACAGATGAGGTCAATGCCCAGTTGGCTTCGCTTAATGAGATTGTAAAGCGCTATAGTTCGGATTCATTGGTGATTGGCGAGGCACCTTTGATGAAAGATTTGCAGGATACTACAGATGTGGATTTGAAAAATGTAAATTACGTGTCTATTGCGGCAATTTTCCTTATTATCCTCATTACCTTTAAGTCAATCAGCATCCCGATTATTTTGGTTTCCGTGATTGAGTTTGCGATTTTCTTAAATATGGCGGTGCCGTATTATACGCACCAGTCCCTTCCATTTGTTGCAAGTATTGTCATCGGAACAATTCAGCTCGGGGCAACTGTGGATTATGCAATTCTCATGACGAACCGATATGTAAAAGAGAGAACGGTAAGACAAAAGAGTAAAAAAGAGGCAATCTCGATTGCACACAAGACTTCGATAAAATCTATCATTATTAGTGGATTGTGCTTGTTTGCCTCAACATTTGGTGTTACAATATCCTCTAGTATTGATATGATAAAAGCAATTTGTGTACTGTTATCGAGAGGAGCGGTAATCAGTACAGTTGTCGTTATTTTAGTCTTGCCGGCGATGCTTACGCTGTTTGACAAGATTATCTGTAAGACGACGTGGGATATGAGAAAGATTAATTATTAAATGTGTTTTGTATATGCGGAGTGAATGAAAAAGAATGAATGTAGAGAAAGGATGGAATGAAAGATGAAAAAGACAACCCAAAGAGTAACTCGTACAGCGATGTGTGGTGTTTTGGCGGCAGAGATGATTCTGTGTAACAGTTCATTTGTTGAGGCCAAAAAAGTAAATAAGCAGGAGTCGGTTTACGTCACAGCAGAATCAGATGGAAGTGTGAATCAGATTACGGTTTCTGACTGGCTACAGGATTCCGGAGCTGTTTCCGGAACGTTTAAGGATGTCTCAAATCTGACAGATATCACAAATATAAAGGGAGATGAGACGTTTACTCAGTCAGGGAGTGAGGTGGAGTGGAATATCTCTGACAAAGATATTTACTATCAGGGGAAATCCACAGAAGAGCTCCCGGTCGGCGTGTCACTTACTTATACGTTAGATGGACAGGAAGTAAAACCGGAAGATATTTTGGGTAAAAGCGGTGAATTAAAAATTAAAGTAAGTTACGACAATAAGGCAAAGCAAAAAAAGAAAATTAACGGGAAAGAAGAGGAAATTTATACACCATTTGTTATGATAACAGGCATGATTCTGTCATCGGACAATTTTTCGGATGTGGAGATTGATAAGGGACGTGTTATCAACGACGGCTCAAATAATATTGTTGTCGGTGTCGGTGTGCCGGGAATGGCAGAGAGTCTTGATCTTGATGAGGACAAAGCAAAGGATATCCCGAACGGCTTTACTGTAACGGCACAGGTGACGGATTTCGAGATGTCCAATACGTTTACGTTTGCAAGTTCCAGTCTTCTCAAAGATGTTGATGTAGATGACATTGATGAAATTGATGAAATTGAAGATAAAATTGATGACTTGACAGATGCTGCGTCTAAGTTGAATGATGGCACAGAAAAAATGGCTGACAATCTTGATTTGTTCCATGACAAGATGAATGAAGTGAAGGCGGCGGCAAGGAAGTTTAATACGCAGGGTGTTGAAAAAGTGGCAGACGGTGTGGGCATTCTTGCTAAGAGCGGGAAAAAACTGGTGACAGGTGTGAACAGTTATGCAGACGGCGTGATTGGCTTGTCTAAGGGAACCAAGGCGTACGTTTCAGGCGCAGGAAAAATTGCATCAGGAAACAGTGAACTGTATAAGGCAGTCAAAGATCTTCCGTCCCAGATGAAGAGTTTTGATTCCGGTTTGAATTCTTACACGGATGCGGTTGATAAAATGGGAACAAAAGAGAATGTGAAAAAATTAGAGAATGGGGCAAAGGCAATTTCGGATGGAATTACTTCTGTCAATGATGGGCTGGAAACACTGGAAAAATCATATTCTTACAATGATCAGATTAGCAGTGGCCTCGAGGATATAACCACGCAGTTAGACCAGTTGATTGCGCTATACACCGCGAATGGGGATGCGACAACAGCCGCTTATTTTACGAAGGTGAAAGAGGGAATTGTCAAGGCGAATGGCTCTCTTGAACAGGTGACTGAGCAGCAGAAAGCCGGTGTGGAGACGTTGATTGATAACACTTCTTCTAAGAGTGAATTAAAGAAAGATGCAGACAGTCTTGCTTCCGGAGTTACTACGGTGATGGATGGCCTCAGTACTCTGTCAGGGAAATCTTCTGAGCTGACGAAGGGAAGTTCTAAATTAAAGGATGGTATGACAAAACTTGCTTCCAGCGCCAAGCAGCTCAAGGAGGGCGGCGACACATTGACAAAGAACAATAAAAAGTTAAGTAGCGGCGCAAAGAAACTGACAAAGGCGAGCAAGACAATGAAGAAGAGCGCCAAAAAGTTGAATCAGGGAATGCAGACGCTGAACAAGGGAGCCAAAAGTCTGGAGGCGGCAACGCTCAAATTTATCAAGGGAATCGATGCTCTTGACAACGCTGCAGGCAAGCTGGCAGATGGTGCGGATAAATTGGACAGCGGCATGACGAACTTTCAGATAAAGATAATATAGATACGAAATGACAGAAGAACGAAAGCAG
>CAMVIN010000223.1 GCA_947167565.1 uncultured Clostridia bacterium | reverse complement strand
TATCAATAGACCGGTGGATGACGGAACGATTTTTAGTGAGGATAAAGAGACGTCGGTTAGTGCATCGCTGAAGTTGTCTAAGGGGTCTGAGATTAATTCAGATACGGCAGTGGCTCTTGCGTATTATCTGGCTAATGCTGTCGGAAATTCGACAACAGACAGTGTGGTAATCACAGATACAATGGGGAATTTGATTTATGGAGCACTAGAAGATAATACTCTTGGAGGTGCGGTTAGCAGTAACAGTGATTATGTGGAGAAGCTTCGCAAGACTTTTGAAAAGAATGTTACAGACATGCTCTTGAAAGCAGGATATGATGATGTGCAGATTGGTGGTTCCAATATCAAATTTGATATGGATGAAGTCACAGAACTGCGAAAGACATATACAGCAAATGAGGGAATGGAGCAGGGGTTGTATTCCAGTTCTTATAACTATAAGTCTACCGGTGCTTCCAGCAGTGGTGGTGTTCCGGGAACTGACAGCAACGGTGATGAGACAGACACCATGATTCAGAGCAACGGAGATACCAGTAGTGAGACGATTCTTGATAAGTATGAATATTTGCCAAATGAAACTGTGGAGAATATCAAGCATGAGGTTGGGGCGGTTAAGCCTGAAGAATCTTCTATAGGTGTTGTTCTTACGCAGTACAATGTGATAAAACAGGAAAGCCTGGAGGAACAGGGACTTTTGGATGATATTTCTTTTGAGGAATATGTGAATCAAAACAGCGCTGTTCAGGATTTGGAAGTGCCGGATGAGTTAGTACAGCTTGTAGCTGCAGCAACAGGTATTGCAACAAACAATATTACAATTACGATTAAGCAGAAGCCGGTGTATGAGGCAAAAGAGGGAGGCTCGTTTGCGGACAATATTTCGAATTATTTAATGGTAATTCTCACTGTTTTGATTGCAGCTCTTCTGATTTTTGTTATTATCAAGGGTACTTCTCCTGTCGAGGTAACCGAGTTGGAACCGGAACTTTCTGTGGAAGAATTGCTGGCTACAACCCAGGAGGATGGAACGCCGCTGGATGAGATTGAGTTGAGTGATAAGTCTGAGACTCGTATTATGATAGAAAAATTCGTTGATGAAAACCCTGAGGCGGTAGCGCTTTTGCTCCGCAACTGGATTAATGATGAGTGGGGAGGTGCGTAAATGTCTGCACATACAGAAGAATTAGATGGCCTTCAGAAAGCAGCTGTTTTGCTGATTACACTCGGGCCTGAGAAAGCATCTACCATTTTTAAGCATTTAAAAGAAGATGAGATTGAACAGTTGACTTTGGAGATTGCGAATACTAGAAGTGTATCTCCTAATGTTAAGGAAGAGGTATTGAATGAATTCTACGAGGTGTGTCTTGCTCAGCAGTATATTGCAGAAGGTGGTATTGGTTATGCGAAAGACCTCTTGCAGAAGGCATTGGGAGAGGACAAGGCGAGAGAGGTTCTTGGCAAACTTACTGCATCTCTTCAGGTTCGACCATTTGAGTTTATTCGGAAGACAGAGGCTTCTCAGATTTTGAACTTTATTCAGGATGAGCATCCGCAGACCATTGCTTTGATTTTGTCTTATTTGTCACCGCAGCAGGCGGCTGGAATTATCAGTGCGTTGACACCGGATAAGCAGACGGACGTAGCGAAGAGAATTGCGATGATGGACAGAACATCTCCGGATGTCATCAAGGAAGTAGAAAATATTTTGGAGCAGAAACTTGCCTCGCTTGTCAGTCAGGATTACACGATTGTCGGTGGTGTGGATTCCGTTGTCGAGGTATTGAATACGGTAGATCGCGGTACAGAGAAACATATTATGGAAAATCTCGAAATCGAGGAGCCGGAACTTGCCGACGAAATTCGCAAAAAAATGTTTGTGTTCGAGGATATCCTTCTTTTGGACGATCGTTCTATCCAGCGTGTGCTGCGTGAAGTGGAGAACAGCGAATTGGCGGTTGCACTCAAGAATGCGAATGAAGAGGTTCAGAGTGCGATTTTCAACAATATGTCTACGCGTCTTGTTGACATGATTAAAGAAGATATGGAATATATGGGACCTGTACGTCTTAAGGATGTAGAGGAAGCACAGCAGAAGATCGTTAATGTTATCCGTAAACTTGAGGATTCTGCAGAAATTGTTATTTCTCGTGGTGGAGGTGACGAGATTATTGTCTAATCTGATTAAATATCCCTTTGTGAATATGCAGGGGAAAGAGTCTGTTGTTATCGGCTATGAGAAAGAAACGAATTTTATTCCTTTTAAGAATAATAATCGTGTGCTTGTTCGTCCGGCAGAAGAAGTAGAGGCGGAGCGGGCGCTCCAAAAAAAAATGAAAGAGCAGGCCGAAAACAGAAAGCGGGAGGAAGAGAAGAAAAAAGATTCTTCCGGATTTGTGGAGAGTGTTCCGGTTGTTAACATGGATGCACTGCTGGCTGAGAGAGAAGAACAAGCTCGCAAAGAAGCAGAAAAGATAATCGAGAATGCTCGTGTTCAGGCAGATTTTATTTTGTCGGAAGCGAAAGAGCAAGTTGAATTGCTTCGGGAACAGGCTCATGCAGAGGGAGTTCGCGAGGGATATGAAGAGGGAACTGCCCGGGCAGAGGAAGAATTCCAACAGAAATGGCAGGAATTTAATGAGGAGAAAATTTCTCATGAAGCGGAATATCAGGAATTGTTAAGAGAAGTAGAACCTCAATATGTTGAAATATTGTGTTCTTTGATACATAAGATTACGGGTGTTATTGTCAGTGACAGAAAAGATGTTTTTCTGCATTTGATTCGAAGTAATATTGGAGAGGTTGAATCGGCCGGTAAATATACAATTCGAGTTTCACCAGATGATATTGTCTATGTAGAAAGTCACAAAGAGGATATTGTATTACAACTTGGTTCTGATGTTACATTGGATATTCAGGAAGAAAAAGGATTGAGGAAAAATGATTGTATTATCGAGACAGATACGCAGATGATTGACTGTGGGCTTCAAACACAGCTCAGTAATTTGGTCAGTACCTTGCGTATGCTCTTGTAGTCCGATGAAGACAGAGTGAGGGGAAGAGGGATGGCTCTCATAAATTTTGAAAAATACGAAGTGCTAAAAGAAAAAAGTTTTGCCAGTCATCTGGGGAAAGTAGCAAAAGTCGTCGGCTTGACGATTGAGTCCATCGGACCAAATGCAAAGTTAAATGATTTATGCTTGATTAAATCAAATTCAAAGGCAGAACCCGTTAAAGCGGAAGTAGTAGGTTTTCGCGATGACAGGGTTCTTTTGATGCCATATGATGATGTGGAGGGCGTTGGCCTGGGGAGTTGGGTCCAGAATACAGGGATGCCGCTGCAGGTAGCTGTGAGTGAGGAGATGCTTGGAATGACGCTTGATGGAGTTGGGAATCCCATGAGTGCGGAGCAGTTGCCGGAGAATTGTCAGCGATATTCTGTGGAGGCGGATGCGCCGGATCCATTGACGCGAGAAATGATAGAAGATGTTCTTCCGCTTGGTGTCAAGGCTGTTGATGGCTTGATTACAGTGGGAAAAGGACAGCGAATTGGCATTTTTGCCGGTTCGGGAGTGGGGAAAAGTACGTTGATGGGGATGTTTGCGCGAAATACAAAGGCGGATATCAACGTAATTGCCTTGATTGGAGAGCGTGGGCGCGAAGTTCGTGAGTTTATAGAACGCGATTTAGGAGAAGAAGGAATGCGTCGCTCAATTGTTGTTGTTGCTACTTCGGATAAACCGGCTCTGATTCGCAATAAAGCTGCAAAGACAGCAACAGCCGTGGCAGAATACTTTCGGGACAGGGGGAAAGATGTGCTTCTTATGATGGACAATCTTACCCGCTTTTCTATGGCACAGAGGGAAATTGGACTTGCTTCTGGTGAGCCGCCGGTGTCAAGAGGATATCCACCGAGTGTATATTCCGAAATGCCAAAGCTTTTGGAGCGAGCCGGCAATTCAGATAAAGGTTCAATTACAGGGCTTTATGCTGTGCTTGTGGATGGAGATGATTTTAATGAGCCGATTTCTGATACGGCCCGCGGTATTTTGGATGGACATATTGTGCTGTCGAGAAACATGGCTCAGCATAATCATTATCCGGCGATTGATGTGCTACAGAGTATATCGCGTGTAATGAGTGCAGTTGCGAGTAAGGAGCATAAACAATTGGCAGGAGAGATGAAAGATGTACTCGCTACGTATAGGGAGGCGGAGGACCTTATAAATATTGGAGCTTATAAGGCGGGGTCAAATAAAAACATAGACTTTGCCATAGAGAAAATTGATGCGGTTAATAACTTTTTGAAGCAGGGAACGGATGAAAAGTTTTTATTTGATGATATCGTGAATCAGATGAAGAATATTTTTTCGGATTCTTCAAATTTGCAAATTCTTATAGTTGGAGTGCAGTAATAG
>CAMVIN010000222.1 GCA_947167565.1 uncultured Clostridia bacterium | reverse complement strand
TTTATGGGTGCGGGTGTGAATCCGGTAGAGCACAAAAAGATGATTTTGACCGTCAATGATAACTCCAAAGAAGAAGCAATTTCAGTAGCGAAACGTTTTCAGGCACTTGGGTATACGATTTATTCTACTAAGGGAACGGCAAAGTTTTTGGCAGAGCATCAGGTGGAGGTAATTGGTGTTAACAAAATTGAGCAGGAGACGCCGACAATAATGGATTTGCTGCTTGGACATGAGATTGACCTGGTTATTGACATCCCGGCACAAGGTGAGCACTCACATGATGGTTTTTTGCTTCGACGTGTGTCCATAGAGACCGGTGTAACCTGTCTTACCTCAATAGATACCGCCAATGCACTACTCACTGCGCTGGAGGATACCAATGAGAAAGAACTGACACTGGTAGATATTGCTACAATTGCTGACTACTAAGAAATACTAAGAAATAGTTTCAAATATTTATTTACAAAATGAAAAAAGTGTGATATGATACACAAGTTGGTAATTGCCACTGCCCAGAGTTCGGACACTCCGACCGATTCTTAGTAGCTGGCGTAGTTTATATGTGATTCCACTATGAGTGGTATGACGTAGAATTAATTATTATGGAGGTAAAGAAAGATGATGACACCAGAAAAGAAAGCAGAGATTATTGCAGCATATGGCAGAAAACCGGGAGACACAGGTTCACCGGAAGTTCAGATTGCGCTTCTCACAGAGAGAATCAATACACTGAATGAGCATTTGAAAATTAATAAGAAAGACCATCATTCCCGCCGTGGATTGTTGAAGATGGTTGGTCAGAGAAAAGGACTTTTAGCATATCTTCAGAAAAAAGATCTGGAAGGCTATCGTGCTTTGATTGAAAGACTTGGCCTGCGCAAATAATTAACGAATACAAGAGTGTTTCCGATGTTTCGAAACACTCTTGTTATGTTTACAAAGGAAAGTAACGTTTACAGGCGAATGAAACATAAGGAGTGAAACTCATGAAACGAAACCGCAGTCAGGCAATGGTCTGCCGCAACGGAAAACTTTTATTAGTAGAACACAAATTATTTGGCCGGGATTTTTTTAATCTTCCCGGAGGTGGTATTGAAGACGGCGAGACTCCGGCAGAGGCCGCTCTTCGCGAATTAGAAGAAGAGACCGGCGTGACAGGAAAGATTATTCGCCCGCTTACCATCGAATATAAACCGGATTTGGAGAGCCGGATTTTTACATTTCTCGTGGAAATATCAGAAGATGCCGTTCCTTCAAAAGGGATTGATCCGGAATTGCCCGCAGAGGAGCAGAGCATTGTGGATGTAAAGTGGAAAGCATTGAATGAGATTTGTGAGAGAGATCGGGCATATTTATTTGGAGCAGGTCTTATGCGTGTCCCGGAATTCCATGATGAAGTCATTGGATGGAGTGAAGACCAGATTAGTTATCCGGATTAAAAAAGGATTCGTGTACTTGCATTTTCCATATTTTTCATGTATAATGAATAAGATTGTGAAAATACAGAGAATGAAGAGAGATTTAAAAGGAGAAAAGTTATGTACAAGACATTTAGTATGGAACTTGCCGGCAGAACGCTGTCTGTTGATATTGGACGAGTGGCTGCACAGGCAAATGGTGCTGCGTTTATGCGTTACGGTGACACCGTTGTTCTGTCTACGGCGACAGCATCAGAGAAGCCAAGAGAGGGGATAGATTTCTTTCCGCTCAGCGTAGAATACCATGAGAAGATGTATTCCGTTGGACGTATTCCGGGAGGTTTTACAAGACGTGAGGGAAAGCCTTCGGATAATTCTATTTTGACTTGTCGTGTTATTGATCGTCCGATGAGACCGTTATTCCCGAAAGATTATCGTAATGATGTGACATTGGAAAATGTTGTTATGGATGTAGATCAGGATTGTGCACCGGAGTTGGTTGCTATGCTCGGTTCTGCGTTGGCAACTTGTATTTCTGACATACCGTTTGATGGACCGACGGCTGCTACACAGGTTGGCTTGGTAGATGGTGAGTTGGTATATAACCCGACTAGTGCGCAAAGAGAAGTATCTGACTTGGCTCTGACGGTTGCTTCTACCCGTGATAAGGTTATCATGATTGAGGCAGGTGCGAATGAAGTAGCTGAAGATGTTATGATTCAGGCAATTTATGGTGCACATGAGTTGAATGGACAAATTATTGAGTTCTTTGATAAAATAGTTGCTGAGTGCGGCAAGGAAAAACATGAATACGAGCATTTTGAAATTCCGGCTGACATGTATGAAGATATGGTGAACTTCATCACGCCGGAGGCGATGGAAGAAGCTGTTTTCACTGATGTGAAACAGATTCGTGAAGAGAATATCCGCAAGATTAAAGATCAGTTAGAAGAGCGTTATGCTGAGGAGCATGAAGACTGGCTTGGATTTATTGACGATGCCGTTTATAAATTCCAGAAACTCACGGTCCGCAAGATGATTTTGAAAGATCAGAAACGTCCGGACGGACGTGAGATTAAGCAGATTCGTCCACTTCACGCAGAGGTGGATGTGCTTCCGACTGTTCACGGTTCCGGATTGTTCTCCCGTGGACAGACACAGGTATTGAATATCACCACGCTTGCTCCACTTACAGAGAAGCAGAAACTTGACGGATTGGATGAGTTGAAAAAGGATAAAAGATATATTCACCATTACAATTTCCCATCATGGTCAGTTGGTGAGACGAGACCTTCCCGCGGACCGGGACGTCGTGAAATTGGACATGGTGCATTGGCCGAGAGAGCTTTGCTTCCGGTTATTCCGTCAGAAGAGGAATTTCCATATACAATCCGTACGGTATCTGAAATTCTGGAATCCAATGGTTCTACCTCTCAGGGAAGTATTTGTGCATCTACGTTGTCTTTGATGGCAGCCGGTGTTCCAATCAAAGCTCCGGTAGCAGGGATTTCTGTTGGTCTTGTGACTGGTGAGACAGATGATGATTACCTGATTCTCACAGATATTCAGGGACTTGAAGATTTCTTTGGCGATATGGATTTCAAGGTTGCCGGTACACATAAGGGTATTACGGCAATCCAGATGGATATTAAAATTCACGGTCTTACAAGAGAGATTGTTGAACAGGCAATCGCCCGCACAAAAGAAGCCCGCGAATATATTTTAGACGAAGTAATGCTGAAAGCAATTGCTGAGCCGAGAAAAGAAGTGAGCAAATTTGCACCGAAGATTCAGCAGATTATGATTGATCCGCAGAAGATTGGTGATGTAGTTGGACAACGTGGTAAGACAATTAACACCTTGATTGAACGCACCGGTGTTAAGATTGATATCACGGATGACGGGGCAGTATCTGTCTGCGGTACTGATAAAGCTGCGATTGAAGAGGCAATTCGCCTGATTCAGATTATTGTGACTGACTTTGAGAAAGGACAGATTCTTGAGGGAACTGTTGTCAGCATTAAAGAGTTTGGTGCGTTCATTGAATTTGCGCCTGGAAAAGAGGGAATGGTTCACATTTCCAACATCGCAAAACGTAGAATTAACCATGTCGAGGACGAATTGACTCTTGGCGATAAAGTTAAGGTTGTATGTCTCGGCAAAGATAAGATGGGACGTCTCAGCTTTAGTATTAAGGATGTTCCGACTGAATAATAAAAACAAGAAATACTGAAAAGAAAGAGGTTGCTGCATAAAATTGCACAGCCTCTTTTGCATATTTTTCCTCTGATTGAAGCACACTATAAAAAGGTAACAGTGCGATTTTGAATTGTGCCTGTGTGCACATGGTGTTATGGAGGTACTTATGCGGGAAATGTTAAATAATAAAGAAAAGGAGCAGCAGGCAGAAGAGGATATTTTGGAATTCGGTACAACGGCCGATAATGGGATTCAGGTTATTTCGATCATCGGAGAGATTGAGGGACATGATTGTCTTCCGGAAAATACAAAGACGACAAAATATGAACATCTTCTGCCGTTGCTTGTTCAACTGCAACAGGACGACGGTGTAAAAGGCGTTCTTTTTTTGATTAATACAGTAGGCGGAGATGTATCTTGTGGCTTGGCTCTGGCAGAAATGATTGCTTCGGTAAGTAAACCAACGGTGTCGTTAATAATTGGTGATAGTCACTCGATTGGTGTTCCGCTTGCGGTTGCTGCGGATTATTCGTTTATTGCACCAACCGCTACCATGATTATTCATCCGGTGCGCATGAGCGGTCAAGTTCTGGGAACGCCGCAAACGTATAGTCAGTTTCAACAGATACAGGATCGGATTCTTGATTTTATAGCTGTTCACAGCAATACCGAAAAGAGTAAACTCGAAGAACTGATGATGAACACCAGTATGCTTTCAAAGGATTTGGGAACAGTTCTCGTGGGGCAGGAAGCGGTGGAATGCGGACTTGTCAATGAGGTGGGAGGACTTGATAAGGCAATAGGATATTTTCAAGAGTAGAAACATTTGTTCGGCAAAACAACTTGCACACTTTTATTTTTCGTAGTATAATAT
>CAMVIN010000221.1 GCA_947167565.1 uncultured Clostridia bacterium | reverse complement strand
ACTCGTGAAGTTTATGGAGCTTGCTGATAGACAGAAGTAGTTTCCCACCCCATCTCGTGAGAAATATATTTTTTCAATTTGAAAATCAGATACAGGGGAATACTCCATACATGAGCGCTCCCTTCTTTATTGTCTCCCACATTCTTCAAAGACATTTTCACAGCCATTTTAGGGTTATAACGATTGCAGAACAGACGCAGACTCTTTGCCTTTGTATTATCGGCTGATTTTACCTCAATTGGCAGCAGAACACCTTCGTAATCCGTAATAAAATCCAACGCATCTTCTAAATCCTTCGCTCTCGCTCCGTGTTTTACATGAGAAAAGATAAACTTATTATTATCTTTTGCTATCTGAGAGGGAATCGCATCCCAGATTAGTCTGATTTTCGTAGCAGTGTCCGGCGATGTATATTTCCCAAAATCATCCGCATAATCTCTGAGAATCCGGTCCTGTACTTCCTCAACTTCTCTGTAATCATGCGTGTCAATCCACGCCTGCACCGCCTCCGGCATACCGCCTACAATATAATAATTCTTCAAATCTTTTTCAAGAGGAATTGTATATAATTCCGGAATCTCCCGCTCAAAATCCATCTTCTGAACACTGTTAATATATTTTTCGCCCCCATCTGCTCTGACAAATTCCTCAAAACTGATCGGAAACATCTCCATGCGGTCAACTTTTCCCACCGGAAAAGAAATCCCTTCTTTTCTGAGTGCGACACCAAGAAGCGACCCCGCAGCAATCACGTGAAGCTCAGGCATGTTTTCACAAAAATACTTCAGAGACTGTATCGCCCTCGGGCAATCCTGAATTTCATCAAAATTAAAGTATGCTGTCTCATCAAATTCCCGCTCGCCAAAATCACGAATCAAATAGGTCTTACCACATTTAACCCAGAGCGTCTACTATTGTTTTGCGTTTTTCGACCGAATAATTGTGATATGATTGCGTTTTTCCACCGAATATGAGTAGAACTACTTCCTCAATCCTCAATTACCCTTCCACCACAAGGCAGTCTTTTATTTCTTCATACTTATGTGCAAGATGGATTCCTTGGATATCCTGAGACACCCGGTTACAACAGCAAAATAAAGAGCATAATTTGTCTTAAGTGTACTGCTAAATAACTCCCGAATAAAGTCCACCATTTCAGGATAAAAGCCATAATGATAGGCTCCTTCCAAAGGAACATTGTATTCGTCTAATAAGACAATAACATCTTTCCCCGTTGCCATCTTTAGGCAGCGACAGAGAAATTTAAGACCATTAAAAAGAGCGCAGTAATCCTCCTTGTTCCCACGCCAATCATAGGCATCCTCAAAAAATACTTCAGCATGCTGAGAGTCAGCGTTTTGCCAAAACGCCTCGGTCTGGTAAAAAGGTTCACTTTTGATTATTTTTGATAATATATCGGGGTCTCATTGACAAGGCGCAAAACAATACATTTTTTGTTTTGCGCCAATTATTTATATATTATTTTTTTATCTTTATTTTTTTAATTTTACTCCATTTTCCGTACACTATTTTTGAGCCACTTTTTCGATATGCACGAACGCGAACAAAATATTTTTTACCCTTTTTCAACTTTTTGATTGTTTTTTGTGAAGTCCATTTACCGACCTTAATTGACTTCTTTTTTTTCGTAAATTTTTTGTTCTGTGCATATTGAATCTGAAAACCGGAAACATTAGTTTTCCACTTCCATGTAACTTTAAGTTTCTTACCTTTTTTATTTTTTAAAACTAACTTGGTTACTTTTCCCGGTTTTTTAAGTTTTTTCTTTGTAGTTGAAGATTTTGCTGTACTTGTAGTCTTATTTGTTGATAAAGATGTTTGAACCTTATTATCGGAAACTGCAGAACCTTTCTCACTTGAATCAGTACTCTCCTCATCTTTTTCAACTGTAACCGTCATCGTTTTACTCACATTTCCATCCCCGGATAACGCAGTAATTGTAGCAGTTCCACTTCCCACTGCTGTCAACAGCCCATAATCTTCAACTTTAACAACGCTGTCATTGGATGATTTATAGGAAATATATTTATATGTTGCATTACTTGGATTAACGCTGGCTGTATTAACCTCCTGCTCGCCAACTCTCATAGTAATATTATCTTTTTCGAACGAAATACTTTCTACATCCACAACATTGTTTGTAAACTTTGCAACAAAACTCTTATCTTCATTTATAGAAAATGAATACTTCTCTTCATCTGAGATTAAATTATTATCCGCGTCATACCAGCCGATAAATTCATTATTCTCATCAGTACTTGCCTCCAATGTAACATAATCGCACATTTTCAAATGACTGTATCCATTTGCCTGTCCAATTCCTTCTACCGTCACATCTACAGAAAGATCCCCCTGTTCCTCTGAATTATAAACTTTGGTCGGCTCTATTTCATCTCCACTTTTATCAATCAAACTAAATGTACCAACATTTTGACCTTCAAGAATATTCTGCTGCATCGTTTCACCATTTTTAACCGGTATTTTGTTGTAAGAAACTCTCCTTGCCTCTCCTGTGTCTGCATCAATTTCACACAGCGCATAATCCATCTCGCCGTTATCATTTCCTGTTAGTTCAATTTTAAAATCTTCGTCACTCGGCAGCCAAAACGACTTGGAATCACCATCTACATCCATTACAATACTATCTTTCAGAGATTCATCTATCTTATTATCCTTTATTTGTCCTATGATTTCATCATTGGAATCTCGAACTGTTATATCAATCGGACAATTCACAATTCCAAGTAATGACCGTCTAAATGGCTTCGTTAATTGCTCTTTTGTTAATGATTTCATCGCCGCTAAATAATATTCAGAACGGTGAGCACAACCAAAATCACCAGTTAAAACAGGAAACCCACCAACTGCTTCGTGAAAAACAAAAAAACCTGCTGTTTTTATCCCCAAAGCACCCCAAAATCCTTCCACCGCGTCTGCTATAGCCACGTATGAAATTTTTTGATAGTTCCACTCTTTTGTCATATAATATCCCAAAAAAAGTGTATATAAATTTTGTAATGATGTATTATCTACCAACCCTAGTTTTTTTGTATAATATTTATTATTATTTTCTACTGTAGTTGTCACTTCATTAACATATTTAGAAACTGTTTCCATACCTTTGGCATATGGCTTATAGCCATCTATGTCATCAGGACGATATTTTTTGTATAATTTTTGCACATCAGATAAATATTCTGAATATACTACATAACGAGAATCATCTTTATCCGTTGTTTTACTCGGCAAAACATATGTATTGCCATATCTGCCATATCCCCATTTTGATGGCAATACTTTTGTCACAAAATCCTCTGGATTTACGATATTATATATATTATTATATTTTGAATTTCCCCTGTCATCAGCCTGAGTCGTATTAGGTGTTGCAAAGGTATACACGAACACATCATCATTTGAAATGCTTCCTACATAGTCACCTTTATTTGTCAAGATACCATTATCCAACTGTGCACCCAGCAAGTTAGCCACTGCCGCCCCTCTGCTGTGTCCAGATATTAAGATTTTTATATCACTATTATTTTTTAAGTCATGTTTTACAACATAATCACACAACCCCTCATATACATAATGAGCTCCCCTCAAAAAACCTTTATGTGTAGTTTCACCCTTGCCCGGGTCGAAATTATCGATCCATTCTTTTTTATAGGTTCCACGAACAAAAACACATACGATATTGACTCTCCTACCATTCAAGTTTATCGGTTTATATGCTAAACAATAGGGTGCTTTGTCCCCATCTTTATCAGGAACTTGCTTAATCTCTTTATATCCAAGTTCAACCAAGGCATCTTCTATATTAGAACTATCTTCATTATACATCATTGTCGCCATTCCGCCTGCAAATGTCGCCAAATCATGATTATATTTTGTCGCTGATTCAGCGAAAGCATTTTCGTCACATGACAGTTGTATTTCTCCTTCTCCTGCATCTTCTTGATATAGCAATCCGGTAGTTGTAACGGTTTTGGCCTCTGGTATATTTCTTAAGTTAGCCGGCACCATCTCTTTATGTGCATTTTCAAAATTGTAAATGCAATATTCATCAGAACTTACCTGTAACACTATTTCTTCACTTTCAATTTCATTTTCAACATTTTTATAAAACTCTGAAGCACTCTCCGACCATGAATAACCCGGTAAATATATTTCGTTATCTACCTCAACCAATACCTCTCCATTATAATTCATTATTCTATCATGATTATTGTCATTTACGTGTGTAATATCTTTATAAAACTCTGAAGCATAAATATATTCTTCATTAAATAATTTATTTCCTTGTGAATCATAAAATAAGCTATCATAATTTCCATTATTGTATTTTGTAAGCCACGTAATTCCACAAAAATTATTAGAACTATCACTATATCCCGGAAAAATCTGCCCCCAATGATTTTCTTGACGGTGCGAATTATAATCTCCACCAACTATTTTTTTCCCATTATTATCATGTATTTCATTGTCTGTAACAAAACATCCATCTTTTGTTATATAAAAGTCTTTTTTTGATT
>CAMVIN010000220.1 GCA_947167565.1 uncultured Clostridia bacterium | reverse complement strand
GGAAATGCTCTGTTGTAAGACAGAGGAAGATAAACGCAGCAAAAGAAATTTAGGAGGGCTCTACAATGAACAGAGTAAAGATGAGGGGAAAAAAGATACTGGTATTTCTTCTGGCTGTTGCAATGACAGTCGGAGTCATCACACCGTTTGGCGCAAAGGCATCCACCATGGAGTTTGCGGATTTGAAAGTGGGTACCGAATTGAAACCGGGAGATAAAATTACGTCGAATGATTGGAGGGAGTTTCTGTACCGTGATGAGGACGGAAAGAGCGACGTTGGATATGGAACGATTGAAAGAGAAACGCGCGCACATCAGGTGCTTCCGTATGAAGGTCAGGTAGGAACTGTTCCCGCTGTCACAACATTACAGATTCCGGATGGAGAATTCAGCCATTGGGTGGTTACAGAGATAATAACAGAAAATGTCAATGCTCCGCAAGTGGTTCTGAAAGCAGTCAGAAAAGCTGATTACAACATTACCTATGTTTTAGATGGCGGTCAGAACAGTGTGGACAATCCGGACAGTTATCATGAGGGTGGCGGAGTAGCTGCTTTTGACGATGCAACCAAAGAGGGGTACGTTTTTCAGGGCTGGTATGCAGAAGAACGTTTTGTCAACAAGGTGACTTCTATTTCAGCAGAGGAGACCGGTGACAAGGTGTTGTATGCGAAATTCGAAAAAAAAGCAACACCGACACCAGTCCCGGCTAAGGAAGAAGAGACAACTGACAGCAATAACAATAGCACCACAAATAATGAAGATGTCAGTGACGAAGATGGTGATACCGGTGCGGTCAATATTGAAAAGGACAGCAAGAAGAGTAAATTCGGTATGCTCCGTGCTAAATCAAAGAAGCAGACAAAGAATTCTGTTACTATTACATGGACCAGACTGAAAAATGCAGATGGATACTATGTGTACGGAAGTATCTGCAACCACGGCGGTAAGACTTATAAGAGAAAGAAGATTAAGACCTTTAACAAAAACACAGTTTTGAAATTTGTACATAAAGGTTTGAAAAAGGGAACATATTATAAGTACCAGATTAAGGCATTTAAAATTGTAAAAGGAAAGAAAAAGGTATTTGCTACTTCTGTGGATGTTCATGCCACAACCAAAGGAGGAAAATATGGCGTTGCCAAGGCGTTGAAGGTTACAAAAATCGGAAAGAAAAAGATATCTTCCCAGTCCAATCTGAAGACAACTTTGAAGAAGGGAAAGAGTGTGAAGGTGTCGGCGAAGGAGATTTCGGACGGAAGACCAATCAGTACTCACCGATACATTTCCTATGAATCAGAAAACAAGAAGATTGCTTCCGTGACCGGCAGTGGAAAAATCAAGGCGAAGAAAAAGGGAAGCACTAAAGTTTATGTATATGCACAAAATGGTGTATATCAGGTGATTAAAGTTACCGTGAAATAAGCGGAAATTTCATATGATTTTCAAACAAAAAACGGTGACTCGTGTAAACGGGTCATCGTTTTTTGCTTGAAATAATTCAAAAAAGAATTGAGATTATGTCAAAATTATGATATGATTCTCTTAAAAGTTTTTTGCGACAAGGAGAGGTATGATTCGCATGAGAAAGAACAGAAGCAGCAGGGGAAAGATAAGAGTGACGACATATCTTATGATATGTGTTTTTACAGCACTTTTTTCGTGTGGTTGTGGTAGTGAAAAAAAGGAAGAACCAATCACGCTTACTATTTGGCATGTATATGGGGATCAGACGGATTCACCGTTGAATAATCTTATTAAGGAGTTTAATGATACCGTAGGGCAGAAGCAGGGGATAACCATACAGCCGACGAAAGTATCAGATACCAATACACTTCATGAAGCTGTGTTATCTTCAGCGAAGAGGGAGCCCGGTTCGGAAGCATTGCCGGACATTTTTGTGGCGTACCCAAAGACGGTTCTTGCGATGGAACAGGCGGACAAATTGGTGGATTTTCAAGATTATTTTTCGGAAAATGAGAGGAAGGCGTTTATTCCTGCATTCTTAGAAGAGGGGATGATTGATGGAGAACTCAAGATTCTTCCTGTTGCCAAATCGACGGAGTGTCTTTTTGTGAATCAGACATTATTTGACCGCTATGCGAAAGAGAGTGGGGCGAAGATCGAGGATTTATCTACATGGGAGGGATTATTTAAGACTGCTCGCAGTTATAAAGAAAAAACAGGTAATACATTTTTTGTCCACGACTATCATTTTAACTATTTTCAGGTGGGAGTACAGTCTTTGGGAGGACAGTTTTTTTCTGATTCCGGAGTGAATTACGATGATACTTTTAAGAAGGTGTGGAATCCGTTTGCGGAGGCGGCGGTGGACGGTGCATTTTGGCTGTCACATGGGTATGCAACAGAAGCTCTTCGCACAGCGGATGCTGTTGCTTCTGTTGCGTCTTCTGCCAGTGTACTATATTATCCGGACAAAGTAACGTATTCAGATAATACATCCGAGGATATAGAGATGGTGGTTCGACCATGTCCTGTTTTTTCGGACGGAAAAAAAATGGTGATGCAGCGCGGAGCCGGTATGTGTGTCGTGAAGTCAGATGAAGAGAGGGAAAAAGCTGCCATGACGTTTTTGAAATGGCTCACAGAACCGGAGAAAAATGTAGAATTTGTGACAAGTTGTGGATATATGCCGGTCACAGAGAAAGGGTTTTCTGATTATCTGCCAAAAGCAATTGAGTCCTTGGATAATCCCAAATATAAGAGCTTGTATGAAGCGTTTTTGCAGACGCAGGAGGAGTATGAATTCTATACGCCGCCGCAAGTTTCCTTTTATCTGGATACTGAGACACAGTTTGAAAAAAGTACAAGACAGGAATTGACAGAGGCGTCACTTTCTTTTGAGGAATATGAAAAGAAAGCAAATCCGGAAACTTCTATAAGAGAGAAAAAAATAGTTCAGTATTCAGAACAGGCGTATGAGGCTTTTTTACAAGTGATGAAATAAGAATTGTAAGATATCTGAAGGAGTGCGCAGAGTATGCTTACCTATATTAAGAATTTATTTGCGGCATTGAGAACGATGAGAGAGCAGAGTGTCTCAGTTCGAGGGAGACTCTTGCTCTCCTTGGTATCTATGATTTTAGTTGCATTTGGTGTACTGGCAATCGGGCTTGCTGCTACTGGTGTGATTTTTAATCAAAATCAGAGAATTGAAGATGCACTTGCGTTGCAGATGAGAAATGAAAAGAGTCAGATCGAGGAAGAAATTGACACACTGACTACGCAAGGCGTGGAACTCTCGCGGAATTTAGGTCGTGAGACACAGCAGCTTTTGACACAAGAAAGAATAGGAATTAACGGATTGAATGATAAACCCGAACTTTTGCAGACATTGCAGGACAAATATTATGGGTATCTGGATACTGCGCTTCAGGTTTCAGATTCAAGTGGTGCTTATGCCATCGTCAATGCGACTACGAATACCAGTGTCTCATATGCGGATACATCCCGAAGTGGAATTTATCTGCGTATAAAAAATATTGATTTGACAGATAAAGTCAGTCAGGAAAAGGTTCTCTACCGCGGTATTCCGGAAGTGGGAAGACAGAAGGCGCTTGAACTCGGGACACAGTGGAATCTTGAATTTAATGTGAATACGCTGCCGGAATTTACCCGGATGGTCAAGGGGAATACGACGGATATTTTGTCAGCTTATCAGTGGAATACACGCAGTAAATTGTCAAATATGTGGGAAGAGGCAATGCTTCTTCTTGTGCCGTTTGCCGGCGCGGATGGTACGACGTACGGTGTCTGCGGGGTGGAACTTTCTGAGGCGATGTTTGAACTCTCACATCCGGCAGTGCAGAGCGAATTTGGACAGATGGTTACAGTACTGGCACCGATCGATGGTGAGGGGATTCATCTGGAACAGGGACTTGTTGGAGGAACGGCGGGGACTTATCTTACGGATGAACAGATTCTTTCCGGTGACGGAACAGCGGGAGCACTGATGAAATTCAGCAGTGGAGTGGATTCTTATGTGGGAGTTCGGGATGCGGTAACACTCTCTGTAGGTGAGGCGGAATCCTCGTGGGCGGTTTGTGTGCTGATGCCATATTCCCGCTATCAGAATTTTGTGAGAAAAGACAGGATACGGTGGAGTATTGTGGCGGTTATTTTTCTGCTGGTCATGATTGTGCTCTCTGTTTTTATATCAAGAACGTATGTGCAGCCAATTCTTGAGGTCAATGAGATTCCACCGGATGTGGAAGAGATGTTTGACAAGATGGTAGAGAATATTAAGAAGCTTACCGCTGCCGAGAGAAGAATTTTAGATTTGTATATTGAGGGACATGAGATCAGTGAGATTCCGGAGCTGGCATTTGTCAGTATGGCCACTGTCAGAAAGCATAACCGGAGTATCTATGAAAAATTAGAAGTGGCTTCCCGGGATGAACTTATGGTTTATATTGATCTATTCCGCAAATTCGGAAGGATTGATGAATTACTTCCGGGAGACGGGGAGGTTTGATATGCCACATGAAGTAGCTGCGAAGCAGCTACGAATGATGGTGCTGACTAGGTACAAACATTTATAAGTAATGTTTCCGAATTTCTCTGTACACCTCATCAATCCGCTCGTCCGGAATCTTTGTGT
>CAMVIN010000219.1 GCA_947167565.1 uncultured Clostridia bacterium | reverse complement strand
TTCGTCTGTCCAGCCATCTCCCCAGACCTTAAAGGTCTTTGGCAGGACTAATTTCTCCACTCCGAATTTCTGTACGGAAAGCGTATTATCTATCATTGTCACTTCTTTCGGCAAGCGCACTTTTTTTTCGCTGCTAAACAGAAAAACAAGACGGCCGGTCTTTTTTTCATAGATGCACTCTTTTGTTTTTACAAAAGACGAATTTCCTTTTGCAATATGCCATTTACCCAATCTCGTCCGGCTGAATGCGTTCGCTCCAATCTTTTTGAGAGACTTTGGAATCCAAACCTCCCTTATCTTTTTCTTGTAAAACAGTTTTTTCCCTATCTTTTTCACACCCTCAGGAATCCTCACTTTTTTGAGGGCATACGGAGCCAGAATGATGGTGTCTCCTGTCCGGTTCAGGAGCATGCCATTTTGAGACTGATATTTGGCATTTCCCTTTTCCACAGCAATACTCTTTAACTTTTCACAGTCATCAAAAGCACTTTCAGAAATTTTCCTGATATTCTTTCCCACAGTAAAACTCTTCAGACTGTCACAACAATAAAAAGCATATGCCGGAATACTCTTTAGATTCTTTGAAATTGTTATGCTTTTCATATCAACGAACCCCGCAAATGCAGACGCTGAAAGAGTCTTCACGGAATCAGGCATGGTCACTTTAACAATCTCTGCACCAATTTCACTCGCCTCACCATGCCACGGTTCAAACATGCCGCCACAAATGTTACGGCAACTGTCATCTTCCCCCGGATACAACTCATCTATCGCTCCGATTGTTGTCAATTTTGCAGACTCGATTTTCTTCGGAAACTTCAACCGGATTGACTTATCCGAATACGGCTCAACCTTAAAAATCCAACTTTCCTTTTTATCCTTTGACAAATAGGCATAGAATTTTGTTGTTCCATTGTCCACTACAATTTCCTTACTGTTATCCCACTTCTTTTCAATTGATTGTGTACTCTTTGCCTGCGCAGTTCCCGATGATATGATCAGTACACCAAAAACAAGTACCAATAAAAATAATATTTTCTTTCCCATTGTGAAGTCCCCCTTTTTCATCATAGCATTAACCTCATCCTTACTCCCAGCTTATCTATGATTTCACTCTTATCTTTTTATAACTGCTAGTAATCTTTGATTTTATAGTCGTACCAATTAATTTGTACTTTCCACCCTTTTTCTTTCCGTAAATCCGATATGTGGTTTTCATTCTTTTTACAGATTTTTCCCACTTTTTATGCCTATACATATGGGTTTCTACTTTTGTAACTACGCCTTTCCAATTGTGCGTATACTTTTTCCCACTTTTCTTTACGGAAATGCCGGCAACTTTCGGGGCTTTCTTTATCTTATAGGTCACTTTGTTTTTCTTTGCCCACGAAATCGCTTTTGCACCTTTGACAGTGCATAAAGTATTTACTTTAAAATAACGATTTTCTGCTTCATTAGAATATGGATCATTAACTACCTTTATTGTGGTATTTTTTCCATTTACTATTATTTTTTCTATTTCTATATCATCCCTGTATATTGTCAAAGATTTTACAGTTGAGTTAAGTACCATTTTATGCACTAAACTATTAAACATTAAATTATATATATCATACTTTTTGACCTTATCTCCCAAAAATACTATTTTTTTAATATCCGCAGAAGAAAATGCCACATCATCATCACTATAACTCCCATTACTATCTATGATTATCTCATCTAAGTCGTAACTCTTCCATCTTCCAAAAACATCATTAGCCATAGTGCATGTATACGGAATGTACACTTTTTTTAATGGAGATACGTCACATGAACACCCAAAAGCACTTTCGCCGATTTTGCAATCGCCTTCCGGCAATCTTATTTCACTTAAATGATCACAACCCCGAAATGCCCCAAAGCCTATTCCTTTAATTCCATCCGAAATTATCAATTTTTTTAAGTTTTCCTGTGTTTTTGGTGTCACAATGCATTCTTCTATATTTGAAATATCAATGTCTACTTCTGTAACATAATATATATCCACCCCTAAACGAACAACTTTGTATCCATCCAGTTCTGATGGAATAACCAATTTGGATTTTTCTGTATCAATCTTTAAAATCGCAATTTCTTTTTTCGTTTTATCTACTATCCTGTAAGAAAAATCTCCAGATGTAATCATGGCAGAATAATATTGTTCATTCCCCTGCGTTGGAGCAGGAGAGGGCGTAACAGCAGGGATATCTACCCAAGAATTCTCCACTGTAGGTGCATAAAATTTTTTTATTTCTTCATAGTTTTTTGATAATTTCTGCGCATTACTGGGTTGATACCAATAAAATCCGGTCGGACCGTCACTCTCCTCAGAATTTCCCATAACAACAAATTGGTCACTGTCAATCATCTGCAGTCGGCTTCGGTAAAATTTTCCGGCACGATACGGCTCTTTCCCATCCAAAACCTGATCAAAAGAGTAGGTCTTTTCATTCCAGCAATAGATTCCGGACAAATACGACAGGTACAACTTTCCTCCAAAGACGCAGCTTCCAAAATCCGCATCCTTTAAATTGCCATACGTCAAATCACTTTCCGTATTTGCCTCCCCTGTTTTTCGCAAATCACTTGTTGACAGTTGAGAAATGACATTCCCCGACGAGGCCTTTATTTTGTATACTATCTCATTCTGACTCTGGCTGCTGCCGGATTTTACATAAATATAATCTCCCTGTCCGCCCAACAAATCCGCGAACTTTGTGCTATAGGATTTCTTTACCTGTTTCTTTTTCATATCAACGAGATAGATTCCTGAATTTCCCCTGCCCTGCTGCCATGTATCCACGACTACAAGATTTTTTTTGAGCCATATCACATTTGATATGGTTCGAATTCCTCTCTGTAGTTTTAATTTTTTCTTAACGTGATAGGTTGCCTTTATCTTTCCTTTTTTGTTATACTGGTAAATGGTATCATCATTTGCCGTGAAATAGGCAGTTCCCTTTTTATTGACAGAAGGTGCAAGAAATGTCATGGTTTTATTTTTTCCTCTCGCCTTTTTAGAAAATGCAATCAATGGGTCACTGCTTACGCTTTTATATTTTCCCTCGCTATACTGATATACCTGGCAGGCCTTTTTGCTCTCGTCTATCACCCGGATTTTTTTGTCACCGGTAATATAATAAGTATCAATATTTCCTGTTTTCATAATATCTGTCTCTTTCGGAACAGAGTAGGTCTCATAATTATCTCTCTCACGGTCAAAATCAAAATTATCTTGCAGCCAGTCCAGATACTTTTCTTTGTTCCCCTCCGGTATGTGTATCGTCCAGTCAATACTTAACTTGCTATCATCATCCACTATTACTTTAGGAGGTTCCGGCGACGTAAAATATATATGTTTACAATATAATTTATTCCAACCGTGCAAATCCATTTCTTTGAGGTTTTTCGGCAGATAGAGTGTTCCAATGGTTCCACCTCTCTCCTCATCAACAGCCCGGCTAAAAGATGCACCAATTATTCGCGTTACGCGGTTCGTCAGTTTCTCCGGCGAGTCACAATGAAACAAATAAAGCAAGTCTCCGGATTCCTTGGAATAAATACACTCTTTTGTTTTGGCCATAAAACTCCCCGAGGCAATATGCCATTTTTTTATATTGGTCGAACCAAACGCCCCTTCCCCAATCTTTTTCAAGGATTTAGGAATCCAGATTTCTTTTATCTTTGAATCGCAAAAAACTTCATTTGCGATTGTTGTAACACCTTTTGGTATTTTTATTTTTTTCATACCGCATGGGACACAGATCAATTCCTTTTTATTTTTAGTCAACAGCAAGCCTTTTTTCGAAGAGAAAAAGTTATTCTTTTTGTGTACTGTAATTTTTCTCAGTTTATAGCACTTATTAAAAGCATTCCTTTGTATCTCTTTGCATTTCCTTCCGATCTCTATCTGCTCCAATGCCCTGTTATCATAAAATTCATAGCATCCTATACTGGTTATGTTTGAAGACAGTTGAACACGTTTACATTTTTTTAATCCCGCCAGAGAAGAATGACCAAGAACTTTTACCGTATTCGGAATTTTAACAGACTGAATATTGGTTTTAGCGTCTGCTCCGGTTTCATGCCAGGGCTCAAACACCTCGCCCATGATACTCACACAGGCATCCAATCGATTTACCTGATTGTCATCCGGATATAGTTCCGGCATCGCACCAATAGTCGTGAGTTTTTTGTTTTTAATCTTTTGTGGAAAATTCAATTTGGTCACTTTCTTTGATTTTACCTCAACCTTGTGAACCCAGCACTCCTTTTTATCTTTGGAGAAATACACATGATATTTTACCCCCTTCTTACTAACCACCGTATCTTTTTCCATGCTCCACTTTTCTTCTGCTGCGCTTGATTTCGCCTCTGCCTCTATGTGTGCTGCACCCAGCACACATAGACTCAACACCATAATCAAACCTGACTTCATAAAAAACTTTTTCACTTTTATCATCCCCCATTCGTTTTCCGCACATATGCCAGTTTTGCGGCCTCTACACATATAACGATTCAGAAGTGGAAAAAGTTGCAATAAATATAAATTTTTTTACTGAAACAAAGCCCTTGCTATTTCACCTGTCGCATATCCCGTTCTGTGATCTTTCAAATTATATG
>CAMVIN010000218.1 GCA_947167565.1 uncultured Clostridia bacterium | reverse complement strand
AATCACAAGGAGGAAAACATGGATTTTGAAACATTATACAAAGAGAAACTGACAACAGCGGCAAAGGCTGCAGAAGTGGTAAAGTCCGGAGACTGGATTGATTACGGCTGGACCGCCACCACTCCTGTCGCTTTTGACCGGGAGATGGCAAAGCGTGTACCGGAGCTGCACGACCTCAAGTTTCGCGGCGGTATTTTGATGTGGGAACCGGAGATTTTCAAAGTAGAAAACGCGGTAGAACATCTCACTTGGAATTCCTGGCACATGAGCGGTATTGAGAGAAAAGCCGTCACAAAGGGATTTTCATTCTACGCACCAATCCGCTATTCCGAATTACCTCGCTACTATCGCGATATGCCGGAACCAATTGATGTAGCTGTTATGCAGGTTGCCCCGATGGACAAACACGGATATTTTAACTTCGGCCCGAGTGCCTCTCATCTGGCAGCCGCCTGTGAGAGGAGCAAAGTTATTATCGTAGAAGTAAATGAGAATATGCCTCGCTGTCTGGGCGGTCACGAGAATGGCATTCACATCTCCAAAGTGGATATGATTATTGAGGGTGACAATCCGCCAATGGCCGAGATGGGAGCCGCACCGGCAACGGATATCGACAAGACGGTTGCCAAGATGATTGTTGAGCAGATTCCAAACGGTGCCTGCCTGCAGCTCGGTATCGGCGGCATGCCAAATGCGGTCGGCTCACTGATTGCTGAGTCTGATTTGAAAGACCTCGGCGTTCATACGGAAATGTATGTGGATGCCTTTGTTGACATCGCCAAAGCCGGAAAAATCAACGGTTCCAAGAAGAACATCAACAAGGGACGACAGACCTACGCTTTCGGTGCCGGAACAAAGAAACTGTACGACTACCTCGATGACAACCCGCAGTGCATGAGCGTACCGGTCGATTACGCCAACGACATTGATGTCATCTCGGCTCACGACAATTTTATATCCATCAACAATGCGGTGGACATTGATTTGTACGGTCAGGTCAATGCCGAATCCGCCGGAACAAGAAATATCAGCGGTGCCGGCGGGCAGCTCGACTTCGTACTCGGTGCCTACAAATCTAAAGGAGGCAAGAGTTTCATCTGCCTGTCCTCTTCTTTTACAGACAAGCAGGGCGAGAAACATTCCCGTATCCGCCCGACACTGGCAAACGGCTCTATTGTTACCGACACCCGCGCCAACACACATTATGTTGTCACAGAATACGGCATGGTAAATCTCAAAGGAAAATCTACCTGGCAGAAAGCTGAGGCACTTATCAGCATCGCACATCCGGATTTCAGAGACGAACTGATTAAAGAAGCAGAAAAGATGAATATCTGGAGGCGTTCTAACCGATAATTTAAAAGATAGAAAATGGCTGAAAAACGAAAATGCTTACGTGCGTTAAGTTTTCCAGCCATCTTCTCGTGTCAAGTTAAGCACAAAATTATTATTATGCAACTTTCTCATAATCTATCACTGTCAAATCTTCTAACCGTTTCTCAACAATTTCTTTGATTTTTTCAATCTTTTGGACGACATCTCCCATATACATAATCTCATCGCATTCTTTACATTTAAAACAAGGGATATTTCTAATTACCAAAAGCCCATACCCCATATCGATTGCTTCACAAGTTGTACTTTTATACGATTCACACCCACATTTCATGCATTTCATTTAAACAGCTCCTTTCTTGTTTTCCTATCATCATTCCATTTTTCCACATCAGGTTCATATGCTGTAATTATATAAATTAAATCCTCGTTTATACTTGCACATACATGGATATATCTATCTTCGATTCTCCCCAAAATCAAGCAACTCGGAAAAGGATAATCCTCTGGATATTGCTCTATGATTTCTCCTATATTTATAATCTCTATAACATCAACGACTTTTATTCCACGTTCTTCAAATCTTTTACGACTATGCTGAGTTAAAACCATTGATTCAGCATGATTTATTTTACGAAATTGCTCAATTAAATATTCTTTATTTTTCCCTTCCAATCAATCCCTCTTTTCTACCAAAATCAACTACCACAAAAATCACATTTTCCACAAACTAAGATAATACAAATTAACAGTTCCTTATTAGATATATTATCAATATACCATGATTTCACCCCTGTGACAAGAGGACGTTTTACACTATTTTTATACATATGACACAATTTAAAATCAATAACAAAAAACGAGAATACAGATTTTATTCGTTCTCTGTATTCCCGTTTTTTACTCAACTCATATTGCTCACAAAACTGAGCCTGTTTTTTATAATGTCATATCTTAATCTTCTAACTGAAGGTCATTTTTTGATTTTCGAACTCAAAATCATTTTTTGATTTTGAGTTTTTTCACAGCACTCCATTTCCCATACTTCTTAGTTCCATTGACAAGTTTATATGCCCTGACGCGGAAATAATAGGTCTTTTTCTTTGTCAGCTTTTTGATGGTGTACTTCGTCTTCTTTGTCGTCTTGCTCTTTTTCCCTTTGGTAAATTTCTTGTTCTTCGCGTACTGAATCTGATAGCCCGCCGCACCGGTTACCTTTTTGAACGATACAACGGTCTTTCCCTTTTTCTTGTTGGTCGCTTTGATGGATTTTACCTTTGCCGGGGCAGTAACGGTAACGGTAGTACCGTCAGCCGTAGAAGCCTTGGCAGTCGTATCACTTCCATTATTCGTGCCGGAAACCGCCGGGCTGCTCCCTGACATCGTATTCGTATTTTGATTATCTGTGTTCTGACTGCCGGAATTCGTTGAGGTGCCACTGCTGCCACTCTCTTCTTCCTGCTTGTCATTATTACTGCTGCCACTCTCACCGCCATTTCCACTCGGCAGGGAATCCGTAATCGCCTCTTTTTTGTCGTCACTTGTCACAACCTCTCCCTTCTTCCATACAGAAGAGGATAGATTTAAATGCAAAGCGGGCCGAACGCCATCATGACTGCCGTAGTTGACATCATAACCATCGTCGTAGACGTAGCCGTTACTGCCGACACTTGTCGCATTACCACTACCGAAGCCCGGCGACCGCAGCCACCACCTGCTCGTATCCTCGATGTCGGTAGGAACTGCCTGTCTCGATGCGCTTTCACACCCATATGCTGTCGGAAAACCGTAGGACTTATTTACAATATCAGATAAGGATAACAGATAGATAGAGTCCTCTGTGTTATTCCCTCCTGCTGTTCCATAAAACGGATTATCCTCATTGGTTATCGTTGTCTTATTGATCGCTGTCTGTTCCTCTGAAGCAAACGCCTCCTTATAAAAATCATCATTCAGCCATTTCCGCAGTGTAGATGTCTCCCATGTAACAGAACTGAATCCTACATTATATTCTTTTTCTAACAGAATCCGGTCTGCCAATAAAAACGCGTCGTCACCATCCACAGAAAGAACCCGCCAATTAATTTTTGCTCCATTATAAGTACCAAACTCTACCGTATCCCATGTCGTCTTTGCCAGTGCTACCTCTTCTGTCGTTTTGTTTACCAGCGCAGAAGAGATAGCGGCATTCGCCGCATTCACATGCAAAGCGGGCCGAACGCCACTACCATCGATGTCGACACTACCACCATAGTCGAGGACGTAGCCGACATAGTTAACATTCGTAGCACTACCACTATCGTCGCCCGGCGACCGCAGCCACCACCAGCTCGTCCCCTCGCTGCCGGTGTAACATCCCTGTGCCTTCGCATAATCCGTTGCTTTCGCATGTCTTGCCTGGTCATAAAAATCTGTTCTACTCTGAAAACCGTAATCTGTATTCACGATTTCAGAGAGGGACAAGAGGAACAACCGGTCTGTCGTATCGTTCCCGCCCTCGGTGCCGTAATATGGATTGTCCTCATTGCTCACCGATGTCTGCTTGATTGCCGCCTTTTCGCTATCTGAAAATGCGGCATCATAAAAATCACTGTTCAGCCATGAGCGAAGCGTACAGGTCTCCCATGTTACATCGGTATCTTCTTCATTATACGGCTTGCAGTCAAGTGCCTGATCTGCCAAAAGAAACAAGTCATCTCCGTCCTGCTTTAAAATCTGCCACTTGATTGGCGTCTTTTTATCCTTCTGATCCGCTGCTCCGTCGCTATTGGTATCCTCCTGCCAGTAACTACCGAACTCAATCACATCCCTTGTCTGCATCTCCACTCTTGGATTGCTGAGACCGTAATCCGTTGCCGCACTCGCCTCTTGCGGTGCCGCGCTGACACCTATTCCGGTCAGCGTGCTCACTGCCAGTGCCAGCGCCGTCCCAATTGCTCCTATCCTCTTCCATTTTAACTGTAGTTTCCTCATAAAACCTTCCTTTCCTGCCACCTTCGGCATGGTAATATTTTGTGTACAGAAATCCATCTATGTAGTTTCCTTCTGTCGCTCAAAAAAGAGCATGGGAAGAATCGAAAATCACCTTTTCGATTCTTCCCATGCTCTTTTATTTTCTATATTTTTACAAAAAGTCACACAGTGACTAACTCTCTGCTCTCTGCTCTCTGCTCTCTGCTCTCTGCTCTCTGCTCTCTGCTCTCAAAAAATTATATTTCAGCCACAAATTCTGTCAACCCCTTTTCAAAAAACTCCTGCTTTAATTTTATATCATTTCCCTACATTCATCAATTCTTCAACTATCATTGTTTGTTATATTTCCCCACAATACAGCTTTTC
>CAMVIN010000217.1 GCA_947167565.1 uncultured Clostridia bacterium | reverse complement strand
AGAGTGAAGAAGAAAATTCTGTTGAGTATATTCTTATGATGATTCCTTATATGAACCATGTTTTGGAACAGCAGGTGTTTACGGAACTCGAACAGAACAACTTTGTGAGGCAGTTAGATGCTATATGTGAGCGGCTTTATGTGAAAGAACCAGCCAGGCTCACAAGCCGGTTTATTGAGGCTGTGTGTATGCGTCTTTTGGAGATTCGAGAGTTTGACCGCTGCCGGATCTGGTGTGAGAGGGCAGTAACGATGTATCCGAAAGCACTCGCCTCGTATACTTGCCGGTTAAAACTATATTTTACGAGTGGAGACAGGGATTCATTTTTGCGGGTACTGGATGAGTTGAAAAAATCAAATATCGTGATTGACAACGAAACTCTGGAAATGATACGAGTATTTTTGTAGGAGGAACGAATTGACATGTCGATGAAAACGCTGACAATTTTACAATTTATCGGAATGTTTTCGGCATATATTTTTACGACAACGGTATTGCCGTTTTTTGTAATACGCAAAAAAATAGCTCATAGAAGGCTGGCAGAACAGTTTTTGTGCAGTTACATGGTAGGCAATTTTTATGTCATGAACATTGTGTTTGTCCTGCAATTTATGAAGATTTCCAATGGTTATACTCTTGCTGCGGCAACATGGATTCCGGCATTTGTTGTGTGGTTAAAAATCAATCATATTGATTTGCAAAAAGTTTATCACAGAATGACGAAAACGATACGTCTGCTTATGGTTGGGCATATGGGAAGTAAGACAGTGTGTGCCCGATTTTTTGTTAAACTCAAAACAAAAGTTAAGGAGGCTGTTCTGTTTTGTTTCCGGACCTTTTATCGCCATATGTTGGAGTGGATTTTATTGGCGGGAATCCTTGTTATCATTGGCTGGACTTATGGACTTGCTATGTTGAGAACTTATGGGTATACTGCCTCAGATTCGCCGGTTCATCTGTGGTGGCTCAATGGTTTGTCAGAAAATCAGTTGTTCATAGACGGTGTATATCCGTTCGGATTTCACTGTGTCATTTATTATATTCATGCTGTTTTCGGAATCGATATGTATGTGTTTTCGCGAATTTTTGGTTTTTTGCAGACAATCATGATTCATATGGTTCTTATTGTTGTACTCCGACTCTGCTGTAAGAGTAAGTATATTAGTTATGCGATGGCAGCCCTTTTTATACTGGGGAATTTTTGGCAGCCGAGTACCTATTATCGGTATTTTTCTGCCCTTCCTCAAGAATATGGAATGATATTTATTCTGCCTTCTGTATATTTTTTGTTTCGCTTTTTTAAAGAGAGAGCAAGTGAATTGAAAAAAAACAAAAAGATGAAAGAATCGAGGGCACAGCTCGGCTACTTTGCCATCAGTTTTGCTATGACACTGGCAGTACATTTTTATGGAACTATGGTTGCCGGACTGTTCTGCATAGGAATTGCCGGAGGATATCTGTTCTGGTTTGTCAGAAAACAATATTTTGTTCCGATTATGGTGGCGGGAATCATCAGTGTCATGCTGGCTGTTGCGCCGATGGCATTTGCTTTTGTGACAGGAACACCTCTTCAGGGGTCACTTGGCTGGGGAATGAGTGTCATCAATGGGACCGAGGATGAATTTCTTGGCAAAGAGGATGACAGTGAGGAAGAGGAGACCGTTGAAATTGTTGACAGCGCCGGGAATGCGGTTACCTTTTTTGACGAGTCAGGAAATGCGGTGCCGGTTTCGGAACTGACGACGGAGCAGTTAGAAAATCTAAAGGAAATGGGGATGGCGGTATCCGGTGGCGCTGTTTCAGGAGGCGCAGCTTCGGGGGCTTCACCGGGAGGACAGATAAAACAGACGAGTGTAAAAGAACGACTATTAGATAAGTGGAGTCTGTTTCGTGATACTGTCAAAGCGCAAATTATAAGCGAACCGCAGCAGTGGTGGTATCCTCATATTATTCTGGGAGCAATTGGTGTCTTGTATGTGCTCGGACTTTTGTTTTTGCTGTTCCGCACCAAAAGACAGTATGGTGCAATGCTTCTCTCTACAGGCTTATTTATGACAATACTATTATGTCTGCAGGCGGCAGAAGAACTTGGACTTCCACAGTTGATGGATGCAGGACGATGCAGGATTTATTTTGCCTACATGGTTCCATGGACAATGGCGCTGGCGGTTGACGGGGGGATTACCCTTGTCACATGGCCGCTTGTGCCTGCCGCAAAAGAAAAACAGATTCGCCGCAGAGTTGGGAATACTGTGAGACATCTTTTGTCTCTTGCCTGCGTGGGACTGGTGGTTCTGATTCTTAGCAAAGATTCTTTCCGCAAAGACCAGATTGAGAGTGCTCCGCTGGTGACGAATGAGGCAATTACTTGTCTTACGAATATCATTCACAGTGAAAAAGACGAGACATGGACGATTTGTTCTGCCAATGATGAGATGCAGATGGGAGTTGGTCATGGCTATCACTATGAGCTGGTCAGCTTTTTGAGAGAAATGGAGTACAACAATATGGAGGAGGATGCCAGACCGGATGTTCGGATTCCGACGGAGAATGTGTTCTTCTTCATTGAAAAAGTTCCTATTGATTATACGGTTCCTTATGAAAATAGTGGTCAGAGTGTATCTGAAAAAGGAGCAGAGTACCCGCTTCCTAATGTGGGAGGAATCGGAATGTATATGGGAGAAAACCGGTGGATTCTCATGTCCCGCATCTATCAGTGGGTACAGGAATTTAAAAAACTGTATCCGAATGAGGTAAAGGTCTATCTGGAGACAGACAAATTTGTCTGCTATAAAGTAGAGCAGAACACATACCGTCTGTTTAACTTTGCTATTGATTATGGATATAATACAAGACTGATCAGCCAGAGGGAGGAGAGCAAATGATTACAAAAAGAAATTATTTCACAATCCTTCTGATGTTTGCCGTATTATTTTTTATGTTTATGTTTCTGCAAATGATGAAAGAAATCGGAAATGAATACGACGTCAATCCATATGCAAAAGACTCTGTTCTTGTGTCGGGAAGTGTTGTCACTGTTCAGGAGGATTCAGAAAAAGAGCAGGTTTATTTTTTTCATGATTTAGAGAGTTCTTATGAAAATGTTATCGAGCAGTGGTGCCGCTATACGAAGCGGGAACTTCATATGACGATGGAATTAAAAGAATATGATTCTTCAGGAAATATTTATATTGTTGACCCGGAGGCTCTGTCCCCTGAGAGGGATGTTCCGGTGCTTCTGCATATTGCCAAGGCGGGGAATATCGTTATCTTTTGTCGTATTCCGGCGATTGATGAAATCCGGACGAATGCCGGACTTCGTGAATTACTCGGAATTGATTCGATTTCGTCTGATTCCGTTCAGACTGACGGAATTAAATTATTCAGCGGTTTTCTTCTGGGAGGGGAGAGTATTTACCGGGCAGTCGGTGATGAGGAGCAGGAGCGGCAGGATTTGGAACTGACGATGCCGTGGTTTCTGTTAAATTCAAACTGCAAGACCTATATGGTGGGACTTATGGAAGACACTTCAATCGAGAATGAAGAATTACCGGCAGTTCTCTGGCGCTGCAGTCTCGGAGACGGTCTGGTTTTTGCGGTGAATGGAAATTATATGGAGGAGTGCATGGGGATTGGAATGCTGCAAGCCATGATGGCTGAGTCGAAATCCTATGAACTATATCCGGTGGTTAATGCACAGAGTCTCGGCGTGGCAAATTTTCCGGGATTTGCAAATGAAAACAATGATTTGATGATGTCACTATATAGCCGTAATCAGATATCTCTGTTTCGCGATATCATCTGGCCGAGTCTGTGTTCCATTGCGATGAAGAGTAATGCGAAGCTGACTTGTTATATGACATCCCAGCACAATTTTATTGATAAAGATGAACCGGATTCAGATACGCTCATTTTCTTTCTCAAACAGATGAGAGAACAGAATTCAGAGGCGGCCGTCTCGCTGGATGCTTCGAGAGCGATTAATCTGACGCAGAAACTGACCGGAGATGAAAAATTCTTTGTCGGTTCTGGCAGTAAGTACTCTTATCGGGCAGGATATATGCCGGCAGACCAGCTGAAACAATTTCCTCTATCGGAGAGAATGAGTTATACTTCAAAATTGCAGACGGTAAGCAGTGATGTGGATTATAGGGAAGAGGTATTGTCCTATCTGGAAGATGATGTTACCGTACAGATGATAACAGATAACGGAATCCGTCACACATTCCGGGATGATTTGCGGCTCAGAGCATTAGAGACGGCGCTGGCATATTCCAATACGGTCATGGATATGGGGCGCATTTCCTGGCCGGAAGAGGATACGGACCGATGGGAGATTCTCGCCGAAAAGTTTTCCAGCAACACGTACACCTATGGCAGACCGTTTGCAGCATTTGAACAGACCACTGCCTCAGAAAGTGACAGACGTATCCGCTCGCTTCTTGCCGTGAATTATTATCATGAGCGGGAAAAAGATACCGTTTATCTTCATGTGGAGGCTGCGGATGAACCGTGGTTTATGTTCCGCATACATGGGGAAAAGATTTCTTCTGTCACCGGTGCGGATTACAAAGAGGTAGAGGAAGGTGCTTATCTCATTCATGCAACAGAGAGTGAAATCGAAATATCACTGAAGGATTCCGATCAACTTTATTATACATTAGAGTAGTTTTTTTAGAACGAGAG
>CAMVIN010000216.1 GCA_947167565.1 uncultured Clostridia bacterium | reverse complement strand
ACTTCTGTATCTGGCATCGATTTTCATGACATCACTACGATATAAATCAAGAATATCACGCTTTTCCATGTCTGCCTCGTCAAAGTCCTTGTGGTTTTCAAGAAAAAGAGAGACACTTTTCGGCATTCCGCCAACAAGCATATATTGTTTGAATAAAAGCATTGCTTTTTCATGGAGTGCCCGTTCCAAAGGCTGTTTGTGTTCAAAACAGGATTGAATATAGTCAATCAGTGGTTCTTCGCCAAGTGCCAGGGCAAACTCCTCAAAATCCAGCGGAACCATATTGATGTGGCGCTCCTCGGAGGGAATTACAATGTCTTTGACATTTTCTCTGATTGAAATCAGGGAGCCGGTCTCTATATAGTCATATCTTCCGTCCGCGACAAGATGCTTGATAGCGGCTCTCGCGGCGGGGTACAACTGGACTTCATCAAAAACAATTAAGGATTCTCTTTGATATAGTTTTATCCCATAGTAAGTAGATAAGAGCATAAACAAAGTGTCTAAATCACTTAGATAATTTGCAAAATATTCTTTAACTTCCCCCGACTCTTTGGAAAAATCAATTATAATGTAACTCTTATATTCGTTTTTAGCAAACTCCTCACATATAGTCGATTTGCCGATACGTCTTGCGCCCTCTATGAGAATGGCCTTTTTTCCCCGACTGCTCTGTTTCCAATTTAATAATTTATTGTATATTTTCCTCTTAAAAATCATAAAACACCTCCATAATGGGCGTATTACACCGTTTTTTTTGATTATACGCAGGTTATGTTCTTACAAGAAATGTGATTATACGCACATTATACACTCATTTTTGATTATGCGCAATATTAAAAATAGTATATATTATGGTTATGCGCACCTTTTCCGGAATTATTCAAAATGTAGTTGTTAGCAAAATTTTTTTGTGCTATGATAGGGAGCAAAGAAAAGAATGTCAGAATGTGTAAAAGGAAAGGAGACAAAGGATGGGGAGAAAGTTTACAAAATTCATGGCACTGGCTTTAACCATGACGTTAAGTCTGTCGGCGTGCGGAGTGAATACGGCGACGGGCGGTAAAGGCAGTGAGGCGAGTGGGAGCGCTGTGTCGGGCGCAGCTGCAATCAGCGGGAGTGCTGTGAGTGAAGAGAGGGGTACAGATGTGGGGCGTACTTCTTTTTCCGAGAAGGCACTGTGGAACTCGACCAATTATTATGAAGAATATGAGTCAGACGATGCGGATTCGATAGATGCAGATACGGATTTGGAGGGGCTGACTCAGTATAATAGGAACGGAAAAAAGGTACAGGATATTATATTTGCCCAATCTTACGAGGAAGAGGGAGAGCATAACTGGCTGTTTTTGGAGGAAAATAAACTCATTTTTTCTGTCTATGACTATGTAGGGGAGACAGATAAAGAGGTTGTTACCTTTTATGAACTCCCGTTGTATAAGGGGAAAGATGGAAATGATGTGGTAGAGCCGGAGAAGAAACAGAAACTTTTTGAAATAGAGGATGCGTATGATGAAATTTATGTAGATTCCCGCTATATTATCGGAGCCGGGGAACACAACAAAAAAATTTTTCGCTATGAGAGAGAATCCGGCAAACTGGTGTGGGAAGAACCTTTGAAACCGAAAAAGGGCGAGAGCATTTCACTTGAAATTATGGATCAATCACTGGGGACTCAGGAGATTTATGTGACTGTGCATAAAGAACCGGCCTCTGGGGATCATGTGGACAATTTGTACTGTCAGAATCTGGACACAATGGAGTGGAAAGAATTGATAGAAGAGCCGGAGGGAGATATCTGTTATATTTATTATGACGCTGTCCATGTATCTGACAGAGTGGCGTTGCTTTGTGCCGTAGAATCCCACGGCCCATCAACGAAGGAGGACGAGATGCGAAATGTGTATTATCTCCGGAATATCGAGAACGATACAGCTGAGCGGGTGGCGAGCGGTGAGTTGTGCAGAGAACTTCTTATAAAAGAAAAGGCTGCCGGGGAACAGGAATTGAAAATGTGTGATATGGGCGGCCTTCTTTCAGAGGATATACTATATGATTACCGGGGATACAGTGACGGGAAAATCTATCTTGATGCTGTGATAGAGACGCAGGAGCAGAGTACGACACTGGCGCGCCGGGCTGTTTTTAGTGTAGGAGAAGAAGACGGTATACTGCGTTATGAAAAGAAATTGTCCGAACATATGTGGGAACTTGGGACATATAAGCATATCAAGGAGCCGGGGGATGAAAACCATGTGATGCGTGCGAATCTTGCCCAGTGCTTTGTGAAAGACCAGGAGGCGCTTATCACTTATGAGACAAAAGAGGGTGTGAAAGCTGTCTTGTATAACCTTACTACGGGGGAAGACAGGGAGTATTCTAAGAGAGATAAAAAGTGGCGTACTTTTCATGATGTTTATGAAGATATGAAAATTTGGGTTGATAATAAAACATCTTTTTTGACGGCATTTTATGGTAATTGTGAAGATGATATTATTTATGAGGAGGGAAGTCCTCTTTTTGCGAATAGCACCGGCTCGGACAGTGCGAAACAGTATCCGCTGGCGAATGATAAGGTGGTTCTGGTTGAGGATTATTCCGGGGATGAAGACGGTGTGTGGCTGGGGCTGGACGGAAAAGGAAATAAATACACCTTTTCCGGAAGCAAGGAAATACAGAAAAAACTCCATGCAGATAAGTATGGTATCACAATCGATTGGATTACAAATGACTGGCTGTATTTTGTATGGGAGCCGGAGGATAGCGATAAGCAGAAGACAAACGGAGGATTCTGTCGGGTTCCGCTGACGGTCGAAAAGAATGAGGTTAAAATTGATGCGGAGAAGATAGAGACGCTGCACCAGTTTTACTTTTCTTCGGGGACTGATGACGAGCAGAAAGAAGAAGATGATATTTCGTCTATGGCAGTGACAGAGGATATGGTCATTTTTGATGTGCCATATCGTGAGGACGATGATGAGCCTTATATTGAGCATAGCCAGTATTTCTGCTACGATTTGAAAGAGAAAAAAGAGAGCCGCATATTAGAAGATGTGGTAAATGGTTTAGAACTGTACATCGTGACAGATGAGATGACGGATATGCCGCTGATTATGGACGGGTGTTTTGTTTTTGCCCGTGACCCGGCTGTCTATGGGGAGATAACAAGAGAACTTTATCTCGTTAATCCTAAGACTTTTGAGACAAGAAAGATATATGAGGAAAAAAGTAAACAATTTGAGGGGCTGAAACCATATTCGACATTTAGGTCTTTCCATGGTTATGGCGATACCCTGTATTTTGTGAAGGACAATCAGGAAGGACAGTCTCTTGTTCAGGTAAATGTCCGCTCCGGCAAAGAGGCAAAAGTGCTGACGGGAGAGGCGATTAAGAATTATTTGGAAGAGGCGGGACTCTTTGCCCAGAAGGATGTCAGCAGAAAACATGCCCACGTGTTGGCGTGTTATGTGGATGGCGATATTCTGTATCTGGAAGGAGATGCCGAGTGGTCGAAGAAAGAAATTGTGCCAAATGGAGCTCAGAAGGGAAAAGAAATTGAACGGCTCTATGACAGGAATTTTCTGTTGAAATATTCATTGAGTAAAAATGAGGATATTGCGAGTGAGGGAGCTTGGAAGAATTGCAAAGAGCTCACGGATTACATGTATGAGAACTCCTCTCACAAGAAGACTTATCAGCAGAGAGAGGGGTATGATGAGTATAAGGCTTGTGAGGGGTCAGATATTCTTTTTGTGTGGAAGGGAAATGCAATTCTTTCCATGAGTGATGAGACCGGAGATGATTTGGCTTTCTCGTTAGAAGATGGGAAGATTTTGGATGTGAAAAAGGTGAAGATTCCTCTCAGCATGTATAGTTATTTTTCGTGAGCGACTGAGTGAGAAAGTTGTTATAGTTGACAGCAGGAGATAAATCTGTTACAATAAAACCACTCATTGACGTATTGCAAAAAGGTGGTTTATTGAAAGACGGGACTTCGAATAGCGAAACAAAAATTATTATCAATGAAAATGGGCAAAAGGTTGCTGAAATCGATACAATCGCCTTTTCAAGTAAAAGAAAAATTGACTGGGATGGTGTGGAAAAATATCTGAAAAGGTATGTTGGACAGAAGTATAAGATAAATGAGACAGATGACATCATAGACATTAAAAAAGAAACGTAGTACCCCGCATGAGTAAAACTGTACGGCACAAAACCACGTCTCTTTGCGGATTATCTTATCAAAATCAATGTGGATTGTCAAGTGCGTATTTTGAAAAATCAATAGCCCCTTGATTAAAATGCACGCCTTCGCCGGACCGTCTTGTTGTCGTATTATCATGCCGTTTTTCGTCAGGATGTATGTGAACTTTCGTTATCCAGCAAAAACTTTTCAATCCCAATATAATATATTCCATTATCATCATACCATGGAATGATATCGTCTTTTACAACAACAGTTTTCTTAAATGAATCATTTACACGCCGCAGGGAATTGATTTCTTGCAGACGGTTTTCTTCACTGGAAACATTGAGAGAAATGTGAGGCGGCTTATGTGATTTTCAGCACAGGGTTTGGAAAGGGCGATTTGAGATATGAAAGACAACTGACGGAAGATATGTGGAAGACTGGAACTTATAAATATGTAAAAGCCCCGTTAGAATCTACTTATTTTGATATAGAAAATCTAAAACAATATCGGGTAAATTTTGCGTTTTGCCTTGATGTGAGAG
>CAMVIN010000215.1 GCA_947167565.1 uncultured Clostridia bacterium | reverse complement strand
CGCTTTTTGGTTGCGTACTGCCTGGCATGCAGTCTGGGAACCTACAAACGGAAATATCAAATCCTCAAAAATACTTCCCTGGTTCAGCCCGCAGTTTCCATCCACAACATTTTCAAATTCCTGCCAGGGCACATAAGCCATGGCAAGGGGTTTGTTGGAAAGTTTCATACAGAACTCCTTTAGAACTGAATGTTCCTTTTTTTCTATCATATTATGTCAGAAAATGTCGAGAGGTTACAGGTATTTTATTATATTTTCAATGCAAAAAAAGGTGGATTCTATGGACAAATTATGTTATACTATTTTGTAATATAGTTTCAGAAAAAATATTATATAAAGGAGAACAAGCATGAAAAAATTTGTATGTACTGTATGTGGTTATGTCCATGAAGGAGATGCAGCGCCGGAATTCTGCCCTGTCTGCAAAGCACCTGCCGAAAAATTCAAAGAGCAGTCCGGAGATAGAGAATGGGCTTCTGAGCATGTTGTCGGCGTTGCCAAAGGCGTCAGCGAAGATATTCTTGCTGATTTGCGCTCCAACTTCGAGGGTGAGTGCTCAGAGGTTGGTATGTATCTGGCAATGGCGCGTGTTGCATTTCGTGAGGGCTATCCGGAAATTGGGCTTTACTATGAGAAAGCCGCTTGGGAAGAAGCCGAACACGCTGCTAAGTTTGCGGAACTTCTCGGAGAAGTTGTCACAGATTCCACAAAGAAAAATCTGGAACTTCGTGTAGATGCAGAAAACGGCGCAACTGCGGGTAAGACAGACCTCGCAAAACGTGCAAAAGCTCAGAATCTTGACGCAATTCATGACACGGTACATGAGATGGCAAGAGACGAGGCAAGACACGGGAAAGCCTTTGAGGGACTACTCAAGAGATATTTTGGATAAAATGTGTGACCGGATAACAACATTCTTTATAAAAGAGAGGCGCGAAGGCCTCTCTTTTTATCGTATAATCAGTGTATTTTCCATAGCATCCATCACAATTTTATCTCCGGCATGTACCTCATCTGACAATATTTTCTTAGCAAGTAACGTCTCCACATTTTTTTGCAGATACCGCTTCAATGGACGAGCACCATACGCAGGATCATAAGCCTGCTCTGTAATATAATCGCTCGCCGCCTCTGTCAATACCAATGACAGTTCCTTATCTGAAATCCTCTTATTAATATCATCCACCAGCAAATCCACGATTCCGCGAATATCTGAGCGTGTCAAAGGTTTAAACATAATCGTCTCGTCCAGTCGATTCAAAAATTCCGGGCGAAAATGATTTTTCAACAAGCCCATGACAGCCTCTTCACTCTCCGGTGAGATATTGCCGTCTTCATCTATACCGTCCAAAAGAAACTCCGCGCCAAGATTTGAGGTCATAATCAATATTGTATTTTTAAAATCCACCGTCCTCCCCTGAGAATCAGTCACATGTCCATCATCCAAAACCTGAAGAAGAACATTGAACACATCCGGATGAGCCTTCTCAATCTCATCAAACAGAACAACAGAGTACGGCTTACGGCGAACCGCTTCTGTCAGCTGTCCCCCTTCTTCATATCCCACATATCCGGGAGGCGCTCCGAGCAGTCGGGAGACAGAATACTTCTCCATATATTCACTCATATCAATGCGAACCATATTCGCCTCATTATCAAACAGACATTCTGCCAGGCTCTTCGCCAACTCTGTCTTTCCGACACCTGTAGGTCCCAAAAAAAGAAATGAACCAATCGGTTTCCCCGGATCTTTGATTCCGGCACGAGAGCGGATAATGGCTTCTGTCACCTTTGTCACACCATCATCCTGGCCAATCACTCTCTTATGCAGTTCCTTATCCAGATGCAGCGTCTTATTTCTCTCAGATTCCGTGAGTTTCGCCACAGGTATCCCTGTCCACCGGGAAATAATCCTGGCAATCTCCTCATCGCTCACACTCTCATGAACAATCGAGTCATCTCTGGCATTTACCGCCTCCTCTGCCTGCTCCAACTGCTGCTTTAGAGCGGGTAACTGTCCGTACTGGAGTTCTGCCGCTTTGTCAAGATTATAACTATGCTTAGCCACCTCAATCTGATTATTGATATCTTCTATCTGTGCCTTAATCTCATGTATTTTTTCAACAGAAGCTTTTTCATTGTCCCACCTTGCCTTTTCTCCCGCAAATTCTTCTCTCAATTCAGCCAGTTCTTTCTGCAAATTTGCAAGGCGCTCCTGACTGAGATGATCGGTCTCTTTTTTTAATGCTGCTTCTTCAATCTCCATCTGCATAATACGTCTCTGAACCTCATCCAGTTCCGTCGGCAACGAATCCAATTCCGTCTTTATCAGCGCACATGCCTCATCTACTAAATCAATCGCCTTATCCGGCAAAAAACGATCGGAAATATAACGATCAGAAAGAACAGCCGCTGAGACCAGCGCACCATCCATAATTTTCACTCCGTGAAACACTTCATAACGGTCTTTCAACCCACGAAGAATAGAAATGGTATCTTCTACCGTTGGCTCGTCTACAAGAACCGGCTGAAAACGCCTCTCTAACGCCGCATCTTTCTCAATATACTGACGATACTCATCCAATGTCGTTGCACCAATGCAGTGAAGTTCTCCTCTTGCCAACATTGGCTTTAGCAGATTGCCGGCATCCATTGCACCGTCTGTCTTGCCGGCACCTACAATCGTATGAAGTTCATCAATAAACAGAATAATTTTGCCATCACTGTCCTTAACCTCTTCCAGTACAGCTTTTAGCCGTTCCTCAAATTCTCCCCGATACTTCGCACCCGCAATCAGTGCTCCCATATCCAGTGCGAATACCTGTTTATCCTTCAACCCCTCCGGAACATCGCCCCTTACAATGCGCTGCGCCAGTCCCTCAACGACAGCCGTCTTACCAACCCCCGGCTCACCGATAAGAACCGGATTGTTTTTCGTCTTTCGTGAGAGAATCTGAATCATATTACGAATCTCCCCATCTCTTCCTATCACAGGATCCAGCTTCTGATCTCTGGCTCTCTGCACCAAATCATAGCCGTATTTACCCAGACTATCATATACTGCCTCCGGATTGTCACTAGTCACCTTCTGGTTGCCTCGAATCTTCGAAAGTGCCTGCAAAAAACGCTCTCTATCAATTCGGAATTCCCTCAACAGCTCCTTTACTTCTCTGGAAGGCTTACGAAGAAGGCTGAGAAACAAATGCTCTACTGATACATATTCGTCTCCCATAGCCTTTGCTTCATTTTCCGCATAAATGAGCACTTTATTCAGATCATTTCCCACATAAACCTGACCGCCTTCTACTTTTGGCCTCTTTTCAATCATGCCCTGTATCTGTGCCTCAAAGACCTCCGGTGAAATCTCCATCTTCTCTATTAGTTTAGCGAGAAGGCTGTCCTCAATCGTCATCATTGCATACAGCAAATGCTCCTGGGCAATCTCTTGATTTCCAAAATCATATGCGATTTTCTCAAGATTGTTTATAATCTCTACTGACTTCTGTGTGAATTTTGCAATATTCATATGTCCCAACTCCCTTCACAAAAAGGCCATGCGAAAAATCCGCCACAATGCGAACAGTTCACATTTAACACTTTTAGTTTCTCATGAGACCACTATAACACTTTTATTAGCACTCGTCAATAGTGAGTGCTAATAATTTTTGATTAATTCGCTTAAACCAATTCGGAAGCCATTTAGGCTCCTTGTATTTTTCACCTTTTTCATAAGTTGCAAAATGCACCAGTTCCTCCGTATTGTCAAAAAAGAAACATCGGTCACACACAGACAGCATATGAATGATTTCCGTCAGATTTTTTTCGTACTCCCTTTCCAGATTCTTCTCAAGAACTCCCCTGCCGCCTCCACTCATACGCTTTTCAATTCGCTCTCTGATTATTTCAGACGATTCGACACACAGATAATAAATCTCTACGATATATCCGTTCTTCTTTGCTTCCTTCACGCTTTTCATTACATTTCCATCAAACAAAGTTGTCTCCTGAAGAAAGGTTGCTTCCTTCGAAAGGAAATACCGTGCCGTTCTGACCGCAAGTTCTTCCGCCTTGCGAAAATCTGTATAGGAACTCCAGTCTCCAAATCCATCTACAATCTCATTAATATCAACACACAGCATATTTTTCAAAGAATCTTCTCCTTGACGAAACATTGTCTTCCCGGCAATCAAAATATACTTTTTCATATAAAACATCCTTTCAATCATATTTTTTAAAACCAACTGTATACTATATCATATTTTTTTCCATTTTGTACAAAAAAGTTATGAATGATGCATATAGTGTTATGAATGAGCAATTTTGGCTGTATTATCATATAAGCTGCTGCAACGGCCTCAGCAGGGTAGGCGTCAATTCAAGTGCGCCTATTGACCGGAGAATAATCTAATCCTTACCTGTCTTTTTACTTTTTCCGGAAGTTCATCTGAACATGGAAGCCAGTTCTTTTTGTTATGTTCTATAACACAAAACAAAAAGAATTGGATAATGATTGATACCATTGCGGGAGCAGAGTCGAGTGCAATACTATATAGTATTGCCGAGACAGCAAAAGCGAATAACCTCAAACCATACAATTATTTTGAATATTTGTTATCTGAGATTCCGAACCACATGGATGACAAAGATTTGAATTTTGGGGAAAATTATTGGTCGTTTTACGCCAAAAAACACGTTAAAAACCGGCCAATTCCACATCAATGAAATCAGCCGGTTCTCTTCCATGCTCTGT
>CAMVIN010000214.1 GCA_947167565.1 uncultured Clostridia bacterium | reverse complement strand
TATAGCTTTGGTTGACCGGATCTTTACAAGAGTGGGGGCATCTGATGATTTGGCGAGCGGTCAGAGTACTTTCATGGTTGAGATGACAGAGGTTGCAAATATCCTTAACAATGCAACAAAAGACAGTTTGATTATTCTTGATGAAATTGGTCGGGGAACGAGTACGTTTGATGGACTCAGTATAGCCTGGGCTGTTGTCGAACACATATCGGACAAGAAAAAGCTTGGTGCCAAGACATTATTTGCTACCCACTATCATGAATTGACGGAATTAGAGGGAAAACTTGACGGAGTCCAGAATTATTGCATCGCGGTCAAAGAAGATGGTGAGGATATCGTATTTCTTAGAAAAATTGTCAAGGGGGGAGCAGACAGAAGTTACGGGATTCAGGTTGCCAAATTGGCAGGGGTTCCGGATGAAGTGCTTTTGCGGGCAAGAGAGATTGCGAATCGTCTGGAGGAAAACAGTCAGAATCAAAGTGTTGTTCATTTGGACTCTATGATGGAAGGGGTTAGTTCATCACAAAGGAGAACAAATGATGATTGTATAGTAATAGCAAATGACAAGGATGAACAAACACATATGACACAGTTGTCCATTTTTGACGCAATGGATGTTGGTCAGACCGATGATATTTTGTTTGAACTTCGAGATATTGATTTATCCCGGGTTACACCGATGGATGCGATGAATTTAGTGTATAAATGGCAGAATCAACTGAAGGAGAAATGGTAATGATTCAAGTACTAGATCAAAATACAATTAATCAGATTGCTGCCGGAGAAGTTGTTGAGAGACCGATGGCTGTTGTAAAAGAACTGGTTGAGAATTCATTGGATGCCGGCGCAACCGCTATTACGGTTGAAATACGTGAGGGCGGTATTTCGTTTATCCGTGTAACAGACAATGGTTTTGGTATTGCAAAAGAAGAAATACCAACAGCATTTCTGCGTCACGCAACAAGCAAAATCCGCTCGGCGGAAGATTTACTTTGCGTAAGGAGTCTTGGATTTCGCGGCGAGGCTCTTTCAAGTATTGCAGCGGTGTCACAGGTAGAATTGATTACAAAGCAGGCGGATGAGATTGCAGGAAACCGTTATGAGATAGAAGGGGGAGAGGAGAAACATTTTGAAGAAGTGGGATGTCCGGATGGAACAACCTTTATAGTAAAGAACTTGTTTTATAATACACCGGCAAGGCGTAAATTCTTAAAAAGCAAAACAACGGAAGGTAATTATATTCAGGATTTAGTACTTCGATATTCGCTGTCTCGTGCAGATATACGTTTTCATTATATTGTTGATGGTAAGAGCAAACTTCAGACTTCCGGAGACGGGAAACTAAAGACTAATATTTTTTATAATTATGGTTCTGATGTGACAAAATGCGTTATGCCGGTTGAGGTAACCAAGGGCGCTATGAAGTTGTCCGGCTTTATTGGAAGACCAGAATTATCAAGGGGTAACCGCGCACTGTTAAATTATTTTGTCAATGGGAGATATGTGAAAAGTTCAGTTATCACAAGCGCAATAGAAAATGCGTATAAAGATTATCTGATGGGACACCGATTCCCTTTTACCGCACTCATGCTCACGATTGACAGTGGTTTTATTGATGTTAATGTGCATCCCACTAAAATGGAAATTCGTTTTCAAAATCAAAAAGAAGTCTATGACCTGTTTTATGACTGTATTCGGGAATCGTTAAAAAGAGCAACTCTGATTCCGGAAGCAACGCTACCTGAAAATAGTGAAATACCGGATGAATCCGAATCGGTCAAAGAAAATTATGATACAGAGCAATTAAATCATGAACATGTTCAGGTCTCTGTACCAATTTCTGCGCCGGAGCCTTTTGAATTAAAGCAGCAGCAAAAGATACAGGAAATAAAAGAGAGCACCCACTGGCAAAGTGACCAAACAGAGAAAGAGCAGGTTCGCAGCGAAAAAGAGCAGGAACTGACAACAAAATTTAATCAGATGAATCTCATGAAAGATGAGATGATCGCAGAAGAGAAGCCAAATTTTCGTATTATTGGACAGGTTTTTGCAACTTATTGGTTAGTTGAGTATCGGGAGGAATTATTAATTATCGATCAACATGCAGCTCACGAGAAAATTCTTTATGAAAAATTGATGAGAAGACTCAATGAAAAAACGGCTATCACGCAAAATTTGATTGCACCAATTGTTGTTACGCTTTCCGGAAGAGAGTTAGATGTCCTTGATGAGAACAAAGAAGTTTTTGAGAAAATCGGTTTTCGGTTTGAACCTTTTGGTGACAGAGAATACCTGATTCAGGGTGTGCCTGCGGATTTTCTTAATGTCGCGTCAAAGGAACTGTTTCTTGAAATTCTTGACAGCCTAATGGAGGAAGGAAACAGAATTCGGCCGGAAGGTATTATTGATCACTGTGCTACAATGGCTTGCAAAGCTGCTGTAAAAGGAAACAATACATTGTCTTATGCGGAAGCAGATGCCTTGATTAGTGAAATGCTCAAAGCCGATAAGCCATATCACTGTCCGCATGGCAGACCAACAACGATTGTAATGACAAAATACGAGTTCGAAAAGAAGTTTAAGCGAATCCTATAATTCAAAAGAATACGGAGGAAGGTATGGGCGTAATACAGGGAAAAAAACCAGTTCTTATTTTGACTGGTCCTACTGCAGTCGGTAAAACGGACATTTCAATTGAATTGGCCAGGCGTATAAATGGAGAGATTATATCCGCCGATTCCATGCAGGTATATCGAAATATGGACATTGGCACAGCTAAAATACGTCCGGAAGAAATGTGTGGAATTCCGCACTATATGATTGATGAATTTGAACCGGATGAAGAATTTAATGTGTATATTTTCCAACAAAAAGTAAAAGATTATTTAAAAGACATTCATGAACGGGGAAAGATACCAATTTTGGCTGGTGGTACAGGATTTTATATACAAGCGGTTTTGTATGATGTTGAGTTCACAGAAAATCAAGGGGATACTTCCTATCGAAATGGCCTTATACAGCAGGTAAAAGAGATGGGAACACATGCTATCTATGAAAAACTGCAGCAGATAGATCCGGAGTCGGCTGAGGTGATTCATGAAAATAATGTAAAGCGTGTGATTCGGGCATTAGAATATTTTCATTTTACCGGGGAAAAGTTTTCTGCCCATAATGAAAAGCAGCGGCGACGTGAATCGCCGTATTCTTTTTTGTATGCCGTTCTCACGATGAATCGCGTTTCATTGTATGAAAGAATAGACCGGCGTGTTGATCTTATGATGGAGGAAGGACTTGTGAACGAGGTTCGCAACCTGCTTGACAGAGGATATAGTCGTGAACTTGTCTCAATGCAGGGATTAGGATACAAAGAAATTGTGTCGGCTCTATTGGGTGAAATCACAATGGAGGAAGCTGTTTATCAATTAAAAAGAGATACCAGACATTTTGCTAAGAGACAAATGACATGGTTTCGACGCGAAAAAGAAGTGACACTGTTCAACAAAGATGAATATGGTTCCGACGAACAAGTGGTTCAGGCAATTTTGAACGAAGGACATAGGAGAGGAATATTATGATAAAGGGTGAAAAAAATAAAATGTATCAACAATTTGGTATATCCCAACAAGTGTTAGCGCTTGGAGATGAAGTTTTGCAGGAAATCAAACCTCGTTTTGAAGCTATCGATGAAGTTGCTGAATATAATCAATTAAAAGTGATTCATGCCATGCAAAAAAACCGCGTAAGTGAAAGTCATCTGTGGGGCTCTACCGGTTACGGGTATAATGACAGCGGACGTGATACGCTTGAACAGGTATATGCGGATATCTTTCATACGGAGGATGCCCTTGTGCGCTCCCAGATTACTTGTGGTACACATGCGCTGACCACAGCAATGTCAGCTGTTTTGCGACCGGGCGATGAACTTTTGTCGCCGGTAGGCAAGCCTTATGATACACTTGAGGGAATTATTGGTATGGAAGGAACAAATACCAAAGGTTCTCTTAGGGAATTTGGAATTTCATATCGGCAGGTTGATTTGTTAGAGGACAGTAGTTTTGATTACGACAAAATAAAGGCGGCAATTAATGAAAAAACAAAACTTGTGACCATTCAGCGCTCAAAGGGATATGCTTTGCGCAAGACATTTTCTGTAGAGCAGATTGGCGAACTCATTCGCTTTATAAAAACGATTAAGCCAGATGTTATCTGCATGGTAGACAACTGTTATGGTGAACTTGTTCAGACCATTGAGCCAACGGATGTGGGGGCTGATTTGTGCGTGGGTTCTCTTATTAAAAATCTTGGTGGTGGTCTGGCTCCAATGGGGGGGTATATTGTCGGGAAAAAAGAACTGGTGGAACTTGCGGCTTATCGGCTGACGGCTCCCGGACTTGGAAAAGAAGTGGGAGCATCTTTACAGATTAATAATTTGTTTTATCAAGGATTGTTTCTTGCGCCTACGGTTGTTTCGAGTGCGCTGAAATCTGCAATTTTTGCTGCTAATCTCTATGAAAAACTGGGATTTACAGCCAGCCCCGGCGGGAACGAGGAGCGATATGATATTATTCAGGCAATTGCTTTTGGAAGTCCGGAACGTGTGATTGCGTTCTGTCAGGGAGTGCAGCAGGCTGCTCCGGTGGATTCTTATGTGCTTCCGGAACCCTATGCCATGCCGGGATATCACAGTGATGTTATCATGGCTGCCGGTGCCTTTGTTCAGGGGTCATCCATTGAACTCAGTGCTGATGCGCCAAT
>CAMVIN010000213.1 GCA_947167565.1 uncultured Clostridia bacterium | reverse complement strand
TTGAGTCTTTGAATCTGGCTATGCTGAGAGAAGAATTGAAAGAATTATGTAATTTCCTTAACAAATTGTTTGGAAAAGGAAATATGAAAGAATCAATTGCCTATCTGGAGAGATTACAGAAACTCTTCTGATGCAGGGGGTGTTGGAAATGAGTGAATCCATAAATCAACTATATAATGATTTTCAAGATGTAATCCGGCACCTGGATGAGGATGAATTGTTTGCTTCGCTGAATCAGGTGGCACATTCGAGTAGAAATAGTTTTGCACTCAACAGAAAATTGATGAAAAAAGCCATTGATGTATCCTGGGTTCAGGCGATAGAAAATGGGCTGATTCATGTGGATAATGTGATTCGAAATCCGAGAAGAACGATTAAAGATGTTGAGGAAGTCGTGCCGATTGCTTTATCCAAGAAGATAACGGTGGAGAGCGTAAAACATCTGGCACAGCACACGGATTATATTCAAAGCGTAGACCGCAAAACTGGAAAAATCACTCCATCGAAGATTTTAAATGTATACAAAGAAGAAACACTGGAGACATACGAGAACAAGTTTGTTAACACTCTGGTTGACAGATTGTATATATTTATCAATTCACGATATGAAAAACTTGCTCAAATATCGAAAGATGAACAGGCTTTTTCGCTTGATTACAATACGGTTATTCCTGATGGAAAAGGCGGTAAAATGAAGATTGATGTCAGGTTGGAGAGTATTTCTGATCTTGACACTTATGATGAGAGTGGATATAGCATTTGGCAGAGAGTAGAAAAATTAAAAAAGACAATTGAAGGTTACAAGGGTTCTGAACTTTGTACAACGCTTGGAAATTCATATATCAGACCTCCGGTTATGAGGACGAATGCCATCATGAAAAATGTGGATTTAAAGGCATGTCTTGTGTTGTGGCAATATATAGAGAGTTACGATAAGGCTGGATATGAAGTGAATATGGAAGATACAGCGCTGCAGCCGGAAGATGATTATGTTGAAAACTTTTATCGGCTGGCGCTTATGCAGATGATTTTATTTAAATATCAGGTGGACAGTGATAATGCAGAGCATGTGTTCCGAACCTTAAAGAAAAAAAAGGTTAAAAATCTTCAACCTCGTTTTGTAAAGAGATTTGATGGAAAATTGTCATCTGATTATGATGTAACGGTTGATGGAACTGCCGGATATATTGATGAGGATGGGGAAAAAGAATTTATTCGTACACTGCCGGCAGATCCGACGTTGGTTTTTAATGAGATTGGTCGTGCAATTGAAATAGAAAAAAATTACCGTGCAGAAATTGAGCGGGAGAAAGCGCTTCGCCTGCAGGCGGAAGAAGAGGCAAAGAAGCGTCGTGAAGAAAGGGAAAGAATCGAGAGAGAGCGCGAAGAGAGAAGAGAGATGCTTCGCCAAAAGAAGGAGGAAGAACAGAGACGTCTTGTGGAAATGCTTGCGAAGAAGAGGGCAGAGCAGGAGGCGGCAGAAAGAGAACGGGAACGTCAGGAACAGGAGAGGCTTGCTCTTTTAGAAGAGCAGAGGAAAAGAAAAGAAGAGCAGGAACGTATCGAGGCAGAGAGGAAGCGTATTGAAGATGAAAAGAATCTTGTTCGTACAGAACTTGGCGATGCAGAAAATGTGGAAATCGATGTCACAGTAAACGATACAGAAAAACTCCGGGAGATGAACGAGGCACTTGCGAGTGTTACGGAGGAAGAAATCGAAGAGGCAAAGGCTAATATGCAGGCGGATTCTTTGGTAGAAGATCCGAGAGAAGTAGTTGCTAAAATGAAACTAGAACAGCAAAAGAAGGAGGAAGAGAGGATTGCCGCAGAGAAAGCTGCACGTCTCAAAGAGATGAGAAACTATTATGAAAGTAAGCCTTTTGAGGTCATTTATAGGGAATATTCGTACAATCCCATCTATCTCATTCCGCGGCTTGTGACAATGTTGCTTGTCGTTTTGTTTAACAGAATTCCGGAAGATACAGATAATCCGGATTGGAAACACAAGGCAGAAGTTCTCCAAAAAGAGAGAGAAGCAAAGAGGCTGGCGGACGAAGAGCACAAAACGATGGAGAACTTTTACCGCAAGTATGCACATTCACCGAAATATGTGCTGCTTCGTTCAATCGATGACGCAAAATTCAGGCGCAAAAGAAAGAAACAGAACAAAAATGCGCCAAGGCAGCCGTATGTGCCGCCAGAGCGCACTCCGCAGGAACAGTTAGAGATTGCAACGCAAATGAAGAAATATTATCGGGAATATCATGTGGGCATTGTGGAGAGGGTTAAGCGGTGGCTGCAGGAAGAAGAGTTAATGGGGATATGATGGATGGAGACACAGAATAAAAAAAAGAATTTGCACAGAGTTGGGTTGACATCTGTACTGAGTATTGTATTAGTTGTAATTACGATAGTGTTATGTGGGCTTGCTTTTTTTCTCACATTAAATATGAGGAGCGGGAAGGCTGTCAAAATATTTGGACGATGCATCATGCGGGTTGCCACCGGAAGCATGGAGCCGGCACTGCAGACCGGAGACTTTATCCACATAGAAGAATCGAATCCGGAACAGTTAAAAGAAGGTGACATCATTGCTTTTTATTCCCGGCTGGGTGAGACGAAGGATTTTATTATTGTCCACAGAATTTATGAAAGAAAAGAAGACGGCTCTTTTGTGACCAGAGGTGACTCGAACGGAGTCAGTGATGAAGAAATGATTAACAGAGAGCAAATCGTGGGAAAATTTAAGGGGAAAGCAGAATTTTTGATTTGGTTATCCGGGTTTGGAGACTTTAGAAAAATGGCAATTCTGTCGATAATGATAGTGATACTTATTGTTGCTATGTATGAGACAAGAACTATAATGAGTCTCGGAAAACAGATGAAAGAAGAAAAGACATATGAAGAGAGAATGCGGGCAGCCATAGAGGAAGAGAAGAAACGAATTGCGATAGAAGAGGAAAAGAAAGGGGAAAAGTAAGGTGACGCAGGAAGATATTATGAAGCACAGGATGCACCTTGCGATTATCTTTGCCGTTGTGGCAATGATTGGAATGGTTGTGTTCCTTGCCCTGTATCTTGATGAGAAGAGACGTGTGCAGGAGACCTATCGAAAACAATTTGTGGCATGCCTGAATCATACTTCAGAGGCGCTGGATTCTTATCTCACTGCCGATGCGGATTACGAATTCAGATATAGAAATATTGTGAGCAACATGAGTGCTGCTGACAGTTTTTGTTTCCTTCTCGAGAATTTGACACAAGAGCAGAAGATACAGGTAAATGAACTCTGTACGGTGTTTGTGAAATATCCGGAGCAGATGCAAAAAAAAGAGAGATTGACAGCGTGTAAAGAGGCAGTAGATGATCTGGCACAAAACTTGGATAAAGGCTTTGAAGAAGCGGGACAGATCGTGGCTGAAATTGATAAAATGGGAAAATGATTTGTGGGAAGACAGAGTATACGGAGGGCTTGACATGAGCGACTGGAATAAAAAGAGAAAGTTAAAAAAAGAAATAAAACTATGTATGCAGACGATTAATGAGATGGAGAGGAAGAGATCCCGTTCTCAGTCCGCATTGGTACAGGCGGTACTTCTGCAGGAAACACCGGATGAACATGATGTTGAGTGGTTTAATAAATATACCGGTGAGATAACTTCTGTCAGAAATCATATGATGGAATTGCAAAAAGAGTTGAATAGTCTTCAATAAAATGGAATTCGGGGAATATTGACAAAATAGTTGTAAATACGATATAATAATAGAACTATAAGTGATAAAATCAGGAAAAGGAGAGGGTGTCTATGACGGACAAAAAGAAACATATAACGAAGTTTAATAATCAGAAAAAACTTGTGTCGGCAACGGCTATGCTGCTGGTGTCTGTGCTTATGCTGGGATTGTCTACTTATGCGTGGTTTACGATGAGCAGGGAACTTGAAGTAACGGGGATTCAGATGACAGCTACGGCACCGGAGAATGTGCAGATTTCACTGGGGAAACTGGACAATAACGGGGAATTATCTGCGGGAACGGGAATTATCAAAAATGGAAGTGCGGAAAATCCGGGGACTGACCGGAATTCTTCGGACTGGGCGGCATCCTGCGATATCAGCAAGTATTATACGTTTGGCCACTTGTTTCCGGCGTCTTCGACAAACGGAGTAGATATATATGCGACTGCCGGCGCTTCCGGTGAGGGAAGAACATTAAAGAGTGATGCGACATTCTTTCAGGCTGATACAACGGCTGGATATAATGCTACGCTGCATGCATATACGAGTACAGAAAGCACATGGACAGGTACAAGGGCAACTTCTTATGACGTTACCGGGGATGACGGTTACTACGTAGATATCCCGGTCTGGTTCCGAACCAATTCAACAACCGGAACACAGTTGACTGTAGTTGGGTATGTTACAAACAGCGACAACAGTATTACAGATAAAACTGACAATAGTAATATTTATAAGGCTGTGAGAGTGGCTGTTTTGGATGAAAATGGTTCTGTAAGTGGAGGACTGGTTGATTTGCAGAATGCTACAGCGTTTGCGTCAACTATGGATGAATCGATTATTGATTCGTATAATTATAATACCAGAAAGGGTGACAGTTCAGGCGTCATCAAAGCAGTATCGGGGCTTGGTACAGATCATAAAGGAGAATGGGCGGCTGTTACAAAGGTTAATCCGTCAACACCGACTCCTGTTGTTGATTTGACGGATCTGAAGGGAAGTGGCAACGGCGAATACGGTGC
>CAMVIN010000212.1 GCA_947167565.1 uncultured Clostridia bacterium | reverse complement strand
CACCCGAAAATCCACTGTTGTTCAGACGGATTTTCGGGCGTAAAACGACACAAAAATTCCACGAAAAAGAAACAACATTGGTACCGTGTACCTTTAAGAAAATATTAACTAAATTTAATAGTTTTGTAATGATACACGGTACCAATGTCTTGTCTTTACTACCTTAGACTGCCACTCACTCTCCCCCTCTTTTCTGCTCTTTGTCTCGGCCTGGCAGACATTTCCGTTATCATCATAAGTCGAAAGTATCTCCGTCTCATAACCGTTCAGCCACTTGCCGTTCCGGTACGTCTTTGTCAGGGAATCCTCTTTTACCGTCCTGCCAAAGTCATCCGATTCATACGTTGTCACCGTCTGAGACTTATTTTTTCCCCGGGTGGTCGTGCTGGTCTGGGAAATCGTATTCCCCTCTGCGTCACTGACAGACTCCGTAACCGTCTCACTGAGTACCGAGTCATCAAACTGGTTATAGTAGTTGTCCGCATCCGCCTCCGGCTGATAGTCTGCCGGGTTCAGTTCCTTGTCGTGGTGGCATTTCATCCAGAATTGAATAAGTTCTATGTTCTGTTGTCCTGTCTATGTTTCTCAGACATATTTAAATTGCCCTGACCTATTAGCTACTTCAAAAGAAATCTGTTATCATATCAGAAAAAAGACAATTAAAAACTTTTATTTCATTACCTCCGTATGGCAATAATTCTGTTGAAATTAAGCAAGGTACTGTTGTATGCGCTTCTCTTTAATCCCTCCTTCCTTAATGTTATATTCAACTTTTCTATCAAGTCTGAATCAAGTCTTTTTTTCTCATCATAGCTGAAAAAATGCCACGTGCCATTTCCATTATATACATCTTCTGTTGTATATATATAATAGTACTCACATAATCTGCTTATAAAAATTTCAAGATTAAATCTATGCCCCCCCAAAACTTTCATTAACTCTACATCATCGTCTAATATATCTTGATTTCTTGCTAGCAATATCGAATAATGATATGATGGATATGAAAGATTTGTTTTGTAAACTATTGCATATTCTTTAAAAATATTTTTTATTAGATCATAGTATTTCTTAATATCTTTATTAAATTTCTTCTTATCATTTAATATTTTCTTCAGCTGTATATGTTGCTTTGTTTTTTTATAGTTCCTATCATCATAATCTAAAAACCTCGGATAAAATTTATATATAATATTAAACACATATTCAGATTCCAACACAAATTACACCTCCCTTATCTAATATCAATTTTTTATTTACCTTTTTTTGAACGTACCGAATTTGATGTCTTTTTAAAATCATTATCTCTTAATAGTTTTCTTGCTTTTTTAGCAACTTTATCCCCCTTTTTAGCCGCCTTTTCAATTTCAGCCTTGGTCTTATTTAACCATTCTGAATGAAATTCTCTTCTCACTCTGCCTTTTTGAGATTCAGAAATTATTTCATCAGCAGTTTTTTCTTTATCATTTTCTCTAACATTTCCTTTCTTCTTTTTTGATTTTGATTTCGATTTATTAATATTCTTTACCGCCTTATCCACATCACTTTTAGTTAATTTGAATATATAATTGGGTAAAATAAAATATATATAGTAAGTTTTAACACCTTCGTATCTAACAAATGGCATAGGACTAACAATTTTAAGTCTGTTAACTTCTAACTGAGACAACTGCCTTTCAAATGTAATTGTTGTGGATTTAGGAATTACTTTTTTTTACTCTTTTATTATTATTTACATATGTTCTTTTTAATTTACTTTCTTTAGATTCATTTAAAATTCTATCACTATCGCAGATTGATATTAGTGCTGCGCCACCTGTAATTAATACACCTCCCGCATAAATAACATCTCCTATCGGATATGGACCATCAATACCACATAACCACCATGCACTACTACTCCATGTCACAGCAATACTTGCTGCGTCATGTCCATTGAAATCCACCAAGTTAATTCCATCATTCTCGCAATACGTATACAAATGCAGGCTCTCCGACTCGTCACTCTCACCAGTATAACTATCTCTTGTCAAAAATCTCCCCACTGCCGGCTGATAGTACCTTGCCCTGAGATAGACTTCCTCCGTCTCCTTATCGTAATATTCCCCGCAGTACCGGAACGGGTTCTTATCCTTCTTTTCTCCGTTGACCGTCTTACTGGTTCGCAGTCCCTCTGCATCACAAGGAACTGTTAATTAATAATTTTCAACAGTTCCTACGTAAAACTTACTTTATAATTTTTCGTAAGCGTCTTTACTAACTGATTTTGTGCATTGTAGTGATTGACCACATTCTCATTTAACTGGTTATCTCCCAGTGTCACATCAATGTCAATGAATGGTTTGTCTTTCTTCTCACTTGGTATCTCATAGCGGTTGACCGTAGCAAGTTCGTTGCCTTTTTTATCATACTTATACAAGGTAACGGAATCTTCCTCGGTATCCGTATTCAAGGTATCGGTGCGAAGCAGTTCATCGTTGCTGTTGTATTTATAAGCAATCACCTTATTGCCGAGTTTTATCTGATGCAACATAATAAATTCATTTACAATGTTCAACAAACCCTGAGTAAGTACATCATTGAATCTCCAAGTCCTTTCTCCGTAATAACAATTGAATAGACTGAAAAAATTAAAATCATTGACAACCCAGCATTGTTGATTTTATCAAGGGCTTTTCCTATACTAATACTTAATCCATCATCATCCCATGATATAATGTAGCATTCTTCCTTTGATTTAAATTCAAGTAAATCAATAATATCACCAAAATTACAACCTTTATATATTACAGTATTTTTCTTTATATAATTTTCTGCATTATGACAAAACCTACTTAGTGCTACCTTTCTCTTTTTTTCTTTGGAAAATTCATAAATAATTCTATCCTGCCATCTTTTTTGTATAAAATTTTCAACAAATTTTTTTTCTAAATCATAATTCATTGATACACTCTCCTTATTTGGGATAAATATAATGATCGTGGCTACATGGTCCTTTAGGAGTGATTCTTTGAGGATTTTTTACATTTGAATGATAATGTGGTGGTTGTCCATTATTATCATGGTGATGAATAGGTTCCTTTCCTTTTTTAGACTTGCTCTTATTTTTTGATGAAGTTCTTATCACCGTTCTTTCTATCAGTTTTTCCAGTTTATTATCCAACTCTGACTTTGATAATTTTTTGCTCCTACATTATATACATAACTTAATTTCCCTGAATTTATAAAAGTCTGTGGAATTCCGACAACAAATCCCAATTCTCTAAATCTATTAATACTTATATTTCTATTCAGCGAAATAACTGTAGATGCTGATATACTCGCCCTCTTATTTCTAGCTGTATTATCTACATATGTATCAGTATTTCCCCCAAATTTAACATTGGTACCGTGTACCTTTAAGAAAATATTAACTAAATTTAATAGTTTTGTAATGATACACGGTACCAATGTCGGAACTCCTTTTTCTTCACGATTGCCTTATATCCAAGCATTAACATTTCTCTTTTCTCATAGGGATAACTGCAAACAAACTCCAATGTTTCAACATCCTGACCAATTTCCTCTTTAACCTCTCGAACCACTGTATCTTCGGCAGACTCACCAAGCTTCATTATTCCTGCAACGCACACATACTTTGTTTCAGAAACATAATTTTGTCGTAGTAAAGCCACTTCTCCATATTCATTTACAACAGCGGCAATAATACTTGTTGTGAACATATCCCATAATGGTACACTACAATTCTCGCAATAGGGTATGATTCCTTCATCTCCGATTTCTTTTCCTATAAGTTTTGTCCCGCAATGCGGACAATATATAAAATGCATATTTTGTTTCCTCCCCAAATCCCGACTTGCCTTTCTGAACACTATTACTCATTTTATAATAATTTGTTAGTAAGACTGCTCTATTGCTTCGTCACAATCTTTACCCAGCGCAGCATCCTTAAACGAAACAAACAATACCGGATACTGATTCATCCACTCCTTACAGAAATCTCCATGTTCATTTTCACTGCTCTTGTACAAAAATATTGTTCTGTAATATCTTCCATTTGACATTCTACATATCCGTTAATGACAAAGCCACACTCAATAAGACCACCCAAGTATTCTTCCATAGTATGACCATATTCAATCCAATCCGAATCATCATAATCTTTAGAACAAAAAGGCATTCTATGAACAGCTTTATAATATCCTCCATTTTCATCATCAATATAATCACAAACATAATTAATCGGATTAGGTGCCATCATAATAAATATACCACCTCTGCCTAATACCCGATAACACTCCTTGAATACTGTTTTCAATTCCGGAATATACATCAACGAAGGCGGGTTTATAATGTAATCAAAATATCCGTCACTAAACACGGATAAATCACACATATTTCCTTTTACAATCTCAATTGAAAGATTTTCATTCTTGGCAATTTCTCTATCCTTATCCAGCATTTTATCTGAGAGGTCAATTACCGTAACCTTCGCACCGAAACATGCAAGAAGTGGCGCTTGCAGTCCTCCTGCTCCTGCAAGGCAAAGCACCCTTTTGTCTCTGATATCCTTTAGCCATTCCTGTGGAACTTCCTTGTCCCAAAAATATAATGTCAAATTTCCGGCTCTCGCTGCATCCAGTTCTTCTTTTGTAGCAGAAGCCGTCCAATTTACATGATTTACAACAAGATTATCAATATTTTTCTCTATTTGTTCAAATATATCATTCATGATCAACCTTTTTCTCCTACAACTCCGCAAAACCGAATATCACTTTCTGTGGCAAATACTGGTTATCTTTTTCGTA
>CAMVIN010000211.1 GCA_947167565.1 uncultured Clostridia bacterium | reverse complement strand
TTTGAAGTGTCAATTCAATGGCTGATTGATTGTGGACTTATTTACAAAGTAAACCGTTTGTTTCGTAACAATTATATATTAGAAAGGGGCTACATTAATGAATTATATTATTGTACAGGCCGGGGGAAAAGGAACAAGGCTTAAATATTTGACGGAGAATAAGCCCAAAGCACTTGTTCCGATTGACAATTTGCCAATGATATTTCACTTGTTCCACAAGTACCCGGACAAGCGGTTTATCGTTATTTCAGATTACAAAAAAGATGTGATGAGAGCTTATCTGGAGGCGTTTGCTGATGTCAAATATCAGGTGGTTGACGCAGTGGGAACGGGGACCTGTTCCGGAGTGGGACAGGCATTGGAACTGATTCCGGAGAATGAATCATTTATGCTCGTCTGGTCAGATTTGATTCTCTCTCAGGAGTTGAGATTGCCGTCTGGCTATGAGGATGGAACCGGAGAACCGGAAGAAGATTATGTTGGTATTTCAGGCGATTTCCCTTGCCGGTGGAGTTATTCGGAGGGAGAATTTGCGGAGGAGAAGTCCTGTGAGCATGGTGTGGCAGGTTTCTTCCTTTTTAGGGATAAGTCAAGTCTTGCCGGTGTACCGGAGAGTGGTGAACTCGTCCGTTGGATGCAGCAGAATAAAATGATTTATGAGGAATTTGTTCTGACCGGAACGAGAGAATTTGGCTTAATTGAAGAATATGAAAAACTGGAAAAGGCTAAGTGCAGACCGTTTAACAGAATAACGATAGACGGCGATGTGTTAGTTAAAGAACCTGTTGATGAGCAGGGAAAGAAATTGGCAAAAAGAGAGTGTGCATGGTATGATAAAGCAAAAACATTGCAAATCAGTACACTTCCGTTGATTCACAGCACATCACCTTTGAAGATGGAATACATCAACGGGAAAAATATTTATGACTGCCAATTGGGTTATAAGCAGAAAAAGGAAATATTAAGAAAATTGATTGACTCGTTAAAGAAGCTGCATGACTCGGAAAAGGTACCAGTGGATACATTCAGTATCCGGGAGGCTTATTTTAATAAGACATTTGCAAGGCTCGCCAAAATACAGGATGTGGTTCCCTTTGCCAGAGAGAAAAATATTATAATAAACGGGCGGGTCTGCAGGAATGTGTTTTATTACAAGAGAGAACTTGAGCAGATGTTAGATAAATTGAAGAATAATTGCAGAGAATTTGTATTCATTCACGGTGACTGCACATTTTCTAATATGATGTTGAGAGAAGATGGAAGTCCGGTGCTCATTGATCCAAGAGGGTATTTTGGATTTACAGAATTATACGGAGATGTCCGCTATGACTGGGCAAAACTTTACTATTCGATTGTCGGAAATTACGACAGATTCAATTTAAAGGATTTTCGTCTGCATATCGGTACAGATGCAAACCAGGGTATTTCTTTGGATATTTCATCAAACCAATGGGAGGACATGGAGGAAGATTTCTTTTCTATGACAGGCGCGTCGCCGGAAGAAATCAAGTTACTTCATGCGGTTATCTGGCTGTCACTGACAACCTATGCCTGGCAGGATTACGATTCGATTTGCGGAGCTTTTTACAACGGTTTATGGTATTTAGAGGAGGTTTTATAATGGTTACATATTTTGAGAGACAGCTTAAGGAATTTGAGCATTCCATTCATTCACTGGATTTGAATTTATTTGAGAGGTGGATATCGGAAGCGGCAGACACCCTGAGAAAAGGTCATAAGATTATTGTTTCCGGTCTCGGTAAAAACGTCCCGGTGTGCGAGAAATTTGTTGGTTCTATGCAGTCCCTGGGGCTTGATGCGTATTTTCTGAATACGAACTCTGCGGTGCATGGTGATATGGGCGTTGTGAAAGATGGGGATATGGTTATCATTCTAACAAAGAGTGGTGAGACGCAGGAATCCATATGGCTGACAAAGTTGTTAAAACAGAGAGAGGTCAATATGTGGCTGCTGACATTTGAAAAAGAGAGTACCCTGTCAAATGAGATTGCCAATTCCGTGGTCATTGATTTGATTCACGAGGGAGATCTGTGGAACATTATGCCAAATAATTCTACTACGATGAATTTGATTGTCCTTCAGGGACTTGCCATGAAAATAGCCAAAGAACTGGATTTGAAAAAAGAAGATTTCCTCCGGAATCATCCGGGTGGTCATATCGGAGAAGTGGATTGGAAGTGACAGGGATGAAGAAAGAAAGCGAACTGATTTTGTCTACGCTACCCAAAACGTGGATTTTTGATTTAGATGGAACGTTGGTCAAACATAATGGATATAAAATGGATGGTTCGGATACGTTGCTCGCCGGTGCGAAGGAGTATTTGGACAAGCTGCCATCAAAAGATAAAGTTTTGATACTGACCTCGAGGACAGATGAATATCGGGACATGACTTTGAATTTTTTGCGTCAGAATGATATTCGTTATGATGATATTATGTTTAATATGCCAATGGGGGAGCGGATTGTCGTGAATGACCGCAAACCGTCGGGGCTGGATACGGCTGTGGCCATTAATCTGAATCGGGATGAGTGTGAACTGCCGGAAATACGGGAAGAAAAATAAAGTTAATGAATTGTGGCACATACCTCATTTCTTCAAAGAAATCCATCAAAACCAGAAAAAATGTATTTATCCTGTTGATATTCGTCAGAAAAAGTGCAATAATATATTTAAACTTCGTCGGAAAAAGTGTAATATTATAATAGGAGGATTTTCAATTGGATCGATTCTTGATGGATAATCTGGTAGAATGGAAAAATAAAAAGAACAGAAAGCCACTGATATTAAAGGGTGCCAGGCAGGTGGGAAAAACGTGGCTGATGAAGCGTTTTGGGGAAGAGTATTTTCAAAATATGGTCTATATAAATTTTGATAAGGATGCAGAACTTCAGAGTCTTTTTGATAAAGATTATGATATGAAGCGGATTCTTTTTGAGTTAAGCGTTTTTTCTAAAGAGAGGATTGCTCCGCAGAAAACCCTTATTATTTTGGATGAGATACAGGAATGTCCGAGGGCGATTTCGGCTGTGAAGTATTTTTGCGAGGACGCCGGGGAATATGCTGTTATTGCGGCTGGTTCTCTGCTTGGTGTATCTATGCACAGTGGGATATCTTTTCCGGTAGGAAAAGTCAATATTATGCAGTTATATCCTCTGTCCTTTTGTGAGTTTCTATATGCGACAGGTGAGAAAAGATTTGCAGATTTAATTCGAAATGCAGATTTTGATAGTATGAATACTTTTCATGATAAGTTAATCGAATTCCTGAAAAAATACTATTATATTGGAGGAATGCCGGAAGTTGTCAATGAATTTGTCGAGAGCGGCGATGTAATTGATGTCAGGGAGATTCAGAATAATATTATTGCGCTCTATGAAGCTGATTTCAGTAAACACACTCCGGTAAACGAAGTGCCGAGGATTCGAATGGTGTGGGATTCAATTCCGCTTCAACTTGCAAAGGAAAACAAAAAGTTTTTTTTCGGTCAAATGAAAAAAGGGGCGCGTGCAAAAGAATTTGAACTGGCAATCGAATGGCTGGCAGACTGCGGACTGATTTACAAAGTAAATCGTGTCAGTAAACCGTTTGTTCCTCTCAAATCATATCAACAATTGGAAAGTTTTAAGATATATTCATTGGATATCGGTCTTCTTGGAGCAATGAGTGAATTGGACATGGGTTCGATTATTGATGGGAACCGCATATTTACGGAGTTTAAGGGGGCGTTGACGGAGCAATATGTATTTCAACAGCTTATGGCAGAGACGGATTATACGCCATATTATTATTCAGAAACAAGGTCTGAAGGAGAGATCGACTTTCTCATTCAAAAAGAAGGAATTGTGGTTCCTGTTGAGGTTAAGGCAGAGGAAAATTTAAGAGCAAAGAGCTTGAAGGTATATTGTCAAAAATTTTCTCCGGATTATGCGGTCAGGACATCTATGTCGGGATTTAGAGAGCAGGAATGGCTGACGAACATTCCATTGTATGCGGTGGAGAATATTTAGAAAGAAAGACAAAGATAACGCAGAGGCAGTTATGGAAGCGGTTGTGAGAGCAAATATGCTGTGAGAGTGGTATATACCTGATTCGTTCAAAAAAATGTCATAAACAAGGGGAAATTCATTCAAAAAAATGTTGTTTTGTATATTGATAACGTTCAAAAAAATGTGTATACTATATGAAGGAGTATACCGGATAGAGGAGTTGATATATTGAAACGGACAATTATGAATGAATTGCTGATATGGAAAAGCAAATCTAACCGTAAACCGCTTATTTTGCAAGGGGCGCGTCAGGTAGGCAAGACATGGATTATGAAGGAGTTTGGTCAACAATATTATAAATATGTGGCATATGTAAATATGGAACACAATATTCATATGGAGGAGTCTTTTAAAAAAGACTTTGATGTAGAGCGCATTTTGGAGGATATTGGGATTGAGACAAATGTGAAAATAATTCCTGGGGAGACATTAATTATATTGGATGAAGTACAGGAGATACCTCTTGCGTTGAGTTGTCTTAAGTATTTCTATGAAAACAAGCCGGAATACCATTTGATAGTTGCGGGTTCTCTGCTGGGGGTGGCAATGAATAAAGGTATATCTTATCCTGTTGGAAAAGTAAATCTTATGACGTTGTATCCTTTGTCTTTTAAAGAGTTTCTTGAAGCGCTTGGTGAGGATAAATTAGCGGAATTTGTAGATAAGCCTCTTAGCGACAAAAATATTACTTTTCGTGAAAAATATATTGGATATTTAAAAAAATATTATTATATTGGAGGAATGCCGGAGGCTGTTTTGACCTATATTCAGGAAAAAGATTATAGTGAAGTACGTGCTGTTCAAAAAGAAATATTAAGATTGTATGAGAATGATTTTAGT
>CAMVIN010000210.1 GCA_947167565.1 uncultured Clostridia bacterium | reverse complement strand
CCGGTATCATCGAAATGCCACACCAAATTTGCTTTTGTTTTCTGCTAAAAACGCATGAATCAAGGCAAGCACAACCAATACAGCAGCAACTCCTGAAACCGCACGTCCTGCCCAGTGACATGACATCCACATTCCATTCTCCATCGGTTCCTTACACGGAGCAAAAACCATAAAACTGCCAACCAGAAAAGCCACGCTCACTACAAGCAGAATTATGTCACTCAATCCCATATTAAATTTCTTCTTTTCCATCTGTAATACCTCCATAATAATAGTGTTTTCCATGTATTTACAACAGACGAATTATATCACATCTGGGAAATATGTCAACCGCATTTCGAATAATCGAACTTTTTTCTCAATAATCCTATATCATGTAAAAACACCTTTATCACTCGTCTATCTTATGGAAATCAAATTCCGGCCCGCCATGCTCTTCTCTGTACTTTTCCATCTCTACCTGATACGCAATGAGACGCAGGACATATCCCGGCATCTTTCTTCTTCCGGACTCCCACTCTTCTAATGTCCTCAAAGGAATCCCCATATAATCAGAAAACTGTCTCCGATTCATACCTGTTGACGCACGAATCTTCTTCATCGCTTCCATCTGGTGCTGCAATTCTTCTTCTCGCTTATCCATCATACATTTCCTTTCCGGCATACCGCCTTCCCACTCGTTGAGTGGTTACATTGTAGCATATTTGACATCGCATTGCAAATGTTTTCTTTGTTTTTTTCAAAAAATATGATATGATAACAAGCAGAAGAAACGTCTGAGGGAGGAATCGTGTGAATCAATTTATCAAACGTCAAATTCATTTTGACATATTAAGAATAACAGCAACTGCCGCTGTCATGATTTTACATATATCCGGTCAACATTTAAGGCAATCCGATTTTGCATCTGCGGAGTGGCACTTTTTCAATTTTTATAACAGTATTGTCAGATGGGCAGTTCCTATCTTTACCATGATCAGCGGAGCATTATTTTTGAGCCGCAACGATTACATAGAAAAACTTTTCCAAAAAAATATTTTCAGGATTTTTACGGCCTTTTGTTTTTGGTCCTTTATTTATGCTATCTTCGCATATTTTACCGGAACAAGTTTACTTTTATCCGTAAAAAGATTTTTTACCGGTAATTTTCATCTTTGGTTTCTCTTTATGATTGCCGGTCTATATATGTTGGTTCCTTTTTTAAAAAAAATAGCAGAGCACGATAGATTGATGAAATATTTTTTTGTCCTCGCTATTATTTTTAATTTTTTTCTCCCGCAGCTGCGAACAGTATTGTCACTTTCTTTACCTGCGGTAGGAAATGTCCTCCAAACCATACTGAACAATGCTCACATAAATTTTGTATTGGGATATACCTTTTATTTTCTTTTGGGCTATTACCTGAATTCTATCCACATTAGCCAAAAAGAATTCTCCGTAATCAGGATTACCGGTATCATTGGCTTTTTATTTACGATATTGATGTCTGAAATCACCGCCAAATCTTGCGGACAACCATCCACTATTTTTTACGATAACTTTACACTGAATGTACTACTTGAAAGTATATTTGTATTTGTATTATTCAAAAAACATTTTCAAAATGTCACACTCAGCGAGAAAACATCGCATATTTTATTTCAACTTTCCGCCTATAGTTTCGGGGCATATCTCATTCACGCCATGATAATCGATTTGTTGGAACTATGCTTTCACCTCAATACGCTAACATTTTATCCGGCTCTTTCCATCCCCATTATTTTTATCATTGTTTTTCTATTATCATTTGCAATCTCTGCCCTCCTCAACAAATTGCCATTTCTTAAGAAATATATCGTTTAGTTGTTGTCAAAACAGGAAAAATATCGTATCATTAGAAGTAAGGAAATGTTCATTTATTGCTTTTCAAAGTTCTTAATAAATAATCTACCATATGAAATGGGGGGTAGTATGAAAAAAAACGTACATCGTATATTAATTATAGATGACTCTGTCATGTTGCGCAATCTATTAAAAAGAATTCTAATTCCACAAGGATATCAGGTATGTGGAGAGACTTCTAATGGCAAAGATGGTCTCCAAAAATATAAGGATTTGAAACCTGATTTGGTTTTTCTTGATATCAGTATGCCCGGGATGGACGGCATGGAATGTCTCCGTCTGATTTTGGAGTTTGATCCCGCTGCCAAAGTAATTATGTGTACCGCACAGGGAAAAGAGAATTTTTCAGATAAAGCCATTGATATCGGTGCTAAAAGTTTTATTATAAAACCATTGAAAACAGCCAAGGTAATCGATACCTGTTCAAGAGTTATGGCCGGTGGCGGTATAGACTACAAAGATTGGATGACTGAGAATTCCTTGAAATTTGGTCTTTCCCAAAAAGATGTATTGGATTTCTTTGATGCCTTCCGTTCCCTTACTGGAAAGGACATGGGGGATATCTCTGTTGACCGTGCATTCCTGCGGGAAAAGAAAGACAGTGTAGTCATTGGTGCCAATGCGTTTTTATCTGCCAAACATTCTCGCTTTGAAATCAAAAAACTCACAGATGTATTCAGCGACTTATGTTAAGAAATGCGATGTGAATCCACATCGCATTTCTTAATTTAAAACTCTATAAGTGTAAAACTCTGTCTTTAATCTCCTGTGTGCGTCCTTGATTCCAAAACTGAGTACCGATGTATCCACAAGTTCTTCTCGCCACAAAAAGATTATCTTGGTTTCTCGTCTTGCAATTTGGGCACTCCCATACAAGTTTGCCATCTTCATTGGTAACAATCTGAATCTCGCCGTCATATCCACATTCGGCGCAATAATCACTTTTCGTATTCAATTCCGCATACACAATGTTATCATATATGTAATGCATAACCGAGAGCACCGCCGGAATATTGTTCTGTAAATCCGGCACTTCCACATAACTGATTGCACCGCCCGGTGACAGTCGCTGAAATTCTGACTCAAACTTAAGTTTACTGAATGCATCAATCTCCTCTGTCACATGAACATGATAACTATTCGTAATATAGTTCTTGTCCGTGACGCCCGGAATAATTCCAAAGCGCTTCTGCAGGCATTTAGCAAAACGATACGTAGTAGATTCCATCGGTGTTCCATAGACCGAATAACTGATATGTTCCTTCTCTTTCCACTCACGACATTTATCATTTAATTTCTGCATGACACTGAGGGCAAATTCTCTCCCCTCCACCGAGGTGTGAGTCTTGCCAATCATGCGCACACACATCTCACAGAGTCCGGCATAACCGAGAGAAATCGTCGAGTATCCATTGTACAAGAGAGAATCAATCTTCTCTCCCTTCTTCAGACGCGCCAAGGCTCCATACTGCCACAAAATCGGTGCCACATCAGAAGTTGTCCCAAGTAGTCTCTCATGACGACACCGGAGAGCTCTGTGACAGAGTTCCAGCCTCTCCTCTAAAATATCCCAGAACAATCCCATATCTCCCTGAGCTGTGCACGCTACATCAACCAAATTGATTGTCACAACTCCCTGATTGAATCTTCCATAATATTTTCTACTGCCGTCTTTGTTGCGCTGACTATCTTCAACCGTTGGAAACGAACGGCATCCCATGCAGGGATAGACGTCTCCCTGCTTCAGTTCACGCATAACCTTGGCTGAAATATAATCCGGTACCATTCGCTTAGCTGTACACTTGGCCGCTAATTCTGTCAGATACCAATATGGAGATTCATTGGAAATATTATCCTCGTCCAACACATAGACCAACTTCGGAAATGCGGGTGTGCTCCAGACTCCCTTCTCATTCTTCACGCCCTTGATTCTCTGTCGAAGAACTTCTTCAATAATCATGGCAAGATCATCTCTTGCCTGCCCCTCCGGCACCTCATCCAGATACATAAACATCGTAACAAAAGGTGCCTGACCGTTGCAGGTCATAAGCGTAATCAGTTGATACTGTATCGTCTGAATCCCGCTCTTCAATTCCTTGCGCAGGCGACTCTCGACCACTTTCTCAACAATCTCGCCGTCCAGGGAATCTCCGCAGGACTTCCTCTCTTCTATCACATCACGGCGAATCTTCTGACGGCTCACCTCAACAAACGGAACCAGATGAGACAACGTGAAGGTCTGACCGCCATACTGATTGCTCGCCACCTGTGCCACAATCTGAGTCGTAACATTGCAGGCAGTGAAGAAGCTGCGCGGCTTATCAATCTGAGTCTCGCTGATGACCGTACCGTTCTGAAGCATGTCCTCTAAGTTAATCAAATCACAGTTATGTTCTTTCTGGGCAAAATAATCTGCATCATGAAAATGAATAATACCTTCTTCGTGAGCTTTCACAATCTCTTCCGGCAAAAGAACCCGCATGGTCAGATCCTTGCTCACCTCTCCCGCCATGTAATCGCGCTGTGTGGAATTGATCACAGGATTCTTGTTAGAATTCTCCTGATTAACCGCCTCATTCAGATGCTCAATCAAGGATAAAATCCCATTGTCCGTTGTATTGGACTTGCGGGTAAGTTCTCTCTTGTAGCGGTAGCGCACATACTTCTGTGCCACTTCATAACCACGCATCTCCATGATACCGGTCTCAACTAAATCCTGAATATCCTCCACATGCGCAATATGAGGCATCTCTTTAAGTCTGCCGGAAACATTCTCCTCAACTGCGCGAATCTGGTATTCGTTCAACTGATAAATCGGTTCCACTTCCCTGTTCGCGGCACTGATAGCATTAATAATCTTCTCTGCGTCAAAAGGTACTTCTTCTCCGTTTCTCTTGATAACTTTCATGGTAAACCTCCCATTTTATAAAGGCGGCAGGAAATCCTGCCGCCATCAATATGCACACACACTCTTATACTGTAACCAGCGATTTTCCAAGTGCCTTTGATTATAGTACACTTTCTCGCTATT
>CAMVIN010000209.1 GCA_947167565.1 uncultured Clostridia bacterium | reverse complement strand
ATCGATGCCAGCCATGTATTCCGGGCGCTATGCAAGGGTGTTAGAGGATGGAATGGTATCGATTACTCAAGCCGATAATCTCGTAGTGATTAAGACGGTTAGTGGCATGGCAATGGCAGTGGCAGCGGCGATTGATGCCATGGAAATCGATGAAATTGCCGGCAGTATCGCCGGAGATGACACGATTATGTGTGCTGTGCGCACAGCGGAACTCGTTCCCGGAGTGATAAAAAAAATTCAGGCAAAAAGAGAAGAAAAGTAAGGAGAGGAAAGAAACAATGTCAGGACATTCAAAATTTGCGAACATTAAACACAAAAAAGAAAAGAACGATGCCAAAAGAGGTAAGATTTTTACCGTAATTGGAAGAGAAATTGCTGTTGCTGTTAAAGAGGGTGGTCCGGATCCGAATAATAACAGTAAACTTCGAGATGTTATAGCAAAGGCAAAAGCAAACAATATGCCGAATGACACCATTGATCGCGGTATCAAAAAAGCTGCGGGTAATGTGGATGCGGTTAATTATGTAAGTTGTACTTATGAAGGATATGGTCCGAGTGGAACTGCAATTATTGTCGAGGCACTGACAGATAACAAGAATCGAACTGCCTCCAATGTAAGAAATGCCTTTACCAAAGGTGGTGGAAATGTAGGGACAACCGGATGCGTATCTTACATGTTTGACCAAAAAGGTCAGATTCTTGTTGATAAAGAGCAGTATGAGACAGACGCCGATGAATTCATGATGTTAGCGTTGGATGCCGGTGCAGAGGATTTCAATGAGGAAGACGACAGTTATGAAATTCTTACTACACCGGAAGATTTTAGTGCTGTCAGAGAAACTTTAGAAAAAGAAAACATACCGATGGCACAGGCAGAAATCACCATGATTCCACAGAATTATGTAGAACTCACCGGTGAAGAAGACGTAAAAATGTTCAACCGTATCATTGATCTCCTCGATGAAGACGACGATGTCCAAAACGTATACCATAACGTGGACGAACAGTGAGTACAGAGGAATTATCTAACGTGCTTGCACGATTAGATAATTCCTCTGTGCGAACGTCTATCATGAGGACGGAGCACAAAGTGCGGGAACTGCGGAGCATTCCGTGTTCGTCCAAGGTGAGTGCAGTGAAACAACATGACAGGAGGGCTGCGATACATGAAGAGAATCATTCGCATAGTGGCAGTTCTCCTGTGTCTTTTTACAGGATGGGCTGGACAGTGAAGATCTTCTTGGGTTTCCATCCGAATTCATTGGGACATGAAAAGATTGCAGAAGCAGTTTTGAATGAGATATCAGACAAGAAAATCAGATAGAGGTGCAAATAGATGAAGATAAAAGGTGCAATTTTTGATTTGGACGGAACAATTTTAGATTCTTGCCATGTCTGGAAAAAAGTTGATGCTGATTTTCTTGGAAAGCGTGGAATGAATGTGCCACCGGATTATGCAGAGGCAATTATCAAAATGACGTTTCGGGAGGCAGCAGAGTATACAATTGAGCGATTTGAACTGAATGAAAATCCGGAAGATGTTATGGCAGAATGGAATCAGATGGCTCTCTATCAGTATTCTTATGAGGTCCCGCTGCGGAAAGGAACGAAAGAAGTTCTGGCATGGTTTACGGAGAAAAAAATTCCAGTTGGTGTGGCGACCTCAAATACATCGATGCTTTTTGAACCGTGTCTAAAAAGGAATGGTGTGTATGAGATGTTCCATTCTTTTACAGAAGTCGGAGAGGTTTCACGGGGGAAAGAATTTCCTGATATTTACATAAAAGAGGCTGAAAAACTCGGCTGCGAGCCGGAAAACTGTCTTGTTTTTGAAGATATTATTCCGGCACTGAAAAGTGCGGAGAGTGGGGGCTTTGTTACCATTGGTGTTGTGGAACCAACATGGAAGTACACGGAAGAAGAACTGATTTCGTGTTGCGATTATAAAATTGATGAAATTTACGATGCTCTTGTCTTGCTAAATTCCTTGAAATAGAGTATCATGAGAATATGCTTTTTGGGGAGGAAAAAGGAAATGCCAATTACAGATTTACTTGAAAAAAATGCCAGAATGTATCCGAATGAGGTATGTCTGGTAGAGATAAATCCTGAGATTCAGGAGAAAAGGAGAGTGACTTGGCGTGATTATGAGTTGATTGAATCCAGTCCGCTCTGTCACTATCGGAGAGAGATTACATGGCATGTGTTTGATGAGAAGGCAAACCGTTTTGCACAGCTGCTTTTGAGCCGTGGCATCAAAAAGGGAGATAAAGTGGCAATTCTTTTGATGAATTGTCTTGAATGGCTTCCGATATATTTTGGAATCTTGAAGACGGGAGCGTTGGCTGTACCATTGAATTTCCGCTATGCATCGGACGAGATTGAGTATTGTCTGGATCTTGCAGAGGTGAATGTTCTCGTATTTGGACCGGAGTTTATTGGCCGCGTTGAGGACATTGCAGATTCTATTAGTAGAAACCGTCTTTTGTTTTATGTCGGAGGTGATTACTGTCCTTCCTTTGCAGAGGATTATGATAAGCTGACAGCTAATTGTGCCAGTTTGGCGCCTGGAATTCCATTGAGTGATGACGATGATGCTGCAATTTATTTTTCGTCTGGTACGACTGGATTTCCAAAGGCCATTTTACATGCACATCGGAGTCTCATGCACTCGTGTAAAACAGAACAGAATCATCACAGTCAGACGCATGATGACGTTTTTCTTTGTATACCGCCGCTCTATCACACAGGGGCAAAAATGCACTGGTTTGGCAGTCTGCTCAGCGGCAGTAAGGCAATTCTGTTGAAGGGGGTTACTCCAAAGACGATATTAGAGACCGTTTCTAATGAAAAATGTACAATTGTCTGGCTTTTAGTTCCGTGGGCTCAGGATATTCTTTTGGAATTAGACCGGGGAACATTGAAACTTTCAGATTATGAATTGTCTCAGTGGAGACTTATGCACATCGGTGCGCAGCCGGTTCCACAGAGTCTGATTCACAGGTGGAAAGAGTATTTTCCGCATCATCAATATGATACCAATTATGGTCTCAGTGAGTCGATTGGGCCTGGATGTGTTCATCTGGGGGTTGAGAATATACATAAAGTCGGAGCGATTGGTATTCCCGGTTATGGCTGGGAGGCCAAGATTATCGATGAACAGGGTGAGGAAGTTCCGCAGGGAGAAGTCGGAGAACTGGCTGTTAAAGGTCCGGGGGTAATGAAATGCTATTACAATGATCCGGAGGCAACGGCGGAGACCATCCACGGAGACTGGCTTTATACCGGTGATATGGCGGAGATGGATGAAGACGGATTTATTTATCTTGTAGACCGCAAAAAGGATGTTATTATCAGTGGCGGAGAGAATATTTATCCGGTGCAGATTGAGAACTTCCTCAGTAAACATGAAGCAATAAAGGATGTGGCGGTCATTGGACTTCAGGATACCCGCCTTGGGGAAATTGCAGCGGCAATTATTGAGTTAAAGCCGGATATGGTTTGTACAGAAGAGGAGATCAACGCTTACTGCGAGAAACTTCCGAGATATAAGCGACCGAGGAAGATTTTCTTCGCGGATGTGCCGAGAAATCCTACCGGCAAGATAGAAAAACCAAAACTGCGCAAGATGTATCAGAGTGAGAAATTAGTGGATGCGCAAAATAGAGGTTAAGAAAGAGAAAGGAAATAAAAAAATGAGTAAGAAGCCTACAGTATTAATGATTTTGGATGGTTATGGATTGAACGAAAAGACGGAGGGGAATGCAATTGCGCAGGCCAATACTCCGGTGATGAACAAGTTGATGAGTGAGTGCCCTTTTGTAAAGGGAAATGCCAGTGGACTTGCAGTTGGCCTTCCGGATGGACAGATGGGAAATTCTGAGGTCGGACACACCAATATGGGGGCCGGACGCATTGTGTATCAGGATTTGACACGGATTACGATGGAGATAGAGAAGGGGACATTTTATGAAAATGTCCAGTTGATGACTGCAATTGAAAATTGTAAGAAAAATGGTTCCGATCTGCATTTGTTTGGTCTTTTGTCTGATGGTGGTGTGCACAGTCATAATACACATATGTATGCTTTGCTGGAACTGGCAAAGAGAAATGGGTTGGAAAATGTGTACCTTCATGCGTTTCTGGATGGCCGTGATACTCCGCCGGCATCCGGCAAGGATTATGTCAAAGAGGCTATTGACAAGATGGAAGAAATTGGCGTCGGACAAATTGCAACTGTAATGGGACGGTACTATGTAATGGACCGTGATAACAACTGGGACCGTGTTGAGAAAGCATATAATGCGTTTGTTCTTGGCGAGGGAGAGACGGCTGAAGATGGTCTTATGGCGGTTCAAAACTCCTATGACAAAGATGAGACAGATGAATTTGTGAAGCCGACTGTCATTGTAAAAGAGGGAAAGGCTCTGACAACGATAAAAGAGAATGATTCCGTTATTTTCTATAACTTCCGTCCGGATCGTGCGCGTCAGATTACAAGAGCATTCTGTGATGATAACTTTTCAGGGTTTGAGAGAAAGAATGGATTTATCAAACTTACCTATGTTGTGTTTACAGATTACGATGTGACAATTCCAAATAAATTAGTAGCATTTCCGAAAGTTGAGATTACGAATACATTTGGTGAGTTCCTTGCAGAAAAGGGGTTGAAGCAGCTCCGCACAGCAGAAACAGAAAAATATGCCCATGTTACGTTCTTTTTTAACGGAGGCGTGGAGGAACCAAATCCGGGAGAGGATAGAAAACTTGTGAACTCTCCTAAAGTTGCTACCTATGATTTGAAGCCGGAGATGAGTGCATATGAGGTCTGTGACGGGTTGGTGAATGCAATCAAATCACAGGAGTATGATGTCATTATAATCAATTATGCCAATCCGGATATGGTCGGTCATACCGGGGTGCTGGAAGCCGCCATTAAGG
>CAMVIN010000208.1 GCA_947167565.1 uncultured Clostridia bacterium | reverse complement strand
AGTACAACCATACCACGCATGGCAACGACCGGAATCGTCTTAATCTGTTCTTCGCTCATCACTGCATTTCACCTCAAGCACTTTCTTTTTCTTCGATAAGCGGCTTATCATCCATACCAATCATAATAGGTTCTCCCTCGCCGGCAATGACATCTCTGGTAATAATACATTCTTTCACATCATCCCGTGATGGCAGTTCATACATATAATCCATCATGCTCGTCTCAAGAATGGCACGAAGTCCACGTGCCCCCGTCTTTCTCTCATTGGAAAGTCTGGCAACTTCAGACAAAGCCTCATCTTCAAAAGTCAATTTAACATCATCTAACTCTAATAATTTACGATACTGTTTTGTAATGGCATTTTTCGGCCGAACGAGAATTTCCTTCAATGCTTCCTCATCCAGTAAATCCAATGCCACCGTGACCGGAACACGTCCGATAAATTCAGGAATCAAACCAAATTTCACAAAATCCTGTGGCAGTACCTGTTTGAAAAGTTCTCCCACATTCTGTTCCGTCGGATCAGCAATGTCTGCATTAAACCCGATTGACTTCTTATCAATGCGGGAACTAATAATCTTATCAAGCCCGTCGAAAGCCCCTCCACAAATAAATAAAATATTCGTTGTATCTATGTGGAAAAACTCCTGCTGAGGATGTTTTCTTCCACCTTGCGGAGGTACGCTCGCCTCTGTTCCTTCCAAAATTTTCAGAAGCGCCTGCTGGACTCCCTCACCGGAGACATCTCTTGTAATTGACACATTCTCTGCCTTTTTGGTGATTTTGTCAATCTCATCCAGATAAATAATACCATGCTCAGCACGAGTAATATCATAGTCTGCCGCCTGTATAATCTTGAGAAGAATATTCTCTACATCTTCGCCCACATAACCTGCCTCTGTCAGAGTAGTCGCATCCGCAATAGCAAACGGTACATTTAACACCTTTGCAAGTGTCTGGGCAAGATAAGTCTTTCCGGAACCGGTTGGTCCAACCATCAGAATATTACTCTTCTGTAATTCCACATCCATATCCTTGCCGGCTTTGATTCGCTTGTAGTGATTATATACAGCAACAGACAATGCCCTCTTTGCCTCTTCCTGCCCCACTACATATTCATCGAGGAATTCTTTAATTTCTTTTGGTTTCAGGAGATTAATCTCATCCACCGGATCATCCTCATATCTCTCTTGAAAATCTTCCTCTAATATTTCATCACATAAATCTACACACTCATCGCAGATATACACACCATTCGGACCTGCAATCAGTTTATGCACCTGATTCTCCGTCTTGCCACAAAAGGAGCAGCGAAGCATCGGAATTTCGTTTTTATTACCTGTCATAAATACCTCACAATCCGGAGCATAGCTCCTTATACAAACAAATGGCGCCGGTTATTTTCCGGCACCACTACTATTCCGGAAAGCACAAGAAATATTACTCGCTCTCCTTTTCTTCTTCGCGACTAATCACTATCTCATCAATCAGACCATATTCTTTTGCCTCATCTGCGCTCATAAAATTATCACGCTCTGTATCCTCTGCAATTTTCTCTACTGTCTGTCCTGTGTTTTTCGCAAGAATCTCATTTAATTTTTTCTTTGTCTTTAATATATTCTCCGCAACAATCTGAATTTCTGTCGCCTGACCTCTTGCCCCACCGGACGGCTGATGAATCATAACCTCCGCATTTGGGAGCGCATAGCGCTTGCCCTTCGCACCACTAGAGAGCAGAAATGCCCCCATGCTTGCAGCCAGACCGATACAAATTGTCGAAACATCACATTTGATGTAATTCATCGTGTCATAGATTGCCATACCTGCCGTTACCGAGCCACCCGGACTGTTGATATACAACTGAATATCCTTTTTCGGATCCTCAGACTCAAGGAACAGCAACTGCGCCACAACCAAACTTGCTGTCTGATCATTGACCTCATCTCCCAAGAAGATAATTCGTTCCTTTAACAATCTTGAATAAATATCATATGAACGCTCGCCACCACGACTTGTCTGTTCAATGACATAAGGTACTAAAGCCATGTGTCATACCTCCCGCTTATTAATTATTCTTCGTCTTTCTTCTCAACTTCTTTCGCCTGCTCAACAAGGAATTCTGCCGCCTTGCGAATCTCTATATCCTTAGAAATCTGTTCCTTCTCAGCATCTCCCATCATATCCTGGATTTTCTCTTTCTCCATCCGATACATGGAAGCCATGTTGTCGAGTTCTTTATCGATATCTTCCTCTGATGCTGTAATATTCTCTGCCTTGGCAACCGCCTCTAATGTCAAACTTGTCTTAATTCTCTTTTCTGCATCCGGACGCATCTGAGACATAAGGTTGTCCGCTGTCATTCCGGTCATCTGCATGTACTGTTCAAAACTGAGTCCCTGCTGCTGAATTCTTCCGGCAAATTCATTGACCATCTGACGAACCTGCTCATCAATCATCGGCTCAGGAATCTCTACCGTGATGTTTTCTACTGCTTTATCTACAGCTTCGTTCTCTTTCTCATTCTTGACCTGCTGATCTTTTCTCTCCTGAAGATTCTTCTTAATGCTGTCTTTGTACTCAGCCAGTGTCTCGAACTCTGAAACTTCGCTCGCAAATTCATCATCCAAGTCAGGAAGTTCCTTTGTCTTAATCTCTTTAATCTTTACCTTGAACAGTGCCGGCTTTCCTTTCAACGACTCTTCATGATATTCCTCCGGGAATGTGACATTGACATCTACTTCATCACCAACATTCTTGCCAATCAACTGCTCCTCAAAATTGTCAATGAAGCTGTGACTTCCGATAACAAGCGGATAGTCATCGCCTTTTCCGCCCTGGAACTGTTCTCCATCCACATAGCCGTCAAAATCAATCACTGCGGTATCATCCATCTCAATAGCGCGATCTTCTACAGTCAATGTACGACTATTCTGCTCACGCACACGATTCAGTTCGGCATCGACATCCTCATCTGTGACAACTGCTTCTCTCTTCTGAATCTCAAGACCTTTGTACTCGCCAAGTGTAACTTCCGGTCTTACGGCAACAACTGCACTGTATACAAAATCTTTGCCTACTCCAATATCTTCCACATCAATCTCCGGGCGCGAAACAATATCGAGTTCAGATTCATTGGCAGCCTCCTCATAGGTATCCTGAATCACAAAATTCGCTGCATCTTCATAGAACACTTCCGGACCATACATCTTCTCAATCATCTTTCTCGGTGCTTTACCGCGACGAAATCCCTGAATGCTGATCTTGTTCTTATTTTTATTGTACGCCCGTGTCATAGCCTTTTCAAAATCATCCGCTCCTACGGTAACTATCATTTTAGCCATGCTCTTCTCTAAATTTTCAACTGTAACACTCATTTTTTCCTCCATTCCACTGCTGATGCAGCACGTTAAGTTTCTTTTATTTTATATAGTATCTACTCAATCTATCACGTGTCCTTTTTTCTTTAAAACCTGCACGACATAATCTACCATCTTCTTACAGATGTCATCGCGCTCTGCTTCAACCATAACACGTATCAGCGGTTCTGTACCACTCTCTCTCAAAAGCAGACGACCGGAATTGCCAAGAACCTCTTTTACTTTTCGTTCTGCATTCTGCACATCGGCATCCAGTCTCGCCGCCAACTTGTTTTTTACTTTGACATTGACCAATAACTGAGGATAAATCTTTAAATCCTCTGTTAATTCTGAAAGACTCTTCCCGGACTTCAGCCATGCCTCCATAACCTTCAGCGAAGTCAAGATTCCATCTCCGGTAACTGCATGTTCCTTGAAAATAATATGACCTGACTGCTCGCCCCCGATGGAATAATTATGTTCCATCATATTCTCACAGACATACTTGTCACCAACAGCTGTCTGTTCATACCGAATTCCAAGTCTGTCAAAAGCACGATACAATCCAAGATTTGACATAACTGTCGTCACTACCGTATCATCTTTTAATTTTCCCTGTTCCTTCATATATTTACCGCAGATATACAAGATGTGATCACCATCAATCACTTTACCCTCATCGTCTACTGCCAGACAACGATCTGCATCTCCATCATATGCAAAGCCAATATCCGCACCGGTATCATACATCAGCCCCTGCAAAGTCTCAATATGCGTAGAACCACAGTCTCTGTTGATATTTGTACCATTCGGACGGTCATGCTGAACAATCACATGGGCTCCCAGACTCTCAAAAATTTCTTTTGCCATCACAGAAGCAGATCCATTAGAAAGATCCAATGCAACCGTCTTTCCATCAAAACGAATCGACGGGATTCCTTTTAAATAATCAATGTACTGCTGACGGCCACTGGAATAATCATGGCAACGACCAATCTTCTCCCGCTTTGCAAATGGAATTTGCTCACTCTCTCCGTCAATATACTTTTCAATCTGCTCCTCAACTCTTGCCTCTAACTTATGTCCTCTGCCGTTAATAATCTTGATTCCATTGTCGTAATAGGGATTATGACTGGCACTTATCATGATACCGCAGTCAAAATTCTCTTCCCGAATCAAATAAGATACACTCGGAGTTGTCGTCACGTGGAGTTCATAAGCATCTGCCCCACTGGCAGTCAACCCGGAAATCAATGCAGATTCAAACATATAGCCGGACAATCTCGTGTCTTTACCTATCACGACACGAACTTGATGACCTTCTTTTTTAAAATAGTGTCCAAGAAACCTTCCCACTTTGTATGCATGTTCAACGGTCAGGACTGTATTTGCCTCACCGCGAAAGCCATCTGTACCAAAGTATTTCATAGTTTACCTCCATTTGTGCGCATGTACTTCTATAGAGCGCACAATACTTCCTTTTAAACACCATATGTACTCCATTATACACAAGACAGTGAAAAAAAGCAACCAGTTTTCTTTAAGAGTATTACAATTCCTAATTTATCTCCTCTATCATCCTCCG
>CAMVIN010000207.1 GCA_947167565.1 uncultured Clostridia bacterium | reverse complement strand
TGTTTGTCAGTTTGTCGATGATGTTTATCAGATGGTTGATATTTTGAAGAGACAGGAAGATATTGAGGTTATCAAGGAAAAGGATTATATAGAGAATCCGAAGCCGAACGGATACCGGAGTTATCATCTGATTATCAGCATTCCGGTTCATCTGCCGGATTACACAAGAAAAATGTTTGCGGAAATTCAATTGCGGACGATTGCGATGGACTGCTGGGCGGCACTCGAACACGATTTGCGTTACAAAAAAGAAGTGGGCAATGTGGATGTGGAACTTTTGGCAGAGGAATTGAAGCGCTGTTCCGATGAGATGGCATCGACAGACCTTACTATGCAGACAATACGTCAGGTGTTGAGGAACAGTGATTAAGGAACAGTTCCTATGAGAAAGGGAGAATAGTGATATGAGGCTTTTATTGGCAGAGGACGAGAGGGATTTATCTAACGCTCTCGTAAAAATATTGGAGATTAAGGGGTATGAGGTGGATCCCGTTTATGATGGTGCGGAGGCACTGGAACATGGATTGACCTTCGATTATGACGGCATGATTCTTGATGTGATGATGCCGAAGATGAGCGGTATTGAGGCTCTTGAACAGATGCGGGAGAAAGGAATTCACACACCTGTACTTATGCTGACTGCAAAGTCACAGGTAGAAGACCGCGTGAAGGGATTAGAGAGTGGGGCAGACGATTATCTTGCGAAGCCATTTGTGATGGAGGAACTGCTTGCGAGAATTCATGCGATGGTTAGAAGGCAGAATCAGTACTCGCCACAGGTCTATACCCTGGGAAACACTGTGTTTAAGGCCGAGGGGATGGAGGTCTCTGTAGGAAGTCATTCGCTGCGTCTGACAGGTAAAGAGGCACATTTGCTTTCTATGTTTATGAACGCTCCGGGACGACTGATTACAGAGTCGCAGGTTTCTGAACGTATTTGGAGAGAAGAAAAAGAAGAAGAGGGCAAATTAAAACTGTACATTTCTTATTTGAAGAGCAAGCTGGAATCTCTTCATGCTGATATTTTTATAGCGGAAGAGGAGAACGGATTTCGGCTTCAGTTAAAGAGTGCATGAGAGGAGATTATTTATGGTACGGAAAATGAAATGGAAGTTTATTGGTTCTGTAATGGGAAGCATAGTTGTGCTTCTCATTATTGTATGGGGAAGTATGTATCTGACTCAGCAAATACAGATGACTGACAGGTATGATCAGCTCCTCAGTCTTGTGCTTGAGAATAATGGCGAATTTTCAAAGAGTTTTGACGTAAATAAAGCGGTTCAGGACAGCGATAGGAGAATTTGGCAGTATGCACTAAAAGTTACAAAGGACACACCATATGAGAATCGTTATTTTTTGGTTCACTTGAGTGATGAAGGTGAAGTGGAGGAAGTTAATATTGAACATATTTCATCGGTAGATGAGGCTTCCGCCAGAAAAATGGCACAGGATGTTCTGAGCGGTGAAGTGAAAGAACTGTTGACGGAAATAACCGATGATATGGATCGAGTCGGAACGTATAATACATTCCGCTATCGTCTGGCGAAAGATGTGGATGGAACTGGTTATGTGATTGGTTTTGCAGATATGTATCAGCAGATTCAGAATAATCTGTATATTCAAGGGTTGACAGGAGCGCTTGCTATTGTCATTTTTTTGATTCTGTTTCTAATTGTACTCTTGTCGGCAAAGCGTGTGTTGGAACCTCTTATTTTAAATATGGAAAAGCAAAAGCAATTTATCACAGATGCCGGCCATGAGCTGAAGACACCGCTGGCTGTTATTTCTGCGGATGTGGATGTGATTGAGTTGACGGAAGGAAAAAGTGAATGGACTGAGAGTATCCGTAAACAGACCGTTCAGATGTCAGAACTGATTAAGCGCCTGTTGTATCTCTCTAAAATGGAAGAAAACGTTCAGTTTGTGATGAATAATCTCAATCTTAGCAAATTGGTTGATGAAGTTGTTGATCGTGTTTCACCGATTGCCGTGAGTCAGAATAAATCCTTCAAAAAAGAAATAGAGAAAGATATTGTAATTAAGGGAGATGCCGGTGCACTGGAGCAGTTGATTTCTGTGTTGTCAGAAAATGCGGTGAAATACTGTAAAGAGGAGGGCGAGATTGAGATTAAACTGTATAAGGATGGCAAGACAGCCTGTCTTGAAATGAGAAATTCAGGAGATCCAATTGACGAAAAAATTATGCCGAGGCTGTTTGACCGGTTTTACCGGCCGGATTCTGACCGCAATAAAAAGACTGGCGGTTTTGGAATTGGGTTGTCAGTTGCCAAGGCGATTGTGCTGGCTCACAAAGGAAAAATATGCGCGCAAAATGAGAAGAAAGAGGGAAAGGATATTGTGGCGTTCTGCGTGGAATTATCTATGCGGGGAACTGGTGGAAAGTGATTGCTGTGTGGCATTTACAAATAGGATAAAATATGGTATAATATACTACATAAAAAAACGAAGGAGGGTAAATAGTATGACGTATTTATCAGAGTTTGTTGGAAGTTTAGTGTTTCTTCTGTGTGGGTATGCATACATGTGCAACGTCTCATTGAAGAAGACGTTGGTGGGAACACTGAACTACATCGAGTTGGTGACAGCGTGGGCGCTTGCCGTGGGATTTGGTCTTGCGACATCTACGATTATGGGTGGTCCGGGACTTTTGAATCCGGGAGCAGCACTTGGCAATGTCATCATGGGAAGTATGCCGATAGGGGATGCCTGCATATACATATTGATGGAATTCCTTGCGGCAGGATGTGCAGTTGCTCTCTGCATGATTTTCTTCTGGGATTCTTTTAAGGCATCGAAAGAAGAGTCAAAACGTGGTATCTTTTCCGCGTATCCGGTTGAGAAGAACATGGCACTGAATTTTGTTCAGGAGATTCTGGCAACATTCTTGTTCTTGTTCCTTGTATTGCTTTGCATTGCCGGGATTGGTTCTCTCAAAGCAAGCAATCAGGCTTTGATTGTCGGACTTGTTGGATTGGCAGCTGTAGCAGCTTTGTCCCTGTCACTGAACAGTACAGGATTCAGTATGAATGCAATGCGTTCTTTCTTCTCAAGTATCTGGTTTGCCATTCTTCCGATTCCAAACAAGAATGGTGAGAAAGTGGACTGGGGATATCAGGTTGTTGTCAATTTGATTGGCTCTACCATTAGTGGTATTCTTGCTGTTGTAGCGGCTACTCTGGTTAAGGGAGCCTTGTGATGGCTGATTTATAGTGAACGTCAAAAATCTTTTGGCGTTTGATATAATATTGTTGTATGGTGGCGGCGTTGTCAGACGCCGCCTTCATTTTGTTAAAAAAGAAAATCTGAAAAGAATGAATGAATCTACGGAATAGTTCTGCTTGCAACCCAAACCCAAATAGGGTATTCTAATAATAGGATTGACTATATTTGAGAAATGAGGAAATATACATGGAAAACAAAATCGTTCTTATTGACGGTAATAGTATTATCAACCGGGCATTTTACGGAGTCCCGGAACTGACGAATAAAGAGGGACTGCACACCAATGCAATTTATGGTTTTTTAAATATTATGTTTAAAGTTATGGATGAGGAAATGCCAAGTCATATGCTGGTTGCATTCGATGAGAAAGCTCCTACGTTTCGACATAAGATGTATGGAGAGTATAAGGGAACAAGAAAGCCAATGCCGGAAGAACTGCGTGAGCAGATGCCGGTTCTCAAAGATATTTTACAGGCAATGAATCTATGTATTTTTTCAAGGGAGGGAATTGAGGCAGATGATATTCTGGGAACCATGGCGTGCAAGGGCGAGAAAGAAGGCTTTGAGGTAGTCGTTGTGTCCGGCGATAGAGATTTACTGCAGCTGGCAACGGATACAGTCAAAATCAGGATTCCAAAGACAAGAGGCGGCAAGACAGTAGTTGAGGATTATCACACGGCACAAGTCATTGAGAAATATGGCGTGACACCATTGCAGATTATTGATATGAAAGGGTTGATGGGGGATGCATCTGACAATATTCCGGGAGTGCCGGGGGTAGGGGAGAAGACTGCGGTAAAACTACTTACTCTTTATGGCACTGTAGAAAATGTCATTGCTCACGCAGATGAGATTACGGCAAAGAGGGCGAGAGAAGCGGTTCAGAATAATGTCTCACTTGCAAAACTCAGCAAAACACTTGCGACGATTAAGACCGATTGTAAACTCGGTGTTTCCATGTCACAGTGTCAGATTGAGGACATGTATAATGCCAAGGCTTATCAGAAATTGCAGGATCTTGAGATTAAGTCCATTTTGAAACGGTTTGATAAAAGTGTAACGGGAGAGAAAGGGATGGAAGAGAATTTTCTCCTTGTTCAAACAAAAAAAGAATGGGAGAAGTTTTGTGAGGGAATTGAAAAGGGAGAACCGATTGGCATTAAGGCTGTATATCGTGGAAACACTAAGACGACCAGTGACAGTCAGGGGCAGATGAAACTTTTTATGTCAGAGACAGAGGGAACTCTTCTCGGAATGGCAGTATCCTTTGGAAAGGGTAAAACTGCATTTTGTCGCGTGGGTGATGATTTATCAGAATACAATATTACTTCTGAATTGGGGACATTGATGAAAAATCATACGTTGGTGGCAAATGATTTAAAAAGTCAGTTGGATTATTTTGAATCAGCGACAACAAAGAATTCATTTGATACAAATGTTGCTGCCTATGTAATAAACCCAATTCAAAAAGGATTTGCGGAGGAGGATATTGCAGATGAGTACGCAGATATTTCCATGTATCCGTATCAGCAGATTTTTGGCAAAATGACACTTGAAACTGCTTTTGCCGAAAAAGAGGAGGAAGTGTTCCGGTATACATGTTATTGTGCTGTGGTCAATGCTCTTGCCTATCCCGGTCTAAAAAAAGCATTGAAAAAAAATAAATCGCTCACTCTGTTTGAGGAAATCGAGATGCCGTTAATATTTACGCTTCGGGAAATGGAAAAACACGGTGTTTTGGTAAAAAAAGAGGCATTGCGAGAGTATGGAATCCGCCTGGGAGGAAAGAT
>CAMVIN010000206.1 GCA_947167565.1 uncultured Clostridia bacterium | reverse complement strand
GGTAATTAAACATGAAAAAATTAGCTAACTTATCAGAACATGAAATACATAGTATATCGAAGCAAATTTCAGATGCATTTTATGAGTATGAATATTGTGATGAGGACTTGGGGCTGATTAAGTATATAAAAAGCAGGGAAGATATGTTTCTCTATATGAATGCAATAGTGGAAGCAGCGTATAAAAGCGGGCTTTTATATACGACATCTGACAATCAGGAGGGATACCTGATGCTCGCAGGAGAAGGTGTGGGGAAGGTTTCCTTTTTAGAGGGAATAAAAATGATTATGGCAGAAAAAAGAGCGCTTGGTGGATTTGTCAATATGAAAGATTTTATTAAAGCATGTTTTGCTGAAGGAAGTACCATAGAATCGAGAATGAATAAAGCAAAGAGAAAATTTATCAGAATCGAAATGCTTGTCGTCAGAAAGGATTATCAAGGTCAGGGACATATGAGAAAAATGCTTGATTTTGTATATAAACTTGCGGACGAAAAGAGCGTACCGGTCATATTAGATACGGATGATAAAAATAAGTGTCTTAGGTATGAACACCTTGGAATGAAAATAGACCGGGTTAGAAATTGCGGCGAAAAATTTCATATGTATGACCTGATTCGGGAATGTTTATAACTATTTAGCACCCACATTTTTAGCGGTAAAACAGCTAAAAATGTGGGCGCTAAATAGTTGCTTTATTTGTTTTTTAACACAAAAACATAGGCTGGCGGAAGATTAAAAAGAATATGGAGTTTGCTTTTAAAACGAAAATGTTCTCCAAAAAAATTCTGTTTTAAAAGCGTGTATTGAAAGGTAATAAAAGTGCCATTCTTTCCGATGATTTTTTTTGCTGCCCGAAAAACGTTTAATGATATTTCTTTTGGCAGGGAGGTAAAAGGTAACCCGGATATAATATAATCGGCGTTGTTCAGATTGTATTTTTGCAAGATGGAATCTGCATGTTCAGCACTTGCGTGTACGATGAACAAATTTGGTGATCCTTTGAATTTTTGCTTTAACATTCTGCAAAAATCTTTATTTTGTTCTATCAAAATAATCGTTGTCTTATTTTTTCTTCTTCGCAATAGTTCTTCTGTGAAAACACCGGTTCCGGGACCAAATTCTACAATACATTCTGCGGTTTCAAAATCAATCGGTTCCATCATGGCATTGGCCAGCGTGTGGCTGCTTGGTGCAATGGCACCGATAATTTTAGGATTTTTAATGTACTGTTTGATGAATTGAAACATAATATTTCCTCCTCTTTCATTTAGATGACTATATTATATCAAAAACCGCGACAAAAAGAAACACAAACTTTTTTCTCTAACTCCTTGAAAGATACTAAGTTTTCCGTTACAATAGATTTCAACACACAGTTCTCCTTTTGGTTAATCTGGAGAACCAAAGAATAATAAAGGGGAGAATGCTACCGGGGCGGATTACTCACACACAAAGCGCTCGGTACGAAGGACTTTTATGAATTTTACAGGAATATTGATTGGAGCAATTACATTTTTAATTATCGGAATATTTCATCCGATTGTGATATGGGCAGAATTTCATTTTTCAAAAAAGATATGGCCTATTTTTGCGGTAGTCGGCCTGGTGTTTTTAATAATGTCACTGATTGCGGATAAGGTTGTTGTAAGTTGCATTTTTTCTGTTATTGCAGCCAGTTGCTTTTGGAGTATACACGAACTATATCAACAGGAAAAGCGAGTGGAAAAGGGCTGGTTTCCCAAGAATCCAAAGAGAGATAGGAAAGGATGTAAATTATGATTCTATACGTCAACAGTTGTGTTCGGGAAGAGTCCCGGACGGACAGAATTGCGAGGGCAGTTCTTGAGAAAATGGGTGGAGATTATGAGGAGTTATACCTGCCGGAGGAGAATTTGGAACCGCTATCCGCAGAGAAACTTGAAAAGCGCACCGCTTTAATAGAAAAAGCGGATTATTCAGATTCTATGTTTCGCTACGCAAAACAATTTGCGTCTGCTGATAAGATTGTTATATCAGCGCCTTATTGGGATCTTTCCTTTCCGGCACTCCTGAAATTATATATTGAAAATATTTATGTGACAGGTATCGTTTCGGAATATGGGAATGATGGCAGACCAAAAGGAATGTGCAGGGCAGAACAACTTATCTATGTCACTACGGCGGGCGGTCCTTATGTGGAGGACTACAGTTTTGGTTATATGAAGACATTGGCAGAGAAGTTTTTTGGAATAAAAAATACGAAATTAATCAAAGCGGAGATGCTGGATGTTGTGGGAAGCGATGCGGAACAAATAATTTCTGATGTGATAGCGGGGGTATGAATATGATTCAGGATATTTATCCAAGTAAGTTACATAATGAATACATTTCCTGCGAAATAAAAGAGGACGATGTTCTCCTTGTTTTTGATAAAGAGGGAAAGATTTTACTCGGCGAGAGCGGGGGAGCGCTAGTCTTTCCGGATAGTTCTGGCAGGATGGACAGACATAGCGTGTACTTATTTTCTCTGGACGATAAGAGGTTTTTTCTTTCGCTGGAGGATGAAGAATATCAAAAGACTGGCTTTTCGTATTATTCCATCCGGGAAGTTCGTGATACATTTTACGGCAAAGAGGTTTTTGCTGTTTTTACGGCATATCATTTGTGGAAGTGGTATGCAGAAAATAAATATTGTGGGAAATGTTCTTCGGCGCTTTGTCATGATGAAAAAGAGCGGGTGCTTCGGTGCCCGGAGTGTGGCAACATGATATATCCGAGAATTAACCCCGCAGTAATTGTCGGGGTTGTTTGCGGTGACTGTCTGTTGCTTACGAGATATCGGAGAGGATACGGTCATAATGCTCTTGTGGCGGGATTTACCGAGATTGGAGAAACTTTTGAGGAGACTGTGGCAAGAGAAGTCATGGAAGAGACAGGAGTGAAAGTAAAGAACATCAGATATTATAAATCTCAGCCGTGGGGGATGGCACAGGATATTCTCACAGGATTTTTCTGTGAAGCGGATGGTGACGGAGAAATTCACATGGATGAAAATGAACTGAAATATGCTGAGTGGGTGAAAAGAGAGGATATTGTACTTCAGCCGAATGATTTGAGTCTCACCAATGAGATGATGAAGGCCTTTAAAGAGAATACACTATAAGAGTCTGAGAGGACGTGATAAAATGGAGGAATCATTTTTATGCAATATTTGGTGAAAAAATATTCTGAAATAAAAACGATTGATAGTAAAGGAATTATTTTTATAGATGGAAGTGAAATTTTTTTTGCGGACTGTACCGGGAAGCGTTATGATAGCGAAACTTGTGTGGCGGAGAGGAATATAGAGGCTACACCCGCGTATTTTGATTTTTTCACTTCGGATAAAACTATCCGAATTATATTTGGTGAAAAAGGAGCGTTTTCAAAATCTAAAAATCATAAATGTTTTGTGGAATTACAAATGCAAATAAATGAACTGGGATATTCATCTTATGATTTGAGTTGACAGAAAAGAGGGGGTTAGGTAATGGCATTGTTGGATAAAGAGAAAAATTTTTTTTCGACAGACGAGGCAAAGCAAAGACTCTATCAAAATTTAACGGAATATACAGGATGGAAATTTATTAAAAGTCAATCCTGTCTGAGAAAAAGAGAGGGAGATTTTGTTTTTGATATACAATTTTATTTTTCAAAATATAATAATCTTGAGGACGTTGTTGATGTGCAATGTGAGTTTTGTATCTGGTCGCTGGCTCTTGATAGGGATAGGAATGTCAACAGCTTAATTGGTGTTTATTCTATGAAACCAAAGAAAGGTTCATGGTATGATATTTCCGCACAGGCCGAATTGGACCAGACGGTAACTACTATAAAACAAAAGATAGATCAGTATGTATTTCCGGTAGTTGCGAAATTTGAAAAAAGTGTGACTGAGGGAATGAATTACATTGGTAGCATTACGAGAAGAAAAACATATTGTACTAATTCTCTCGAGGCATTTAAAAAACTGAAGAAAGATTTGCAAGTAAATAGTTAAAATGATAGAAATTTTTCTCAATTGAAATATTTACGATTTACGATTTATGTGTTACACTTAAAATATTAGTGTAAAAATGGAGGTTAAGATGGAAGATTTTGCAACAATCGAGCAGGCATTAGAGGATTTGAGACAGGGAAAGGTCATTTTAGTTGTAGATGACCCGGACAGAGAAAATGAGGGAGACTTGATTTGTGCCGCTGAGTTTGCGACGACGGAAAATGTCAATATGATGGCGTCGCTGGCAAAGGGGCTTATTTGTATGCCGATGAGCAAGGAACTGACGGTGAGACTTGGTCTGAATCAGATGGTGACTGTCAATACGGACAACCATGCGACGGCATTTACGGTGTCAATTGATCACGTGGACACGACAACGGGGATTTCGGCAGTGGAGCGCTCACTCACAGCGATGAAGTGCGTGGATGACGAAGCGAGACCGGAGGATTTCCGGCGACCGGGACATATGTTTCCTCTTGAGGCGAGAGAAGGCGGTGTGCTCAAGCGCGCTGGACACACGGAGGCGACCGTTGATTTGATGAAGATGGCTGGCTTGAAAGAATGTGGTCTCTGTTGTGAGATTATGAAAGATGACGGCACAATGATGCGCATGCCGGAACTGAAGGATTTTGCAGAGGAGCATGGACTGACTATTATTACAATAGAGCAGTTGATTCGCAAGCGTCTTGAAAAGGAAAGTCTTGTGACCAAGGAAGCAGAGGCAAAACTGCCAACAAAATTTGGAGACTTTATCATTCATGGCTATCGAAATATTACGAATGGTGAACATCATGTAGCACTCACGATGGGGGATGTCAGTGATGGAGAGCCGGTTTTGTGCCGGGTTCACTCGGAATGTCTTACGGGTGATGTGTTTGGTTCTAAGCGCTGCGACTGCGGAGAGCAGTTGGAGAATGCCATGAAGAAGATTGCAGAAGAAGGAAGAGGCGTGCTCTTGTATCTTCGCCAGGAGGGACGCGGAATCGGACTTCTCAATAAGTTAAAGGCATATGAATTGCAGGCACAGGGCTACGAGGTGGTGGGCGTGAGCAAGGACTCTGCCGTCTC
>CAMVIN010000205.1 GCA_947167565.1 uncultured Clostridia bacterium | reverse complement strand
ATATGTTATCAGAGAAAATGGTTCAACTGGGCACGAATCGCTCGGTGATTCGAGACTTGTTTGAATATGGAAACAAGAGAAAAGCAGAAATTGGGGCTGACAAAGTGTTTGATTTTAGCATCGGCAATCCAAGCGTGCCGGCACCGGCGTGCGTGAAGGAGGCGGCATTGGACCTGTTGGAGAACGGGGATCCGATTATGCTGCACAGTTACACCTCCGCACAGGGAGATGCCGGGCTTCGTCAGGCACTTGCGGATGATACAAATAAAAAGTATGGTACATCCCTTACGGGAGATAACTTTTATATTACAGTCGGAGCAGCGGCATCGCTGTCAATTTCATTGAAGGCGCTGGCAGAAGATGGCGATGAGTTTGTTACCTTTGCACCATTCTTTCCGGAGTATCGTGTCTTTGTAGAAAATACCGGCTCAAAACTTGTTGTTGCAGACAGTAATCCGGAGGATTTTCAGATTGATGAGGCGGCATTTGAAGCTGCCCTCACAGAACACACCAAGGGAGTGATTCTTAATTCACCAAACAATCCGTCCGGTGTCGTGATAACAGAGGAGAAGATTAAGAGTCTTTGTGCAATTCTTGAGAAAAAACAGGAGGAATACGGACACGAAATCTTTCTGATTGCAGATGAACCATACCGTGAACTTGTGTACGGCGACATTAAGGTTCCGTATCTGATGAATTATTATGACAACACGATAGTATGCTATTCTTACAGCAAATCCCTGTCTCTTCCGGGTGAGCGCATCGGATATATTGCGGTATCCGACAAGGCAAAGGATTGGAAGATGATTTATGCTGCTGTCTGTGGTGCAGGACGCTCACTCGGTTATGTATGTGCACCGAGCCTGTTCCAGCAGATTATCAAGCGCTGCATCGGTCAGACTTCTGATGTCTCGGTTTACAAAAAGAACAGAGACCTTCTCTATCAGGCCTTGACGGACTATGGATATCGCTGTATTAAGCCGGATGGAGCCTTCTATCTCTTTGTAGAATCGCCGGAGGAGGATGCAAATGCCTTCTCTATGAGAGCGAGGGATTACGAACTCCTGCTTGTACCGGCAGACAGCTTTGGAACGCCGGGGTTTGTGCGTATTTCTTACTGCGTGAGTACAGAACAGATTGAGAATTCTCTGCCGGCATTTAAGGCGTTGGCAGAATCCTACAAAAAATGAGAAAAGTTTTTAAAAAAGCACTTCGGTTTTATCATTTTCCTCTTGTAAAATTCGGGAAAATTGCTATGATAGAAGTATAGAATTACATTTTTGAATTATATTTTTGGAGGTAGTAAAATGTTTGGACAACTAATCGATATTTTAAAGAAAAACCCAAAGAAAATCGTGTTTACGGAGGGCAGTGACCCGCGTATTCTGGAGGCGTCTTCCCGACTGCTTGCCAGCACATTTTTAGAGCCGATTCTGCTCGGCAAAAAAGATGAGATTATGAAATCGGCAGAGGAGAGCGGATTTAATATTCGCGGCGCCCAAATTATCGATCCGAAGAACTATGAAGGGATTGATGAGATGGCAGAGTGCCTCTATGAGATTCGCAAAAATAAAGGAATGACGATTGAAAAGGCAAAAGAGACTTGTATGCACGGTAATTATTTTGGCACGATGCTTGTCAAGATGGGAAAGGCAGATGCGCTTCTCGGAGGTGCAACCTACTCAACGGCAGATACCGTGAGACCGGCACTTCAGATTATCAAGACTAAGCCGAATAATAACATCGTTTCTTCCTGCTACATATTAGTAAAAGAGTCTGCCGGTGGCAATACCGTTCTCGCAATGGGCGACTGTGCGATTAACATTAAGCCAAACGAAGACGAACTGGCAGAGATTGCGAGAGAGTGCGCTTCCTGTGCTAAGATTTTTGGTATTGATCCGATTGTTGGATTCCTGAGTTATTCCACGTTTGGTTCGGGAAGTGGCGAGGATGTCAACAAGATGCGCAATGCGGCTGAGAAAGCAAAGGCAATGATGCCGGATGTGCCGGTTGTCGGTGAGATTCAGTTTGATGCCGCTGTTTCTCCGCGTGTTGCCCGTACCAAATGTCCGGAAGAGGAGAATGCAGGGCAGATTAACACCTTTATTTTCCCTGATATTAACGCTGGAAATATCGGTTATAAAATTGCTCAGAGACTTGGCGGATTTGAGGCATATGGCCCGATTATGCTGGGACTTAATGCACCAATCAATGACTTGTCACGTGGCTGCAATGCGTCGGAAGTTTATTCCATGGCGATAGTGACAGCAGCGCTGGCATAAAATGCGGAGAGGGTGTACATCCTATAAGAATAATTGATGGAGGGATTTATGAGCGAAGTATATGAAGATTTTGGCGGGAAGCCACCTAAACCGCCCAAACAGCCCAAACAGCCGAAAAAGCAGCCAACGGTACCACCGCAGCAATCAGTGGTACCTCAAAGAACAACGGCGATGTCGAGTGTACAGGGAGATTATGAGCTTCATCACATCGGTGTCCTTGACGGTATCCGTGCAATAGCGGTTTTAGTGATTGTATGGTATCATTTGTGGCAGTTGTCATGGCTCATGCCGGTGGCAGGACCGATTAACCTTGACTGGTTACCGCGTAACGGAAGTATTTTGGTAGATATGATGATTCTGTTATCGGGTTTCTGCCTGTTTCTTCCCTATGCAAGGGAGATGGTATATGGGGAAGAAGCGCCGGGGATGACCAAGTTTTATGTGAGGCGTGTGGCTCGTATTGTCCCATCATATTATATTGCAGTTATTATAGCTCTTATCATTGGAATTGCAATGGGAAGTTTTGCGAATCTCATAGCGCTTTTAGGAGATTTTCTTCCTCACATGGTGTTCCTGCACAACTGGTTTACGATTTCTTCGCAGGCAACTCAGTTGAACGGTGTGTTGTGGACCGTGGCGGTAGAAGTACAGTTTTACATTTTGTTCCCATTTATCGTCAGATTTTTCAAAAAAAATCCGATTGCGACGTATTTGGGAATGGTGGCTGTAGGTATTATCAGCAGTTGGCTTATAAGCCACAATTTTGCGCATATTGACCAGAATTACTGGGTAAATAACACCTTTACATTTGCCAGTGTCTACGCAAACGGAATTCTTGGTGCGTATGCCTATGTTCTCATGACAAAGGATCGCCGGAAAAATAAGGGCGAGGCAATTTTCTTTACGGTACTGGCAATCAGTTGTATGTGGCTCTATAAGATTTTGTGTAGTCATCGTATGAGTTATGCCTCAGAGACGTTGTGGCAGGTAGATTACCGATACCTTTTATCCCTGGTTTTCATGGCGTTTGTGGTTAGTGCAATCTTTGCCGTTAAATGGTTCCGTGTAATCTGGGATAATAAAGTGATGAGGTTTTTGGCGGAGATTTCCTTTAACCTGTATATCTGGCATCAATATCTCTTTGTCAAGTTAAAGGATTTGAGGATTCCGGGATATGATGGTGATATCCCGCCGAACCAGCTTGGAGATACGGCATGGCAGTGGAAGTACACGATTATCTGTCTGATTGTATCGGTTGGTGTGGCGACATTGATGACGTTCTTCGTGGAAAAACCATTGGCGAAATTGATTAAGAATAAGTTTGAGCCAAGACATTAATAATGCATGAAAATTCCACCGGTGCGAATTGAGAGATTCGCACCGGTTTTTCAAAACTGCTGTAACTGTTCAGTAATTACAATAAAACACATGGGGGAAAAATCATGTTATTTGCAGTGATGATGATGGTGGATATGCCAGAGGACAAACATAAAGTTGAGCAGCTTTATGAGGCTTACGACCGCCTTATGTACAGCGTCGCAAATAAAATTCTGAATCACCATGAAGATACCGAAGATGCTCTGATGCTTGCATGGGAGCGTATGATTAAACATCTTGACAAAATTTCTGAAATTTTTTGTCCGGAAACGAAGAGTTTCATCGTTATAGTAGTTGAGAGGGCGGCAATAGACATCTATCGAAAGAATAAAAGACGCATAGAAGCGGAAACTTTGATTGATGACTATGACCAGTCGCCATTTCTTACCTCATTGGATAAGGAAATGGGAGATTTTGAGATGAAAGAGGTTTTTCGGAATCTGCCAAAAAAGTATGGCGAAGTGCTGTCGCTGTCTTATATGAATGATATGAATTCGCGGGAGATAGGTGAAATACTGGGAATTTCTACCGATGCTGTGGATAAAAGACTACAGCGGGGCAGAGCAAAATTGAGAAGGGAGCTGGGGTTATGAGTGAAGACAGAATAGGGGATTTGTTCCGACAATATGTGGAGGCAGAGATGGGTTTGATCGGGCCGGATTACGAAAAAGCACACCCACCGTATTCGCGTTCTTATCAAAAACGGATAAAACGCCTTTTTCAAGCAGAGAAATATTTTGGAGGAAATGTTCGTCTGTATCGGATTGCGAGGCGTGTTGCGATATTTCTACTGGCTTTCCTGAGTTTGTTTGCCGCAGGAGAAGTCAGTGCGAGGGTATTTGGATTCAATCCTTGGAAATATCTGACTACTTATTTATCTGACAGCCAGATGATACAGAGGAATTATACAGAGAGGAATCAGGAAGTGGAGGAAAATGTTATCCCGGTTCCGGTTTCTGATATTCCGACTTTTGTGCCGGAAGGGTATGAGAAGACAGAGGAGGATGTGGGGAAGGAGAGTATTACAGTTGTATGGGAGAAAGTGGATGACAAGACGAATAATAGTGGAATCATGTATGGCAGAGATAAAATATCAGAAAATATGGGGAGTACACAGGATGCCGAGTTCAATTCAAGTAAAATTGTTCAAATTAATGGAATAGAGGGAACTCTTTATGAAAAAGATAATGATTATTGGCTTATCTGGGACGATTTAGATTATTCATATCTTATTGCTGCAATGGGGACTGAAAGTCCCGAAATTACGTTGATTCATATGGCTGAAAGTATTTATGGCGAAAAAAAATAAAAAAAATTAAATATTTTTGTCCGGAAATCCACTTTTCCATCGTTATAGTAAGTAGAAAGGATAAAAAGTCCTTTTGAATACGATGGAAAGGAGGATTTTTGTAATTTTACAAGTTTTATTGAAAAAAATCAAAAAAGTTTGTAG
>CAMVIN010000204.1 GCA_947167565.1 uncultured Clostridia bacterium | reverse complement strand
TATTTTTTCGGATTCTTCAGATGAATAAAGAGATTCATTAGAAAATAGGGAGATGATATTGAGATGGCTCGTTTTATATTTTCTATGCAAAATCTGCTCACGATGAAAGAAAAACTTGAGGAGCAGGCAAAAAATGAATTCAGTCAAGCCAATATGAGGCTTTTGGAGGCGGAGGAAGAACTGGAGAGATTAAAAGACAGACAGCAAAAGGCAGAGTTTGAACTCAGAGAGGAAGTAGCAGGGCTTACGGATGTTAGAAAAATTCGCCAGAAAGAAGATGCGATTGAAATATTAAAAATGTATGTCAGACAGCAACAAATGGTTGTGAGGCAGAGAGAAATAGAAGTCGAAAATGCCAGATTGAAACTTCAGGATGCCATGAAGGAGCGAAAAACATTCGAGAAACTCAGGGAAAAGGCGTTTGAAGAATTTGTGGCTGAGGAAAATAAAAAAGAACAGAAAGAAGTTGACGAATTAGTGAGTTACCGCTATGGAAGTGGACTGATTTCATAGTTATGAGATGGAAAGGAATGAAAAGAGATGGCAAAAAAGGATAAGGATAATAATCAGGAATCTCAGGAATTAAAGGAGGAAGGTGCAGGCAGTAAGATTCTCACAATTTTGATTGTTGTAATTATTGTGATTATTTGGCTTGCGATTTTCGGAGTGTTGATAAAATTGGATGTAGGGAATTTTGGAAGTGAAGTACTCTATCCGGTATTAAAAGATGTTCCAGTGGTGAATCATATTCTGCCAAGTGTTGAGAGTGAAGATGCGACAGAAAATGAGGATTATGACAATCTTAGAGAGGCAAATGCTAAAATACGTGAATTAGAGAGAAAATTGGCTGCAACGAGTAGTTCGGATGATGCGAATAACAGTCAAATTGACGAGTTAAAGGCAGAGGTAGAAAGACTTAAAAAATTTGAAGATAATCAGTTAAAATTTGCTGAGCGTGTAAAGAAATTTGACAAAAATGTTGTATACAATGATAAAGCACCTGATACAGAGGAATACAAGCAGTATTATGAAGAAATTGAACCGGATAATGCGGAAGAGATATATCGTGAGGTTGTGAAGGATTTTCAATACTCTCAGGAAATTAAGGATCAGGGAGAAATGTACGGTAAGATGGAGCCGGCCAGAGCGGCTGCCATACTGGAAGAAATGTCCGGAGATTTAAAACTTGTCGCAAGTATCCTTGACAGTATGCAGTCTACCAAGAGTGCCCTTATTTTACAGAATATGAGCACGACAACAGCGGCACAGGTTACAACGAAAATGACGGCGATGAAGAAAAACAAATGATTAATTATTTTGTTCTTTTTGCCGATATATATCTTGTAGTTGAGAAAAAAGGAAACTACAAAATCTTTTAATGAAAGGAGGAAAGGAAATGCAGACACAGGGAATATCAATGGTAACATCAGATTTAAAGAGTCAGTACTCAACAAAAGCGACAAAGGCGGATAAGGGACTGTTTGATAGCATGATGTCCGGGAAAAATTATGGTGCAAAAAACTCAATAAGAGATGCTATGGATGCTGTTCGACCGGTTGGCGTGAAGGGGAAGCCGATGGGGGATAAGATAAGAAAATCCGTCGATTCCGATAAGAAAGATCATGTTAAGTCCGGTAAGAAGGAGGCTTCTTCAAGTCAAATTAAACGGGAAACTCGAGCTGAGGTTGTCGTAACGGTTGTTATGGTTGTGTTTCAGACAAATTTTCAGATGTCGGCGGAAGATGTGGAAGATTTGATGAATCAGGCGGGAATCGCACTTGAAGATTTTGCACAGACAATTCAAGATGGATTGCTGAATGGTGAAGGTATGGATATGCTGCAGAATCTTGTAATGAAGTTTCATGGAATTACAGATAAGGCAACAATCTTAACCGAGGACTCGTTAACAGACAAGATACATTCTATAGCGGATCAGATTTCTGAGATGTTATCTGACTCAACACAGGTTCCGGATGCTGCAGAACAGATGTCAGAAGGTGAGGAATCTGTTACAAATCTCAATGTTATCATGGAAAAACAAAATGAAAGCGAGAGCGGTGCCGGCACAGAACAGGGCTCTGAGATGGGAACGGATGTGTTATCAAGACGTGAACGCCAGGATGTTCGTTCCGGAGAACCGGCGATTAATACGCAGTTTGTGGATCAGTTATCCCAGGCTTACGGACAGGGAGATGCGGAGGAAGTTTCTTCGGCGCGGCAGACCATGACACGGATTGTAGAGCAGGTTGTATCTCAGGTTCGAATTCGTGTGATGTCATCAACAACAAGCATGGAACTTCAACTTCATCCGGCAAGTTTAGGGAGAGTAAATCTTCAAGTTGCAACGTCGGCGGGAGTATCAACAGCGATTCTTACTGTTGAGACGCAGGCAGCGAAAGAGGCGCTTGAAAGCCAGTTGATTACATTAAAGCAGACCTTTGAGGAACAGGGACTGAAGGTGAACGATGTCGAAGTTAACGTATCAGAGTTTGGTCTTGGAGAACACAATCGTGAGGAAGAACAGCAGGGACAGCAGGGCTCCGGTGGAAGAAGTCGTAGGTTTCGCTTTGACAGTGATGAGACAGAGAGTATTTCTGTTGAAGAACAGAGAGAAACAGAAGCGGAGCGGCGCGATGTTAACAGCGTGGTGGACTACACAGCATAATGTATAAGAGAAGGAGGTTATACAATGGCAGAAATATCAAGTAATCTTACCTCATATTTGGAGGACTTGAGTTATACTGACCGTGCCAGCATGAAGCAGAGTCAGGTGAACGGTGATTCCAAGAAAGAGGTGTCAAATGATCTTGGGAAGGAAGAATTCTTGCAGCTTTTGGTTTGTCAGATGCAGAATCAGGATCCGCTAAATCCGCAAGAAGATTCAGATTTTATTGCACAGTTAGCGCAGTTCTCGTCATTAGAGCAGATGACCAATATGAATGCAACGCTTTCTAATACTTCAGCATATGGTATGGTAGGTAAAGAGGTCATTATCAATCATGCGGATTCAAATGGAGATGTCAAAGAAATTCGCGGAACTGTCGATTATGTGGAGATGAAAGAGGGAGATGCGTACTTATCTGTAAATGGTACATCTTATACGATGGATGAGCTTGTTCAAGTGATGGATACCGAGTACGCAATCAAATCTCATCTTCCTTCTGTTTCACAACAGGTTTATGCTTATGACATGTCGAATCCGGCAGATATAGGAATTTCGATCAGTTTGGGAGATGAGGGGTATGAAGCAAACAGTGTGGCTGTTGCAATCAACGGCGATTACATTGATTCAAATTTGATCAAGTATGCAGATGGTAAACTGACAATATCCGCAAAGGCATTTGAGGATTTGGCATCCGGAAGTTATTATATGGGATTTTTCTTTGATGATGCATATTCCACATCTGTGACAGATAAGGTCACTATCAAAGTAATGGACAGTGGAATTGTCAATGCTTAAGAAAAAAGTAAGGAGGTTGAGGTACTATGAATGTAGACAGACAGTATATGTCCATTGAACAGATTCGCGATAAAATGAGACCATCTTCATCGATGTCAAAAGCTGTCGGCTCAGAACAAAAGACCGAAACCTTTGATGACATTCTTTTCTCGAAGCATGCGACTAAGCGTTTAGAAACAAGGAATATTGACATAACAAAAGAGCAGAGAGCGAGATTGCAGGATGCAGCGAGCCAGGCGAGACAAAAAGGTATGAAAGAGTCTTTGGTTATGGTGGATGATTTGGCGTTTATCGTCAATGTGAAAAACAATACCGTTATTACAGCTGTGAATGACACAAATCATGCGGTATTTACCAATATCGATGGTGCAATTATTAATTAACATGCTGGCCCTTAACAGGAAGCATGAGCGCTCTTGAATGACAGAGAGAGCGCATCAGAATAAAATATTGGAGGGTGATTTATTATGATGAGATCATTGTTTTCCGGAATTTCCGGATTGAAAGTACATCAGACGAAGATGGATGTAATCGGTAACAACATTTCCAATGTAAATACGGTCGGTTTCCGTTCTTCTTCTGTGAATTTTACTGATGTTTACTATCAGACAACACAGTCGGCTTCCGGACCGAATGCGTCAACCGGTGCGGCCGGTACCAATGCGGTTCAGATTGGTCTCGGTGCGAATGTGGCGGCAATCAGTGTGGATCTCAGCGGCTCGGGTGCGACTCAGAGAACAGACCGCGGCATGGATTTGATGATTAATGGTGACGCGTTCCTGATTGTCAACAGTAATAACAATACTTATTTTACTAAGTCCGGTGCGCTGGATATTGATGCAAATGGTACGTTGTACTGTACGACAAACGGCGCCTCCGTACTTGGCTGGAGAGTGGATGAGAACGGTGATATCCGCAAGGATACAGTTGCATCGCTCAACTTGATGGGACCGGAAAATTCCTTCTCTGATCCGAGTGCAACAACCGCTATTACACTTTCCGGTAACATTGATGCGGAGGATCCGCTGGTGGCAACGGGAGCTTCCGGATACCCGATTCCGGTTAGCTTTTATGATAATTTGGGTAATCTCTGTACGGCAAAGTTGTCGGTTTCGCAGGTATCGGATGATGCGACGAATCAATATACGGTCTCTCTCACAGATATTCTTGGACCGGATGGTAAATCTATGTTGAAAGATAAGACAGAGGATGAGAATGGTAATCCGGTTTATAATAAGGTTGAGCGGACTCTGATATTTAATGGTGAAGACGTAAATTATGAAGTCGATACCGATGGTACGATTTCATTTGATGGCAACACGTTTCCGACATTGGTTTTCAATGGTTCCAGCGGTGCTTTTACTTATGTTGGCGAAGATGGTCAATTTAAATTAAACCTTACTTTGAATAATGGAAGTGAGACAGACAATCCATTTCCGGTAAGCGGTGTTGATATTGACTTTTCCGGACTCACCATGTATGCGTCAAAAGCAACCAGTAACGTTCAGCCAAGACGTGGTGATACAGAGGGAAATAATGCAGGTAATGCAGCCGGAAGCCTGAATGGTTTTTCTGTTCAGACGGATGGTAAAATATATGGGGTGTACAGCAATGGTCAGTCCAACCTTCTGGGTCAGCTTGCGGTATCGACACTTGCTAATCCTTCCCGACTTGAAGCGGTCGGAACGAGTATG
>CAMVIN010000203.1 GCA_947167565.1 uncultured Clostridia bacterium | reverse complement strand
AAAATAAGATTATTGTGAAGGGCTCGCTTGGTTTTGCAGTTGGTATCCTTGTCGGAGTCACCATAACAGCGGTGTCCGCGACGCTTACGATGAATGATGGAAACGTATATTTGTATTCGCCGGATTTTGCGAAAGATGTGGGAAGTGTTTTGCTGGCGTTCATACTGGAGATGATAGGTTCAGGGGTTTACGGCGCCATTGGTATGGGCGGTGCTGTGGTCTACGATATTGAGGAGTGGAGTCTGTTGAAAGCAACTTTTTTTCACTTTTTACTGACAACAATATTTTTGTTTTTGATAGGATTCGCACTTCAGTGGATGACTTTTTCTACTCCGATAGAGAATTTGATTCTATTTGGCTGTATCAGTTTTGTATATTTTATTATATGGCAGGTCAATAGTCTGGTCTACAAGCATCGTGTCAAGCAGATTAATCTGGGACTGGCGGAGTTGAAAAAAATGATAGACAAAGGAAATGGTGCGGTATGAAATATATAAGAATCTCTGTTACGGTAATTGTGATTCTTGTGTTTGGCTATATTTTCCTTGCCGAGATGATTCTGCCGTTTAATTCTCCAAGAAACGGGGATATCTGTGAGATGCTGCCGAGGGATCGATGGTGTCTGGTAAAAGAAGACGGAACGAGAGAACCGTTCTTGGTTCCGGGAAGAGCGGATGGTGACATTGTTTTGGAAACTGTTCTTCCGGAGAGCATAGATAAAGATGTCTCTGTTCTCTGTTTTCGCGGAATGGATATGAGAGTTTATATAGGAGATGAACTGCGGCTCGATTATTCTGCAAAGGACTATGCTCTTTTTGGTGACCAGTCGGCGGAGGGGTATGCGATGGCTTCCATTTATCCGGGGGATGAGGGGAAGAAATTGACCTTGTATTATAACTACAATTCGGGAATGGTATATGATGTCTATATGGGAACACGCCTTGGGATTCTGGCGGATCTGTTCCGGCAGTTCGGTGCGGAACTGTTTTTGGGGCTGGCGGTTCTTCTTCTGGGACTAATTAGCTTTATCGCGTCCTGCTGTTACCGGATTGTTCACAAGAAACATCTGGAGATGCAGGAACTGTCTCTGGGAGTAATTCTTGGGGCGTGCTGGGTGATGTCTAATTCAGTCTTCCGACAACTTTTTACCCGTAATATGTCGGTTATATCAAATGTTCCGTTTTTGATGGTGATGGTGATGCCGCTGCCATTTCTGGTATTTGTTGATTCTCTTCAGCAAAGACGCTATGAGAAGGCTCTGATGGCGGTGGGAATTCTGGAGATTGTGGATTTTTGCGTGTGCGCGTGTCTGTTTGTGGCCGGTAAAATGTCCCTTGTCCAAGCATTTCCGTTTGCTGCGGGCTGTGCTATTGTAAGTATTATTGTGCTTTTTGGCACAATTTTTCTTGATGTCAAAAAGCATTTGATTTCTTCCTACCGCATTATTGCAGTTGGTTTTCTCTTTTTGGCAGTTGCGGCAGTAGTTCAGATTATGATGTATCAGTTTGCTCATAACGGTGTATTCTCTGGATTTTTTATGGCTGTGGGGCTGTTTTGCTTTTTGATATGTGCGATTATATATACTATTAAGCAACTTATTGGAATCCGGATTGCTGCCAATGAGGCCGTCCATGCCAGCAAGGCGAAAGACGATTTCCTCGCCAATATGTCCCATGAGATACGAACCCCTCTAAATGGGATTCTTGGCATGGATGAGATGATTATCCGGGATACCGGGGAGAGGCGAATTAAAAATTACGCACTGGAAATTAAGAGTGCAGGCAACACGCTGCTGTCTTTGATTAATGACATTCTGGATTTGAGCAAGATTGAGGCGGGAAAATTAGAAATTCTTCCGGTTGATTATGATGTGGCGTCAGTGCTCAATGACGTGATAAATATTACGAGGAACCGGGCACTTGAAAAGGATCTTCAGTACAATTTTGCGGTTTCGGAACAACTTCCATCTGTCTTGCGGGGGGATGAGATTCGAATCCGTCAGGTGCTGCTCAATATCATCAACAATGCGATTAAGTATACAAGAGAGGGACGTGTCGATGTGGAGGTATCCGCTGAAGCGGGAAAGATACCGGAGGAGATAATTCTGGTAGTAAAAGTTGCTGATACGGGAATTGGTATCCGGGAAGAGGATAAAGATAAGCTATTTATGAGTTTTGAGCGACTGGATGAGAAAAAGAACCGCAATATTGAAGGAACCGGTCTGGGACTTCATATCACCTATCGTCTGGTAGAGATGATGGGCGGGCGGATTGATGTGGAGAGCAAATACGGAGTGGGGAGTACGTTTACGATTGTTCTTCCGCAGCCGGTGGTAGAGAGGGAGCCAATTGGCGATTTCAGTAAGGCGGTTACGGCCTATTTTGAAAAAATGGATGTGGATGAGACGACGCTCTATGCGCCGGATGCGAGAGTGCTTATCGTGGATGACAACGAGATGAACCTTGAAGTCATGGAGGGGCTTCTGCGAGATACAAAGATGCAGCTCGACCTCGTGAATTCTGGTTTTGCCTGTATCGAAAAGGCAAAGGAAAATACATATGACTGCATTCTTCTGGATCAGATGATGCCGAAAATGAATGGGGAGACGACATTAAAAGAACTTAAGTCCATGGGCGTGACGGATCGGACTCCGGTAATTGTGCTGACGGCAGATGCCATAGCCGGGGCAAGGGAGAATTATCTGGCAAAGGGCTTTACGGATTATTTGAGCAAACCGGTAAAATATGACCGGTTAGAGCAGGTGCTCAAAAAATATCTGCCACCGGAAAAGCAGTTGATTCCGGATGACGGAGAAAAAGAACTTCCGGTACTTCTTATCTGGGGAAGTGATTCCCAAAGACTCCGCGAGGAAAAAGAGAGGCTTGAGGGCGTGTACAAGTGTGTGTGCGTGGTGGGAAGCCGTGCCATGGAGCGGTATACGGAAAAACATGAGCCGGATGCGGTTATGCATGTGGGGTGAAAGGAATGAAATTTTAATTTTTAACTACAAGGAGGAATTGTATGAAAAAGAGAATGGAGAGTGCTCTTCTGGCGTTTTTTCTGGTTTTTGCACTTGTGTCATGCGGTACAGAACAGAATCCGGTTTCTGTCGGGGACAATTCGTCAGTTACAGGAGCGGCGGCAGATACGGGAAAATATCAGGAAAAAGAATCAAAAGAGGAGGATGATTTTCGCATTGGTATTGTTACGGGCTCATTTTCACAATCGGAAGATGACAGACGTGGCGCGGAGGCATTTCAGAAGAAATATGGCGAGGACAAGGTGACACTTGCCATTTATCCCGATAATTTTACTGAGGAACTGGAGACGACGATTCAGACAATCGTGAATCTGGCAGAGGATCCAAAAATGAAGGCTATTATTGTCAACCAGGCCGTTGATGGAACGATGGAAGCTTTTCGGCAGATCAAGGAAAAAAGGCCGGATATAATATGTATTGCCGGTGAGGCATATGAGGATTTTTCCGAAATCAGCAAGGTGGCAGATCTGGTAGTGAGCAGTGACTTTGTTTCCCGCGGATACCTGATGATACGAACGGCGCATGAACTTGGCTGTGATACCTTTGTACACATCTCGTTTTCTCGCCATCTTGAGTATGAGACAATAGCCAGACAGGTTGCTATTATGAAAGCAGCCTGTAAAGAGTTTGGAATGAAATTTAAGATGGAGAACGCGCCGGATCCTACGACAGATGTAGGAGTTCCGGGAGCCCAGTCCTATATTTTAAAACATGTTCCTAAATGGATAAAAAAATATGGAAAAAAATCAGCATATTTTTGCACCAATGATGCCCATACAGAGCCCCTGATTAAGATGCTTTTGAAGCATGGAGGATACTTTGTCGAGGCAGATCTTCCATCGCCTCTTATGGGATATCCGGGGGCGCTCGACCTTGATCTTGCCAAAGAGACCGGTGATTTTGAGAAGATACTTCAAAAGGTTGAGGCTGCCGTTGTTAAAAAGGGTGGTTCCGGGCGATTCGGCACATGGGCATATTCATACGGATATACTGTTTCAGCAGGTCTTGCAGAGCATGCCAGAAATGTTATTTTAGGGCAGAGCGCGCTTGCAGATATAAAAGATCTTTCTAAAGCGTATGGAGTGTTTTCACCCGGTGCTGAGTGGAACGGTTCAAATTATACAGACGCTGGGACGGGGGACAAATCTGACAACACAATTCTTATTTATCAGGACACTTATATCATGGGTGAACCCGGATACTATGTAGGCGCGACTAAGGTAGATGTTCCGGAAAAATATTTTACCATTGAGTAATCGACTGTGGTTATTTGGAGAAGATATGAAAATGAAGAAAGAAGAACTAAAAAATGGGCGAAAAACAAAGAGCATGCTCATTCCACTGTTTCTTGTCTTTGTGTTCGTGGCGGTTATGGTGTTTTATACATCAACATTGATATACAGAGTTGATGTACTGAATTCAAGTGCTGTGATAGAGGACCGGATGAAGAATGTCTCATCTCTGGTGGAAAATCATTTAAATACAGCTGAAAATGTCATGCAGATTACGGCGGATTCAGTTCATCACATGCTTATCAGTGGAAGTACTCCTGCAAGAATACAGGAATTTCTGGTAGAAGAGACCGAAAATGTATCGGAGCAGTTCGGCGACGACTACCACGGTATTTATGGATACATTATGAGCAGATATATGGATGGACTTGGTTGGGAGCCTCCTGCGGACTATGACCCGAAAAGTCGTGACTGGTACACAATTGCCCGCGAGAAAGACGGAGAAGCAGCCATTGTGCCGCCATATATTGATGCCCAGACAGGGGATTTGGTTATCTCTGTCTGTAGAATGCTGCCGGATCGGCAAAATATAATATCCATGGATTTGAAACTTGACGGCATACAGGATATGATGAAAGAACTTACGATAAATGGAAAAGGTTATGGATACATTGTAGATGAGAACGGCCTTTTTGTCGCTCATGAGGATAAGGACAGGAAGGGGACATATATAAATGACACGGCAGAGGGTGAGAAACTTCTGCAGACCATAAAGAATACAGAGTCCGGTAGTATCTCAGTTCGTTATGAAGGAGAAAAACAAACTTTGTTTATTAACAGAATCATGAATAATTGGTATGTTGTGACCGTGGTAGGCAACAGTGAACTTTACAGGGTCAGATCTGCTTCCTCAGCAATGTCTCTCTGAGTCAGTTTCACGTCATT
>CAMVIN010000202.1 GCA_947167565.1 uncultured Clostridia bacterium | reverse complement strand
AGTTATGTAATCACGGACGAAGAGGGAAATGAAGTAAAGCGCTATGATTTTGATCATGTGCGCAAGTCATATTACTTTCAGAATTATATCATGACGTATGCAGAAGCATTCTTAGACGAGCTTCCGGTTTTTGACGGAACCGATCAGGACGGACATGAATTGCCGGGAGGCACATATACCGTGACAATCACAGCAGAGGGTTGTGGCCCGCACGCCGGGAAGGATACATGGACATTTGATGTCGAGCTGGATAAACAAAAACCAGTCGTATCCGGATATCGTTTGCTTGGTGACAAGGGAGATCAGACATTAGAAATTGAGATCACAGACAACCACTATATCAGTGCGCTGCAATTGGTATCATCCAAAGAGACAGCGGTACAGACCATAACATCGGCTGAGCCGGAGACGAAAAAAGACGGAAAAAATATCTATCGCTTTACCGTTGACTATGAAGATCTGATTGAGAAACTGGAGTCAGTGGATGGTGCCCGCACGGATGTACTTGGAATTGATGTATACGACTATGCAATGAATCTTAGTCAGACAACGATTCCGATTCAGGATACGTATGCCACTTCCATTGCTTTGGGACAGGAGAAAGTAGAACTTATCAAAGGTCAGGATGTCACATTGACCGCTGCTTTTTCACCGGCAGAGGTTACAAAGACAGGAATCACATGGTCCAGCAATAAAGAAGAAGTGGCGACTGTCACATCCGATGGAACCGTCACAGCCGTTGGTGAGGGAAGTGCCGTGATCACGGCAACGGCAGAGGCTGAGCAGGGCGAGACACCGCCAGTGGCAAAATGTAAAGTAAAAGTAGAAAATATTTCTGACGAACAGGGAATCGTCATCAATCAGAGAACAGCAAAAATCAATATGACAGACCGCCTGCAACTGCGAGCCACACTGGCAGATTCATTTTCAGGAGGGACGATCACTTGGAAATCCGGAGATACCGCGAAGGCAACGGTAGATGATACGGGACTTGTCAAAGCTCTGACAAGGGGAACTGTGACCATCACGGCCTCCATTACCAGGGGTGAAAAGACATATTCCGACAGTTGTGAAGTTTTGATTCGCAGTGAGGATTATGATGATTATGTCATCGATGAAAACGGCGTTCTGACAGCGTACAACGGATGGCGGACCGATGTGGAAATACCGGAGGGAGTTACAAAGATTGATGACTATGTATTCTATATGATGCCGATTGTCAAGGTGACCATTCCAAATACTTGTAAAGAAATTGGTACTGGAGTATTTGAGGACTGCCAGCGTCTGGAAACCGTTACATTCCAGGAAGGAAGTAAATTAAAAAAGATTGGTCAGGAGGCATTTTTAAGATGTTATAAATTGGACGGGGTAACACTTCCGGACACTGTGCGAAATTTTGGAAGTGCCGCTTTTAGCAACTGTATTGCCTTATCCGGGATTGTTGTGCCGGAAGGTGTGACATCGCTCGCAAATTCTCTGTTCTACTACACATCGGCATTAAAGGATGTATCGCTGCCGGATACACTGGAGACAATTGATGACTATGCATTTAATACCAGTGGAATTGAGGAGTTAAAGATTCCGGAGAATGTAAAGAGCATTGGTGTGCAGGCTTTTTGCGGTGCCAGTCTGAAAGTGCTGAACACACCGGAGTCATTGGAGAGGATTGAGGACAGTGCCTTTTATTCATGTGGTCTGACAGAGATTCACTTTGCAGAAGGATTAAAGTCAATCGGCATCAGCGCATTTAATTCAACTTCCATCAAGGAACTTGGACTGCCGGATAGTCTTGAGACGCTCAAGGCTTATGCCTTTGCGAACTGTTCCAATCTTGAGACCGTAGCCATCGGTCCGGAATTGACAATGGAAGAGATGTCAGCACCGTTTTCAACAGATATAGGATTGAAAAAAATCACAGTAGATGCGGAGAATCCATTTTTGTGTTCTACGGAGGACGGCATCCTCTATGACAAAGGCAAAAGTATTCTCATTACGGTTCCTTATCAGTACGAGAGCATAAAGAAAGACAATGCCTTCAAAATAATTTCCAGTGTGAGGACGATTGATACCGAGGCATTTGTGGAGATGAAAGATCTTAAGCAACTGACATTTGAGGAGACCTCTCACTTAAAGACGATTAAGAACTCAGCATTTTATCAGTCAGGACTGACGTCCATATCCCTGCCTGCCAGTGTCAGAACTCTTGAGAAAAATGCGTTTGGATTCTGTCTGAGTCTGAGTAGCATAGAGTTGAACCAGACCGAGACGCTCGGTGCATACTGTTTCCAATATGCCAGCTGTCCGTCACCGGATTTTGGTACAAACCTAAAGAAGATTGGCAACTGCGCTTTCGAGAGATGTTATGCCCTGACAGAGGTAGTCCTTCCGGACACTCTGGAAGAATTGGGGGATGATGTATTCATCAACTGTGGCATTGAGAGTTCAGGTACCGGTATTACAAGCGTACACATTGGAAAGAACTTAAAGAAGATGGGACTTCGTGCCTTTACCGGAAACTTTCACCATCAGACGATAACCTGTGACGAGAAGAATCCGTAGTTTACAGTGAAAGATGGAATCCTCGATGGGCAGAGTGAAGGAAAAGTGACACGCCTGATCCTGTGCCCACCGCTCAATGCAATTACAGAATATGAAGCACCGGACACACTCAAGAGCACGGATCCATTCAGTTTTCGAAATGTAACAACATTAAAGAAAGTGGTATTGCGGGAAGGATTTGAGACGCTGGGATACAGCACTTTTAACGGTTGTGGTAAATTAAAGGATATTTCATTGCCGGACAGTTTAAAGTCCGTAGGAGCCTTTGCTTTTTCGAGTGTGAGCGCAGAGGGAATTACATTTGGAAACGATCTGGAATTGCTGGATGACTCCGCCCTCTCATTTATGGATTCTCTTAAACATGTAGTAATCCGAGGAGGAAATGGCACGGTTGTGAACTGGTCTATGGCGACTGATCATGTGGAGACACTGTACTACGGGGACGGTGTCAAAGAGATTGCCGGAGATATCGGTGGAGCGGCGCTAAAGACTGTCGTGCTGGGAAAGAACATCGATACGATCGAGAGCAACGCCTTTACCGATGCATCGAATATTACTTTTTATGCAACAAAGGGAACCAGAAGCTATGAGCTCGGTGAGGAAAAAGTGAACCAGATTCTCGAACTTGGCAATACGGCAAAAATCAAGGAATATCAGCCGATAGAGGCAAGCCTTCAGAATGTACAGACAACTGTGGGAGAAAAGACCAAGGTAATGGTAACGTCAAAAGGTGGCATCGGAACAAAGAATTATCGGTTTGTTGTCGTAAACAGCGATGGGACTGAGACTGAACTTCAAGGATATTCCAGTTCCAATACTGTGACGGTGGACGTGCCGGAAGACGGAGTAAAAGTAAGAGCTTATGTCAGGGATACAACATGGTATGAGGTGTCCTCAGATCTCTCTCTGGATATTGGAGAAGAGATGGGAGATGGAGAGTACGCAGCCGCGATCCGACTGCAAGACCCACAGACGAAGGCTGAACTGTTTACCGATGTTTATGATGGCTATGCGACCATCACAAAAAAAGGAGACGAGTACACAATCGGAATCTCATTCAAATCAGGAAATGTTTATTCCGTGACAACAACAAGCCCGGATACAGAGACCATACAGATACAGGAGAATGGAACGTCACAAGAGGTATTGCTGCAGATTGACTGGAACTCTCTGACCATACCGGCAGACAAGACCGAGTTGCAGATTGCGATTGACCGTGCCAACGCTTTGGTGCAGGATGACTACACGACAAAAACATATCGAACGGTATATTTACGATTGCAGGATGCCAACAAGGTAAACGAAAATCTGCTTGCGACACAGAGTGAAGTTGTCAGTGCGACGGATGCTCTGATTGCGGCAATCGAGAATCTGAGGGTAGAAGCAAAAGAAGATCGGGAGTATCTTGGCAAAATTAAAATAGCAACGGCGGAGGATGGAAGCGGGTCCAGTATGGTAAATGCGATACTGGGAAATCCGGCACATATTATAAAGAATAAAGATGATTGGAGCGTGGATGTGTCATTCGTAGACGGTAACATCATGGGAGTTTCAGTCAACGGACAGGCTGTAGATTCTTTGCAGTATGAAAAAGACGGCAAAACGGAAGAAGCAGAGCGTATCTATGATAATGCCGAGGAAGGGACACGGACATTCCGTATCAAGATGAACCAGTTGACGGATATTGTTTTGGTGCAGCTTACCTATACGATATCCGGCTCGACCAGAAGTAATGAGGCCTATATCCTGTTGGAAGATCCGGATGCCATTACTGTATACCATGAAGAAGATATAAAAACTGATCCGGAAAATCCGCAGGATCCGAACGAAGAGACCAATCCGAAAGATGAAAATAATCCGGGAGAGAACAAAAAATCGGATCCGGCACAGACAGCTTCTTCGCACCCGACTGCTGAGAACTCTCAGGGTACATCCGGTTCCCAGGGAACAACATCCGCAGAGAAACAGAGCAGTGGAGGTACAAATACAGAGTCAACAAAGACGAAGTCAGCAAAAACCGTAACAATTGGCAACATCATTTACAAAGTTAGCGGCAAGAAAGCCATTGTGAGTGGAGTAAAAAAATCAAAAGCAGCAAAGATAAAAAAACTGATAATACCCAAAAGCATAAAAGTAAAAACAAAGACTTATTCAGTGACCGGTATTGGAAAAAAAGCTTTTGCAAAATGTAAAAAACTAAAGAAACTGAGAATCAAGACTGTAAAGCTGAAGAAAAATAACATCCACAAAAAGGCTTTCAGCCAGATGACAGTTGAAACAACGATTTATGTTCCTAAGACAAAGATGAAATCATACAAGAAAATCTTTCGTTCAAAAGGACTTAACAAAAAAATAAAAGTAAAATAAAGGAGATTATAGTGATTATGAGAAAAAGAATAGTGAAACAAAGTTTGTGCTTACTCTTAGCGGGAACTATGGCAGGTTCTGTGTTATCCGGCAGTGCTGCCCGGGCATCCGGTAACAGTGTACCGGTAAAACTAATGGAAGAAGAAGATTATGATTTTGAATCTCATGTGTCGGGCGACTACAGTTATCAATATAAGGATTATATAGTCGGAGATGAGATTATAATCACCGGATACAATGGGCAGGATGAGGAGGTTGTCGTACCGGCAGAACTCGATGGAAAAAAAGTAGTTAAGATTGGCAATTATTCATTCTATGA
>CAMVIN010000201.1 GCA_947167565.1 uncultured Clostridia bacterium | reverse complement strand
ATTTTTTGTTGGTGAGCCATATTGGCACAAAATATCAACAATTTTTATGGCTATATGGTGTATCATTGTATAAAATGTCTCCTTTGCAATTGTACTATTATACGTTAATTTGTTCAGAAAATGCTTTTCGAACAGATTTCAGGTAACTTTCTGAAATCGGGTAAGTGGAGTTGTCTATGAGAGTTACGTCTCTGTTAGTTAGTTTTATGACTTTATTTATGTTAATAATAATTGTTCTGTGGCAGCGAACAAATTCTTTTGGAAGTTGTTTCTCTAAGGATTTGATTGTGATTTTTTGCCGATAATTGTTTTTTTCTTTTTCGGAAGAAGGATAAATTATTATATCGACATAATGTCTATAAGAGGTAAATGCCAAAATCCTATTATAAGGGATTTTGACGATTTCTTTTTTGGTTTCATAAATATGCTGTGATTGTTTTATATTCTTAAGGACTGGTTTCATGCACGCAACAAGCTTGTCGTAGTCAACTGGTTTGAGAAGATAATCTAAAGCCTGAACATGATATCCTTCAAATACATATTCAGTTAATGCGGTGATAAATATTATATAGCCGGTAAAACCATTTTTACGTAATTGCTTTGCCAGACTCATTCCGTTCATTGTAATTAGGTCTATGTCAAGAAAAATAAGTTCATCACTGTATAAATTGGATTTTATATAATCTTCACCGTTCAAATAGATGTTAATTGAAACGTCAGTTTTGTTGTTTTTACTCCATTTTTCTAAAAAACTTTTCAGTTGTTCTGCAAATATTTTTTCATCTTCAATTATGGATATGTTTAAGTTCATGAAAATACTCCTTTCTATGGCAAGGGTAGGTAGATTGTGATGGAAAAGGTATCTGGTTTTGCGGAAATATCAAAAAAGCCGGAGTGGTTATGAACAATATCGGCTATAGTGGATAGTCCATTTCCGTGTAATCGGTGATCCTCTTTTGTAGAACAGAGGTGTCCATCAGCATCAAATTTATAATCTCCATTTGAACTGTTCTCTACTTTGAACTGTAGCATACATCGTATAGGTTTAATGGTAATTTCAATATATGGAGAGAGTGTGGATTCTGTATTCATACAGGCTTCCAAGGCATTATCAATCATGTTTCCTAATATTCCAGCAATTTCGACATCGCTGAGAGGAAGATTTGTCGGTAGTATGACTGAGTAATGAAATATTATATTATTCATCTGTGCAATGGTGAACTTGCTTGTTAATATTGCATCAATTACAGAATGTCCGGTATTGATTGTGGTGAAAAAATCAGGTAGGTTTTCGCGTTGTTCGCTAATATAATGGGAAAGTTGCTGATATTCTTTTTTTTCAATAAGACCCTGAATAGCAATCAAATGATTGGTATAATCATGTTTCCATTTATGAAGGGTTTCTACCGATTGAAGAATAGCTTGATTATGTTCCTCTATTTTTTCACGAATATGTATTTTTTCGGTCAACTTTGCATTTTTTTGAAATGTTCTTCCGATTATTTGTACCAAGTAAAGAACTGTGAGAAAAATGCAAATGGTAAAAATACTGATACTATTCAACTGGATTCTGTACTTCAGCGGAAGTGATGGGGTATCAATTTCTACAATTATATTTAGAAAAAAGGTGGATACTAACAAGGCGAGGATAGTTGAAATTACCAGACAGACATAGAGTTTTCCGGGAAGAAAGGATATATCTTTAATGATGAACATAGAAATAAAAACGAAAACACATTCCGATAGCAAGTATATCAATGTTGAGAAAATACGGTTGTTTCCCAGATAATCAAAGGAAGAAAGATTATCTGTGGAGACAATGAGTGCAATTGTGTAAGTTACTTGCTCTGCAAACATACTCATAAAACTGGGAAGACAGCTAATAAATACTTTTTCCGAGAGTGTGTTTTGAAAGACAATACAAATAAATATAAGACGGAAAAAGAAATTTAAAAATTGAGTGGATGTGGTGCCTATATTGGCAAAATTGCAAAGGGAAACCAGAATGCTTGATAATATAACAAAACAAATAAAAACTATCCAGTAATGCTTTGAGTTATGAAGAGATAGTCCTTTTAACAACAAAATTACGATTAATATGCTTTCGGCGATGTTTATAATTATTTCCCATAAGTGTATAGCAATCATAGCGACTCCTTTAGTATCCTCTATTAAGATTAGCATATATATTTTGAAGATTCAATATGTTTTTTAAGAATTCGTGCACGGACAAGGGGTATTCGTGCACAGTGCATTGACTTTTTATCAAGTGGTTGTAATAATGATTTTGTTAAAGAAAAGTGCTAACGGTATTTTGGCGGTAATGGCAGTATTTGCAGTAGTCTTTGCAAATTGCCAGTGCTTGGGAAGAGCATATGAGCCGGAAATGCCTGAAGAACTGCGGTAATGAATATGTGTCTGTAGAAAAGTCCATTAATGCAAGGCATATTTATTTGCAGACAAAAGGGGGAGTAAAGGTTTGAGGTGGGTATATTTTTAAATGAAAGTCCAGCTAATAAATGTCAATAGTAAAATGAAAAAATATTGAATTTATTTTAAGACTAAAAAAGGGCGCACTTATCCCTTGGTGAAAATATCGATTTTTAAAAGATATTGATTCGGGAAAAACAGTATTTTATGCAGCTATGTCGCATTTAGCGGCACTGTATTGTTTGATGTGCTCCTGTGGTGTAATAATTTCAAATGGTTTGTTGTCTCTAAGTATGGCAAATATCATATTACATACTTTGTGTGAGACAGCTCCCATAGCAACAAGCTTTGGTTTTGATTCACATTTTTTAAGGTAGTAATCTCTTAACACAGGATTTTTAGCCTCTCCATTTTTGGAGGTGCTGATACTTTGAAGAGTTAATACATGGATTACTCTTCTGGCGATAGAGGAACCTCTTTTTGACATTTGTACTTTGGTTCCTTCAAATTTACCAGATTGCTTGACAGCCGGATCAAGTCCAAAGTAAGCAAAGAGTTGCTTCGGCTTATTAAATGCTGAGAAATCACCGATTTCTCCCATAAGAGAAACTGCAGATAAGAAGCCAGCTCCTTTAAATGTTTCAATCAAGTGGATTTGTTTTACAAAATCCGTGTCTTCGTTAGAATTGACAAGGTCATGTAAAGCATTAATGATGCCTGCGATTTCTTTGTCATATTTACGAATAAAACTGATATATAGGCGGATGCGCTTGATGTTGCTATCAATAATGTAACCGAATTCATTGGCATCATTAGCAGCCTGAATAATGGCATTATACTTGTTCTCAGCATAAGTAAGTCCAAAGCGGGCTGTTGAACGAATGATATCAATAATCTCTTGTCTGTCAGCTTCAAGAAAAGCATTTGGAGCTGTATAGGTCTCCAATAAAGCAAGAGATGTATTGATAGTAACTTTAGAAAAAATACCGAGATATTGAGGAAATGCCATACGCAATTCACCTTGCAGTTTATTCACATAGGCACTGCGATTATCCATTAAATCGTAGTACTCACGGCATAGATTTCTGCAGTTTAGGGCAAGGTCAGAAGGCATAAGAGAAACCTTTAAATCAGATTTCAAACCAACTAGAGCAGCCTTTTTAGAATCAAATCGATCATTATGTACTTTTCGTATGTTCATATTTGTGCTATTCTTAGTAATGATAGGATTTATAACGGAGCAGTTAAAACCCTTATCACGAAGATAGCAGAAGAGTGGGTAATGATAAATTCCCGTGGATTCGAGGAAAATGCGGCTTTCCAAAGAATACAGCTCTTCTGCTTCTTTTATTTTGGAAACAGCGGTTGTAAGGGAATTCATACTACTGTGTAGGATTTTATAAGGTTTTCCTACAAACTGTTGGTTTGGAAGTGCAATAGACATCCAGGAGAAATCAGCACCGACATCAATACCAACAGAGATGAATAAGTCATCTGGATTAAAAATAACTTTGTTTGACATGAGCAATAGCTCCTTTCTGATAGGAATCCATTTCCAATCTGGCAGGTACACAACCTAGCGCGTTATACGGGTATAGCCTTCCGGCTCCCAACCAGCTAAAACATAAAACCCTGTCGAATGGACTAATTGACTTTCTTGTAGGTATCTGCTGAAAAATCAGCATCCCAAGGAGGTGAACATTCTTTGTCCTATCCTTAAAGATAATACCTTATGTTTTACCTGGTGTCTATCAGGAACCGTCAGACATGGTAAATATTTTAGATAACATCTGATGAAGGAAGAACACCTTCTTCTGTTATCTTTTAAGATATAAAATATAGAAACTTGTTAACCAAGTAGTCTTAATTGACTACATCATTATTATACTAGGCAGGTGAGAGAATGTACCAGAATTATGGAGATGCCCATGCGCATGGGTGCGAAAGTGTGCTTGTTTACAGAGATTCCATTGACATAAGCGTTCTTTTCATAGGGTGGTGAGATACCGGAAAAGAACGCTGGGAAAAATTTATTGCTTTATGTTTCAATTCAACGAATAGTAAAAAATGCATATACAGAAAGGAAGATTTAGATGGTACATAAAATAAAATTTAAAATAGCTGTTTTAGTCGTGATGTTTTCAATGCTTTCTGCGGTTGTCTGCAATGCGAATGTCTCATCTGCGGCATCCTATAGTGCAGGTTTGGGGAGTTCATCCAGAATATGGTACTCTTCAGCGTTGACAAAAACAAATGCAGCGGGAACATCTTCGAAAATCACGTATAGTTACATATATAATACGACTGGGCAGGATTTATATGTCCGAGTTGTCAAGAACAGTAATAACATATATGCAACTTCCTATAAAAACCTTGGTAAAGGTACCTATACAGGTGCTAACCCGATTGCCCTGAGTTATTCAGGTTATGACTCTAACAATAAGTATAAACTCAGATTTAACGTTGACAATACTATTTCAACAGGATATATGGCATCAAGTGGTAGTTGGAAGGCATAAGAATTCTGCCAATGTACATGCGGTTAGAATACTGCATGTACATTGGCAGCACAGTCGCAAGTTGTTCTGGTGAGAGGAGGAGACAACTTTATGAGAAAAAAAAATATTGTTATATTAGGGATATTTTTGTTGGTCTTTATCGTTTTGATTGGTTTGTTTCTGATTGGCAGGCCAAAGAGCGATGAGTCCGGGAATACTATTGAAGCGAATATTGCCAGCGGAAGTAGTGTGATAGAAGACAGGACGCTGGCTGAAATGAAAGAAGACAAAGAAAAAAGTAAGGATAAAGAAAAGGATAAAGATAAGGATAAAGATAA
>CAMVIN010000200.1 GCA_947167565.1 uncultured Clostridia bacterium | reverse complement strand
ATGTTAAATGATCAAGTGAAAAAAGGCGGTGTGATGGCATCTTCTTATGTGGGAGGTCTGAGCGGAGCGTTTATTCCTGTCAGTGAGGATCACGGTATGGTTGAGGCTGTAAATGAAGGGGCGTTGACCCTGGAAAAATTAGAAGCCATGACTTGTGTCTGCTCTGTTGGACTCGATATGATTGCGATACCGGGAGATACTAAGGAGACGACGATTGCCGGCATTATTGCAGATGAGATGGCAATTGGAATGGTAAACCAGAAGACTACTGCGGTTCGTTTGATTCCGGCATACGGAAAGGGTGTTGGAGACAGTGTTAGTTACGGTGGACTTCTCGGAGATGCTCCGATTATGCCGGTCAATTCATTTTCTTGCGATGATTTTATTACAAGAACAGGACGAATTCCTGCGCCAATACACAGTTTTAAGAATTAAATCGGCAAAGCATTACAGTTTCGGGGGAGAATAAGAATGGAAAAATTTAAAATACTGGATGTGAATTTGGAAAAACATGGTCGTATTCTCGACTATTATACGTATCATGTACAGGCGCCGAATGGCAATGTTGCCGATTGGGATGTCATAGAACATAAAGGTGCGGCTGCCATTGTTCCGATTGACAAAGATGGAAGGGTAATTATGGTTCGTCAGTATCGTGGTGCAATCGATGATATTCTGCTGGAAATTCCGGCGGGCGGAAGAGACAGTGTTGACGAAGATTTTAAGGACTGTGCCGCAAGAGAGTTAGAAGAGGAAATCGGATATCGTTCGGATGATATTAAACATCTGCTGGATTATCATACGGCCGCCGGCTATACATCAGAGAGAATTCAGATTTATTATACTGAGAATTTGATTCCATCAAAGCAAAACCTTGATGAAAATGAATTTATACAGATTGAGCGATACACGGTAGATGAACTTGTCTGGATGATTGCGGCCGGAGAAATTACGGATGGTAAAACGATTGCCGGTATTATGGCATACAAACTTTTGAGAGAATTATAGACATGTTTTTGTCTGTTCTGACATAGAATAAAACGAAGTAACTTGTTAGTATTCGGTCAGGGGGGATGAATGACATGGCATCATATCATGAAAGAAGATTACGTCAGAAAATTCAGAGAATACAGCGAAGCGGAACTGTCAGGCGGCTGGTTCTCTGTTTTCTTATTGGTTTTTTTATTGGAGTTCTTTTTTATTACTTTTTTCGTCAGTCTTTTTTTTCTCTGAATGAACAGCTTGCCGAGCATGTAGAACAGTGGAAGACAGGGGGAGATGCCCTGTGGATTGTTTTTTTGAAAATTGCGTGGAACCATGGGAAATATTTTGTTTTAATATGGATATTTGCAGTGAATCCTTCTGTAGAGACTATGTATCAGTGGTTCTTTTGTGCTTATACGGGTGTTCGAAACGGTTTTCTTTTGTTGTTTTTTCTCATGAATAGGGGGTTAAAAGGGATTTTTTTATATGGAGTTAGTCTTTTTCCTCAAGCACTTGTTTTTTTGCCGCTCTATCTCTGCTGCTTTGCATGGGTACAAAAAAACAGGCATCAGAGAAATGAGAGATGGATGCCTGTTTTATTTCTTTTGTTCTTTTTAAGTGCCTGCTATTTGGAGGCAAAATGTAACCTTCCTTTGATGGAACGGTTTTTATAGATAACTGGCAATCTTGTCTATCAGACGCTCTGTTTCTTCCCAGCCGAGACACGGATCTGTGATAGACTTGCCGAACTCATGTTGATTCACTTTCTGGCAGCCCGGCAGGAGATAACTCTCTACCATAACACCTTTGACGAGTTCTTCGATAGCCGGATTGATTTTGCGGTTGTGCATAACTTCTTCGATAATACGAGGCTGTTCGTAATATTTTTTGCTAGAATTCGAATGATTTGAGTCAATAATACATGCCGGATTCTGCAAATCGAGCAGGGAATATTTTTCGTGAAGCCGCTCCAAATCCTCATAGTGGTAGTTCGGGATGTTCTGTCCGTGTTTGTCCACTGCACCTCTCAGAATTGTGTGAGCATATGGATTGCCGTCAGTCTCTACTTCATATCCCCGATACAGGAATGTGTGAGTGGCCGGTGCGGCGATGCATGAGTTTAACATAACAGAGAAATCTCCACTGGTTGGATTTTTCATTCCGGCAGGAACATCCATGCCGCTTACGGTCATGCGGTGCTGCTGGTCTTCCACAGAACGGGCACCTACTGCAACGTAGGAGAGAATGTCATCAATATACGGCCAGTTTTCCGGGTAAAGCATCTCATCCGCAGCAAAAAGACCAGTCTCCGCAATTGAGCGTAGATGCATCTTTCGCATGGCAATCAAGCCTTCCATAAAATCTTCTGCCTTCTCCGGATTTGGCTGGTGTACAATCCCCTTATATCCCTCGCCGGTAGTTCTTGGTTTATTGGTATAAATTCTTGGAACAATCAGAATTTTATCTTCGACTTGTTCCTGAACCTTTGCAAGACGCAAAGTGTATTCGCAGACAGAATCCTCGTTGTCTGCAGAACAAGGTCCGATAATCAGTAAAAATTTATCCGATTCTCCTGAGATAATATCTTTGATTTGTTTATCGCGCTCGGCCTTTTTTTCTTTCTGTTCCGCTGTCAGCGGATAGAGTTCTTGAAGTACCTCAGGAGAAATAATCTCTTTTTTGTAATGCATGCTCATGGTGTGTAACCTCCGTAAATCTGTCAAATATTGTTTGCTGTATCATTGTCCGCCGTAGCAAAAAAGGCGTTAAAATCACAATCCAGTATCTTTGTGAGACCTATTAATAAGTCCACAGAGGGATTGTTGTATCCATTTTCCACTTTGGAAAACGTACCGGTATTGATATCCAGCCCCATTAATTGAAGTTTTGCAATGACATCAATTGCTTTCAGTTTCTTTTGTTTTCTCAATTTTCTTATGTTTGAACCTACTATCGGGTTCTTATGTTGATTGATTCTCTCTGACATATTGTACCCTCCTTTTTGGAAAATATATCCAAAATGGCATATATGTGATAAATGGTAAGGCACTTTATTTAGATAAAATTAAGTCCTATGGCGCGGAGTTAAAAAATATTGATTTGGGAAGCGGTTCATGGTCAGTGTCATTTTGGGTAAAGGCAGTTTCCAGTGTTGCTTCTTTTATGTCAATTTTCTCTACTTTTTCACAGGACGCAACAAACACGAAAACAACAAAGTGGATATCTATAACAAAAACGGGAGATGGCTGGGAGATGGAGATGATTCGAAGGCTATGGCTGTTGTGAAGGACGAGTGGGTGTATGTAACATTGGTAGTTGATACAACGCAGTCATTTGAATATGGAACCAAAAATGAAAAAGGTTATGTGAATGGTCCGTTGACAAAAACATATGTAAATGGTGAGTTGTTCGGAACGGGGTGTGTAGCACCAAATATGATGAGTTCAACGAACAAGTTTTTCCTGGGAATTAACCTGTGGGATACGCCGATGAGGGCATATTATGATGATGTTGCGCTGTGGAAGAGAAGTCTGAGTGAAAGTGAAGTAAAAATGTTATATCAGGCAGAGACAAATGGAGTAGAACTGCAGGCAGTAAATACAGAAGATAATAAGTCATCCGGCATATCAACAAATGATTCAGATAACTCCGGTAGTGGAAACAGCGAGACAACATCCACGGCTGTTTCTTCGACCAAACTAAAGACATTAAATCTATCCTCCGTCAAAGCCAAGAAGGGCAAAAAGAAGATTACAGGAAAGGTTTCTGTCTCCAAGGCAGTTGTCATGATCAAGGTTGGAAAGAAAAAGTATAAAAAGGCAACCGTTAAAGGAAAGAAATTTACGTTAAAGACATCAAAGTTAAAGAAAAAGACCAAGATAATTATTAAGGTTACGAAAAAAGGTTACAAGACGTTAAAGAAGACATGTAAGATTAAGTGATTTCTTATATGATTGCGCGATAACTGGTGATGGAACTGGGGGGAGAATTACCGCGTTGTAATTCTCCCTATAGTGGAATTTGTGGGGAAGTTACTTGGTTTGCTCATAACGGGTTTTGCGAATTTCCTCATTGATTTCATCAAGTGACATATCATGAATACCATTTGCCTTTGCTTCCTGATGAAGTACTATAAATGCGTTCATGCCAAAGTCGGTGCGCAGGGAATCAAATTTGCAGTTGTTATTTTCATTCTTGCGGATATCAAGAGTTGCCTGCGTCATAATTATTATCGTCCTTATTGATTGTTGATTGAAAGAAATTCAATTACTTGTAAATTGTATCATGTTATATAACTTTAATGTGGCAAGGTTAAAAACATAAAGATAAAGAAATAATCTGTCGATTAAGAAGAAACTTATATCAATTTTATAAAAACTTATAAAAGTAATAGTCCAACAATAGAAAAACAAACAAATGTTTGCGGGATGTTGATTTGCACCATATATTGTGTTATAATAAGAATATGTAGCAATCGTGATACAAGGTGTGGTTAATCTCCCTGTGGTAACATCAGAAGGGAGGTGGTGCGATGAGTACATACGAAGTTTTATCTATAATTATTCACAGCGGTATGTTATTAATTGCATTGCTTACCTATTTGGATAGTAGGAATAATAAGCGAAAATAAAATCAGCCTATCCTTGTATTTTTAGCAGAATCCAGGATAGGCTGATTTGGTCAATCCATAGGGAGCTAAACCCACCTTGTGGGCGGCTGCTCTTTCTTTCATCTATTATAGTATAGTGTTTGAGAAAAATCAACAAAAATTTCCCGATTGCTTGTATATGCTATTACTATTTTACGGACTTTAACTTTAGAAAAATTTCAACACAAAATTTTGAAGATGTGAAATTAGTCAAATATGATATCGAAAGGAGACAAAGATATGAGAAAAATGAAAAAAGGTGTTGCGGTATTGTTATCATTTACAATGATAGTAGGATTAGCAACAGGAGTTGGAACAAAACAGGAGACAATCAAAGCGGCGACGGATTACGGGCTTAGTAATCCAAGAGTGGAGATGTTGACAAGAGATGTGATTGAGTTCGGAAATTACTGGCAGGATGAGTACGAACCAAAGGAAACTCCGGAAAACCAAACTGAAGAAAAAGACCAAGATTATCATTAAGGTCACAAAGAAAGGCTACAAAATATTGAAGGAGACATATAAGGTGAAGTGATTTTTAAGAAACAGGGGAATCACTTATTGTGGTTTCCCCTTGTAAACGAATGAAGGGAGGACAGGCTTTGATAAAAAAAATATTCAGCAATGGTGTCTCATCTGTATTGTTCATAATTCTGTTCATTTTCTTATTAATGAT
>CAMVIN010000199.1 GCA_947167565.1 uncultured Clostridia bacterium | reverse complement strand
AAGAATTACAAGAGGCAATAGAAGATAAAGAAAAACTTGAAAGAAAGCATCAGATGACGAGGACATTGCGGTTCTTGTTGGTGAAAAGGATGAAATTGTGTATGAGAAGTCAACTGCTAACTCGGGAGATAATATAACATTTATTACATTTACGGTAGAAGACAAGGCGGATGAAAGTGTCCTTGCGGGCGTGAAAAAGGGAACGGATAGCAGCACGCTGAAGGTTTACAATGATGAGGACTCGCAGACGTTGTCTCTTCAGGGCGTGAAGGAAGGCCTGGCATGTATCATGGCTGTTCCGAAAGATGTGTTGAACCGATATAAGGACACGGATAATTCTATGTCAGGGGAAGCTTTCATGAAGAAAGTAAAATGCCTGTTTGTATCTGTGAAGGAAGGAAAGGGTTATACGCTTAATGCCAATGGCGGAAGATTCATAAAATCTTATATTATGGAGCAGTATAAGAATGGTGTACATGCTGATTTTGCGCCAATTTACGATAAGGGCGAGAATGAGATAACAATACAGGCACCGAAAAAATGCACATGGGATGAACTGTGGGAGTTTGTATCAAGAGGACTTTTTAAGAGTGGATGTGAGCCGTTCCGATACGGATGTTCATTAGATGATGTGTATAACCTTTTTTCTCATTCCGGCGAAGCTGAAAAAACGGACATTACATGGAAATATCGGAGTATCAGCAATGTTCCGGAAAATCTGGATACGATCTGGCTTGCATATCAGAAGAACGAAAATTGCAAAACAAAATTTACTTCTGAAAACAGTACCGTGACATGGGCAGATGATGTCCCGGCAGAATCAACAGATGGTGGAAAAACATGGTATTATACTGCACCGGAGAACGCCAGGTTTGTTTTTCCGGCAGCAGAGAGGGATGGCTTTGTTTTTCTTGGCTGGGAGAGATATGACAGTGGTTCTGCCGCATACATTCCTGCGGGAAGTGTCGGAGTAATCGGCAGTGCTGACGGTTATAGAGCTGTGTTTGCAGAGAGAAGAGATAAACTTGAGTTCGATGGGAATATACCGGAAGAGATCACGGAAGAAGATAAGGAGTCCGCCTGGTGTTACAGTTTCATTGGAACAGATGAAGATGGCATCACGATTTATAACATGCAGATTCGTGAGAGTACAGAACTGGATGACAACGGTGATCCGGTCAGTCCGGTAGTAGAGCAGTTCTCCATGGATGAGGGGCATGTCTATTATCTTATGATAAAAGTAGAATGTGACGGTTATGTGGATCTGGAGACAACAGAGATTATTATCAATGGTAAACTGGCAAGCGAGTACGGGATTCAGATATTAGGCGGCCGTGATAAAGGGTACTTTTACATGACAAAAAAATATGTAGTCGGCAGTGCGGGGGAAGTTCATAAACTATCTTTTGATAATGGAGCAATGGGCCGGCTTCCTGACTATGTGAAAAACGGAATTACTTATGTTAATGGAGATACACTTGAGTATATACTGGGCGAAGACAAAGTAAGCGAATTGTATGATATGACATATAAAGATTCTACTTCGGGAAAAATATATAAAGTTCGCTGGTACAAATCCAGAGCGTTCCGTCAGGAGGAAGAGATTCTCAGGACAACAAAACTTACTGGCACGCAGGATATGACGCTGTACGCCGATTGGGTGGAGCAAAAAACGATAGGTTCTGCGGAGATTAAAGCAGCCGTGCCGAATCCGGGAATGTATTTAAATGCGATATCGGATTATGTTTCGGAAGGAGAGGTATATAAATTTTCATGGATGAGCGGTTCTAACAGTGAAATGAGCTGGGAATGTACAGGTATCTATGCGGATAGTGGTCTTGAAGAGAAAGTTGCAAACAAGACCGAATTCAAGTCAGGCAAAACATATTACGCAAAACTGGCCTTCACGGAAAATCAGGCAGAAGGATATTCTTTTGATACGGCTGACCTGCCAGTTATTACTGTCAACGGACAGTCCGTCCAGATGAAATATGAGAAATGTATGAATGGATGGTACGATGTGTATTATGAATACAGTGTGGTATTCCGTTTTACGCCGATAACAAAGACCTATTCCCTGACATTGGACTACAATTATCCGGACAATACAAAAAAAACGCACACAATCACGGATATTCCTATGGGAACCAAATTGAAGGATGGCGCGTTTTCACTTGTTGATGCTATGTATATGGGGGATATGACATATGACAGATATCTGTATCTGGTCGGTCAATATGAGAGTCTGGGTGGAAGTGAATTTTATCAGACATACCCTTACATCGATCCTGATGAGAAGACAGGATATCTTTCTTACGGCTATGGTTCTGTAAGAGCATATTCAAGCATGAATGAGGCGCAGGGTGACAGCATTAGCTTATATTATAAGACAATGACCGAAGATACTACATTGTATGTCATTTGGAAAAAAGAACTGGACAGCATTTTGCTAAAGAGCATACATGTGCCGGAGTGCGGTTCGCTTTTAAGTTCCTATTACGAACTTGCAGACTATGGAGTAGAATTTGAAGATGGAGTAAACAGTGCGAATTATAAATGGATGAGCAGTGACCTGGAGGATTTGGATTACAGCAAAACATTTACCGGGGGAGAGAAGGTAATGTTTCATCTCCAGGTGAGACTTGGATCAGAGGGAACCGATGCCTTGTTTGACCGGTATATTACTGAGAATCTTAAACTGAGATATAATGGAAAAGAATATGAAGGAGTAAAATTCAAGCCGGGGAAATTCGGCGATGCTACCGTTGAATTCAATATTCCTGTCACGGTTGAGCATGAATTTAACAAGGAGAACGGGTCTGTTGTGAAAATAAACGAGGTAGAGACAGGCTGCGAGATGGAAGGTTCCTATGATGAGGTCAGAAAGTACCACTGTGCGGGATGTGATACGGATATTGATGAAACTTTACATCGCATTGTGCCACCACTTGGACACGATTTAAGTAAACGCAGTGTTACAGATGCGTCAGGGACTACCACATACTGGGAATGCCAGCGCTGTCATAAACTGTTCAGTGACGAGAACGGGAAAAAGGACTTTACGTTTCCTACAGATGAACAGGAACCATCGGACGATCCGACTCCATCAGACTATCCGACACCGGCGGATTATCCTTCATCGACAAGTAATCCTGTGTCAGCGGATAATACGATCGCTGCACAGACCCCGTCAGGACAAAGTACCTCCGGCGAAGTGGCATCTGCCGGTGGAAAGTTGCTGAAAAAGGCAGGGATAAAGCTGAGTAAGAAAAAAATCAAATATGCCAAGATTAAGAAAAAAGCCCAGACAGTCAAAATTAAAATAACTGGAAGCAAGGGAAAAATTTCTTATTCGAATGTAAGTGCCTCAAAACTAAAGAAATATGTTAAAATTTCTAAAAAGGGCAGGGCCTTAAAATTGAAATTTAAGAAAAAAGCGAAGAAGGGTACATACAAGATAAGAGTAACTGTTTCGGCAAAGGGGAATTACAAAAAGACAAAGACAGTAATTAAGATAAAGATTTCATAGAAGTAAAGGCGGTTGCATTTGCAAATATCCCGATAAAGTGCGAAAAATCGTTGGTATCCATTGGATACTTTTGAAAAAAGCGGGGAAAAACGGTTGATTTTCCCTTGCTTTTTTCTTATAATTACGTCGTGATTTGTGGAATTGCTCTGACATAAAACGGAGGAAGAGCAACGCAAAAAAATTTATTTAATTCTATTTTGGAGGTAGATAACTTATGAAAGTAATGAAGAAAACAGCAGCATTGGCATTGGCGTGTGCACTTTCCTTCAGCCTGATATCTGTTCAGCCTGCACAGGCAGCTGCTAAGATTAAGATGTCAGCGAAGAAAGCATCGCTGGCAGTAGGGCAGAAGAAGCAGTTGAAATTAAAGAAAGGAAAAAAAGCGATAGTAAAGGGCGTAAAGTGGTCCAGTTCTAAGAAAAAAGTGGCAACTGTAACGAAAAAAGGCAAGGTGACAGCAAAGAAAGCCGGCACAACTGTTATCAAGGCAAAATATAAGAAAAAGACTTATAAGTGTAAAGTGACAGTTAAAGCTGCAACAACTAACAATACGACTAACAACTCGAACAGCAACAGTTCAAGCAACAACAATTCAAGCAACAACAATTCCAGCAACAACAATTCCAGCAGCAATAGTTCAAGTAGCGGTAGTACAACAACGGAAGAGGATACAAATGTCGAAGTGAAATGGACTGTTTCGGAAGAAACGTATGCTGGAAGTTTTGCTTATGAAGAAGGCGAAGACACGAAGACCGAAAATATTAAGCTTAAGAGAAAATATGTCAGTTTTAATCCGTGGCCAACAACAAATGCAATGGTACAGTATGTAATTAAAAACTGTGATGACCCTTATGTTATTGGTGCACTCTATGTAGTTGCTTTGGACAATATGGAAAAACCAAGCGGTATATCGGATTACACAAATAAAGTGTTTGATATGTTGAACTCTTTGCAGACTGGTGCGGGGGTAATTAGCGGCTCTTCATATCTGCTCAGCAATTATGCAAAACAGCATATTAATGAGTACTATTCGAAACAGTGTGTGAACACAAATGGAAACGCAGTATATGTAAAGGATTTTGCATCGCGCACATTTTTGAAGGGTGCAACACCATATAATGGATATACACCGGAAAGTGGCGACTTGAAAGATAAGACAACATGGAAGATAATTGTTGATCAGTATCCATACTGCTGTGAGCAGGCAGAAGATTACTCTTATGTATACAATAATCCAAAATGGTTTACTGTATGTCCAAGAAGATATACAGAATATCAGGATACAGAGGGTGGAGAACTGGAGGTTGTGGAGCACAGTCAGGCACTTAGAATTGGATTTAGATGGAATAGTAAGAATAAGTGCTATCTTCCAACGGACTATGCTTCAATTAATTCAGATCCTGGTTCAGCCGAACTGACTCCATACAATATACAGGCATCCATACTCTTTTCTAATAATTATAAGGCACCGCAGGAAGATCAAGGCTGGTAATTATAATTTTGAGGCAAAGTGGGAAAGTAGTTGATTTCTCGCTTTGCCTTATCCAGCTTGTTATAAATTGTGATATATACCAATATTATGATCCGGAAACCGGAATGTACGAAAACTCAACGACAGGGGATATGTACGGAGGTGTTGATTACAGTTTGCAGATGACTGTGGAGGCGGTTGACGGTTATGTCTTCGATGAAGAAACAGAGTATTGTCTGACCAATCCGGTTGTTGAAAAGGGCTTAAAAGAAGAGAGGAATTAATGGTATCCATTGGATACTTTTGAAAATAATCAAGAGAAACGGTTGATTTTTTCCTGATATTTTCTTATAATTACGTCG
>CAMVIN010000198.1 GCA_947167565.1 uncultured Clostridia bacterium | reverse complement strand
CAGCAGGTCATGTATGTTCCAAAGGCTGATAAAAAAGTTGGAACAGTCGAAATGACTCAAAATTTTGATGATATTAAATTTAAAGTAAAGGGCTGGGATGTTAAATCGGAGGATGGCTCATCAAAGGGAACAGCGTCGGTCAACGTTGGTGTTAAAAACATTAGTGCAACGGCAGATATTGAGTTGAATTTTTTAACAGTAAAAAAAGCATATGCAAGAATTGACAGCACTTTGTTTGCTAATTTTAAGGCGAGTGGAAGCTGTACTCCGGATCCAGTTGATTTGGCAACGATGAAATTTTCTATATATGGTCCGATTGTGCTAGATGTGAAATGTCAGTTGGTTGCTGGAGCGAGTGGAGAATTTAACATTGAGTGGTCTTTGCCTACCAGCATTGGCGTTGATTATAAGAAGGATGGTGGCTCTAAATTTATTAAGAGTAGTAAAGGTTCACAGGTAGATGCGGAAGCACATGGAGAAGCATATATCAATCCGGGATTAGTTGGTACATTTGAATGTCTCACGTTTCCTGTTGCCAGTGCGGGAATTTATTCAGGTATCAATGTGAATATTGATGCCAAGGCTCAAGCAAGTAAAAATGGTGCGTTTTATTGTTTGAATTTAAAAGGATATGTTCCACTTTATGGCTTTGTTGGCGGAGAAGATAAAGAAACTTTGCTAGCCAAATTGGGTATAAAGAAAGATTTTACTATCTGGGATGCGGACAGTAGTCCTGTCAAAAAAGAATGGCACATAGAGAACAACAAGTTAGTAAATGAGTGTACACATCCGGAAGATAAGGATAAAGCAGAACCGATTCCTATGGATGAATATGAGGCTAAAAAGGTAGAACTTCCGGATTTGTCCAAACTTTTGAAGGAACTTGACGGAATAGGAAGTAAATTCCTTGGTGTTTCTGATGGTTATTATTCCATGGAAGTAGGGGATTCAGATAGCATTAAAATTAATGAGAAAAATCTTCCGAAAGAATATACAAAAAAAGATTTGGTATTTACATCCAAAAACACATCGGTTGTCTCTGTGAATGGAAGTGGTAAGGTTACTGCAAATTCAGAGGGAACAGCTATGATTACAATTTCAACAAAGGATAAAAAATATCAGCAGGTCTGTGTAGTTAATGTACTTGCAGATTATTCTGTTGATTTTGAGGGAGTTAATCCTGTTGGAGAACTATACGGAAGTGCAGCTTAAATTATAAATCAGTAATATTGAAATGGAGGCGATTTTATGGGAATCAATGTGAATCAGATAAGAGTTCAAGTGAATAATTTGAATGGTTATAAAAATTCGCTTGAAAATTCGAAAAGAAAAATGCTTTCTTATCGTAATCAAATTGTTTCAAATTGGGAAGGAAAGGAAGTTTCATATATTCTTTCTGCAATTGATCATACAATCGCCTCTATCAATGCTGTTATTAATGATATAAATGGTATCAGTAATGATGTTGTAAATGTGGCAAATCAAATTCGAAATGAAGAGATTGCAGCTGAGCGAAGGCGACAGGAAGAAATCAGAAGGCGACAGGAAGAGAAACGAAGGAGGCAGGAAGAGGAAAGAAAAAGAAAAGAAGAGGAAAGAAAGAGACAGGAAGAAGAAAAAAAGAGGGCGGCGGAAGCTGCTAAAAAAAGAAAATAGGTGTTGTATATGGTGAAGCATAAGGTTATCAGTAAGTATGGTATAACGAGATATGTTATCAAAAGTAAAAAAGGCCAACAACTTGATGAGATGGCGGTACAAACGTTGCGAACCAATGAAGTTCCGGGTTTATTACGTGCTGAAGTGAATCGAAAGCATAATTCATTTCAGTTAATTTATGATGTGACGGGATTCAAAAATTTTCAGAATTTCGTAAAAAATCCGATAACAAAAAATGTTTTTATGGAGATTGTCCAAAGCATTCAAAGTGTTTTTTTGGAAACTCAGAATAGACATATGGAGATAAGAAAAATAAATTTTGATTGGGACAGTGTATATGTAAATCCAGCCACAAACCGATTGTTTTTTATCTATATACCGGTGACAGAGTTTGACAATGAAATGAGTTTAAAATCTATTCTTGAAACTTTACCGTCGCAATGTGTGTTATCACAGACAGAGGATACAGGATATGTAAGAGAATTTACTAATTTTTTGTCATCCAATACCAGCATAACAACAGGAAGATTAGATGATTTTTTAAATACACAGAATTCTCAATATGGACAAAAAATTGAAAATAGTGATGCATTTGTTACCTGCCCTGATTGTGGAAATAAGCTTGCTATAGGATATCAGTTTTGCGGGAAGTGTGGAAAAAGGCTTGATTCATCAAGGGAAAAAAGGAAGGATAATGAATATGATCCACTGGCTGAACCTATTCAAGATGATTATTCACGAACCGGAGATTCTTCTTCGTTTTTTCAATCGTCTGAATCATTTCATGAGAAGAAAAACGGAACTACCGTATTATCAAATGGTTCTATGATGGGAGAAGATTACAATAAGACGACAGTTTTAAATCCGATTCAATATCCATATTTGATTCGGCAATACAACGATGAAAAGATAAGTATTAGCCAATCTCCATTCCGATTAGGACGAGAGAGACAAAGATGCAATTATTATGTTCCCGATAACAGTGCAGTGAGCAGAGTTCATGCAGACATTACATCAGAGAATGGAAAGTATTATATTGAGGATCAAGGTTCTGTAAATTATACATATTTAGAGGGAAGACTTATTGAACAACATAAAAAATTTGAAATAGTAAATGGAATGAAAATTCGTCTTGCAAATGAAGATTTTACATTTTTTATTCCAGAGGAGGAAAATGATGGGGTATCTGGTAGCTACACACACTGATAGAGGAATTTCCAAGGAAGGAAATCAGGATAGTTTTTGCGTTAAGGAAGCACATACAGCGATTGGTGATATTTTGATGGTTGTATTGTGTGATGGAATGGGTGGGCTTGCCAAAGGAGAAGTCGCCAGTGCAGAGGTGGTGCTCGCTTTTTCTGAGTGGTTTGACGAGAAACTTCCTGAATTGATTCATGAAGAGAATAACCTTGAGTTAATCTGTGACAGTTGGAAAGAGATGACAGACAGTGAAAATAAGAAAATTGGAAATTATGGAAAAGAAAATGATATACAGTTAGGAACAACATTAACTGTCCTTTTGTTGATTAATGAACAGCAATATCTTTTTTTTCATGTTGGTGATACACGAATTTATGAAATAAATCAGGAAGAGATCAATCAGTTGACGGAAGATCAGACTGTTGTGGCAAGTGAAATCAAAGCGGGACGTTTGACACCGGAGGAAGCGGAAAAGGATCCGAGAAGAAGTGTTCTTTTACAATGTATCGGCTCATCTCCAAATGTTCAGCCGGAAATTGGTGCTGGCAAAATAAATCGAAATACAGCATTTTTGCTATGTACTGACGGATTTAGACATGAAATAACAAATGAAGGGATATTTGAAGAATTGAATGCGGACAAGTTAATTGATGAAAAAGTAATGAAGAAAAAATTATTTGACTTGACAGAACTGGTAAAAGAGAGAAAAGAAACAGATAATATCAGTTCGATTATTGTTAAGGCTATATAGGCAGGTGATTAAACGTGGCAAAATTAGGAGATATTATTGATGATAAGTATGAAATTCTCAGGCTGATTGGTGAGGGTGGTATGTCCAAGGTGTATCTTGCCATGGATATGCGATTAAATAAACAGTGGGCAGTAAAAGAAATTACAAAACGCGCCCGTGATATGGATAATGAAGTAGTTATTCATAGTGCGATTGCTGAAGCAAATATGATAAAAAAGTTAGATCATCCTGCACTTCCGAGAATTGTAGATATTATTGATAATGGTGATATGATTTATGTAATCATGGACTATATTGAGGGAGAAACTTTAGCAAGTGTTCTAAAGACAGATGGTCCGCAGTCGCAGGAATTAGTTGTTGAGTGGGCTTTGCAGTTGTGTGATGTATTAGATTATTTACATACCAGACAGCCTCCGATTATTTATCGTGATATGAAACCTGAAAATGTCATGTTAAAGCCAGATGGTACAATTAAACTTATTGATTTTGGTATTGCAAGAGAGTATAAGGAGCATAAAACGTCAGATACAATAGGACTTGGTACAAGAGGATATGCAGCACCAGAGCAATTTGGTGGGAAACAGCAAACAGATGCAAGAACAGATGTATATTGTTTGGGTATGACAATGCATCATTTGCTGACGGGGAAAAACCCGAGCGAACCACCATATGAAATATATCCGATTCGTCATTGGGATCCGAGATTGTCTACCGGATTAGAAGCAATTGTGCAAAAGTGCATAAATTTGAATCCGGTAAAAAGATATCAATCCTGTGCTGAGTTGACATACGCACTTTATCATTACGAAGAAATGGGTGCCGAATATATTGCAGCACAGCGAACAAAGCTTCACTGGTTTATTGTCTCAGCCGCTGCAATGCTTGGATGTCTGGCTATTGGCTTTGTGGGAATGGGGATGAAAAATTACAGCAATAGTAAGGATTATAATCAAAAGATTGCTGAGGCAAATGCGGAATCTGATTCTGCTCAAAAAGAAGCGTTATATATGGAGGCAATAGATTTAATGCCGGAAGATATGGAAGCGTATAAGCTTTTAATTGATGAATATAAGCAGGTGGATGATGGTGAAGAGGTAGATACTCCTTTTTCAAGGGAGGAGGAAAAACTATTTACACAAAAAGTTAGAGAACATATTACAGCGTTAAAGAATAGCCCTGATTATGCGGAGTTAGCATATATGGTGGGGGAATTATATTGGTACAATTATGATTACGGAAAAGAAAGTGTGACCAGTGAAGAGGGAGATAATAAAGTAGAACGTAGTCTGGCTGCAATGTCTTGGTTTAAGGAAGTGATTGATAATGAGACAGATAAATCATCATTGCGATATAAGATGGCAACTGTTTATTATCAGATAGGAGAGTTTAATTCTAAAATTGATGAGTTTAATAAGACTGCAAAATGGGAAGGAAAATATAAAGAATATTTTTCAACATTACAGAGTCTTGAAGAGTTAGTTAATAGTGATAAACAAAAGAATGCAGAATATATATTGATGTTGTTTGAGTCCTTCAATTTGATTGAAAACCAAATTAATACACATGTGGATAAGTTTAAATTAGACGGAATAGAATATCAGGATATGATGAATCTTCATAAGACTGTTATTGCTGATTCAAAGGCTGTGAATACGCCGGAAGATGATGGTGATAGAAGTAAGCAGCTTCGCGATAAAATACTCGGTGTACAAAAGGACGATGTTGAAAGTAAAATTAATAGAATCTACGGAGAAGAGG
>CAMVIN010000197.1 GCA_947167565.1 uncultured Clostridia bacterium | reverse complement strand
GTTGAGAGTATAAGAAATCAATCATATAAGAATTTAGAAATAATTCTTGTTGATGACGGTTCTCCAGATAAATGTCCAAAGATGTGTGATGAATTTGCAAGGCAGGATAGTCGAATCAGGGTTATTCATAAAAAAAACGGGGGGCTGTCTGAGGCGAGAAATTTTGGCATAGACTCTGCACAGGGAAAATATCTTAGCTTTGTTGATAGTGATGATTTTATCTCAGAAAAGATGATAGATACGTTATATAGAGAAATTATAAACAATAACTCGGATGTGGCTCTTTGCAGTACAGTTATGGTGGACGAAGATGGAAATAAAATGGGCGATTCATATCCAATGAAATCTGCCGTGTATTCAAGTGAAGAAGCAATGAAGATTTTATGTAAAAGAGGCAATTGGGGATATGTAATTTCATGTGCAAAGTTATATAAAATAGAGATTTTTGAAAGTTTAAGATTTCCGGTTGGGAGAATTCATGAAGATGAGTATATTATTCAAGAAATATTTGCCCGAAGTAAAAAAATTGTAACGGTGCAGAAAACTCTTTATTATTATTGTCAGAGACATGGGAGTATTACTAATCTTAGAAAGAAAAATATTCAAGGATTAGATTTTATTGAGGCACTTTGTAACAGAGCATTTTTTTTGAAAAAAAATGGTTATGATTTGTCTATGTTATTTGATTTGTGGAGAATAATAGAGGATGAATATGTAGCAATTAGAGGAAGAATTTTTTTTCAAAAAAATAATTCACGGATTATTGAAATTGATAAGATGATGGAAGAGATGTATAATGTTATTTATGGGAAAAAGATAAAAAGAAGAAGTGGTATTGGTCTGAGGATTTATATTTTGCGGTTTTGGTTTGTGAAGTATACGAAAATAGTTCTGGGCAAATGGTATTAGGAAAAATAAATGGGTAGAATAAAAGAAAAATTAAAAGAAAGGTCTGTTGTGCAGAAGGCTGTGAAAGTCAGGGAGAAGATATTTTGTCAAATGGCGTTGTTTTGTAATTGGAAATGGACCGAATTATTTATTTTTATAACTGATGAATGTCGGCATGTTTATTTAATAGTTATATTTGTGAAAAACATCTGGAGATATAAAAAAAAGGTTTTAGTCCGGAATTATGTAAAGTACTAAGAAGGATTATTGACAAAATAAGAATATGATAGTAATATTTAATATATCAATACTATTTTAGTTGACATTTTGAGAGTTTTTAGATGAGGAATGTTTAAATAGAGTTATGAACGAAAAAAAGGTATCAATAATTCTTCCAGTATATAACGGTGCAGATTATATCTCTGATTCGATAAAAAGTATAATCGCGCAGACCTATTCGAATTGGGAGTTGATTATCGTAGATGATTGTTCAGATGACAATACATTGAAGATATGTACTGAGTTTTCAGCAGAGGACACTCGGATAAATGTGATTTCAAATGAACAGAACTTAAAATTGCCAAATTCGTTGAATATTGGTTTTCACAATGCGACAGGAGATTATTTTACATGGACTTCAGATGACAATATGTATAAACAAAATGCAATAAAAGTGTTGGTAGATACATTAGAGTATAATAATGCTGTTATGGTTTATTCTGATTATACCACTATTAATTCCTGTGGTCAAATTCTTAGTGAAGTGAAATGTCAAGAACCAGAGTATATGGTTATGGGGAATGTTTGTGGAGCTTGTTTTTTGTATACGGCTGAAATTGCAAGAAAAGTTGGCGATTATGATCAAGATGTATTCTTGGCTGAGGACTATGATTACTGGATTCGCATTTTCAGGCGTGGAAGAATCATTTATTTAACGGATAGTCTATATTATTACAGACAGCATTCTGCTTCGCTTACAGAAACAAGAAAGGCTGCTATAGATGAGCAGACATATAAGGTATTAGAAAAAAATTTTCTTTTTTTATATGCGATTGCAAAGAAGAATCACCTTGTTTATAAATTTTTTGATCATATGCTTAAAAGAGGTGACAACCATATTAGTGAAACAAAAGAATTTTTAATTGCAGTTGACAAGCGATATAATTTCTATCTAAAAATGGTGAAATTAAAAGAAAAAATCAGGCATACTATATTTTTTGAATTTTTTTGCAGATTGAAAGGAATGAAGGAATAATAAATGGAGCAATATACAACGCACATAAAAGCGAAAACAGGATGGCTTGATATAGACATAAAGGAACTGTTTAAGTATAAAGATTTAATATATTTGTTTTTTAAACGCAACTATGCTACCAGATACAAGCAGACGATATTAGGACCTTTATGGCTAATACTAAATCCTTTAATTACGGTTACATTATATGCCTTTGTTTTTGGGAGACTGGCGGGATTGTCAACTAATGGAGTTCCGCAATTTGTTTTTTATTTATGTAGTAATGCATTGTGGACGTTCTTTTCGATAAGTCTCACTCAGACATCCAGTACCTTTACAGATAATGCGGCGATTATGGGCAAAGTATATTTTCCGAGATTGGTTATGCCTATATCATCTGTATTCACAGGTATGTTAGATATGACTATTCAACTTACAATGCTTATTATGATAATGATTGGGTATTCTGTCACAGGGTATCATTTTGATTTGGGAATAACTCTTTTTGCAGCACCGCTCATTATACTTCAGGCGGGAACTCTGGGGCTTGGATGCGGAATAATAATAGCTGCATTGACAACAAAATATAGGGATTTGGCGGTTTTAGTCGGATTTGGTGTTCAGTTATGGATGTATGCGACGCCGGTTGTTTACACTGCAGACATCATTCCCAAAAAGTATATGTCAATTTATGCACTAAATGCCATGTTTCCAATTATGGAATGTTGGAGAAACGCAGTGCTTGGCACAGGAAAGTTTTTATGGGGCTATTGGGGATTAAGTTGGATTATAACGTTGGCTGTTTTATTTATTGGTGTGTTGTTATTTAGTAAAATAGAAAAAACATTTATGGATACGGTGTAAAATGTCTGATATAGCAATAAAAATAGAAAATTTAAGAAAACAATATAAGCTTGGTGCTATCGGAGGTCAGACTCTCAATGCAGAACTTCAGTCATGGTGGGCCCGAAAGAGAGGCAAGGAGGATCCGAATTTAAAGATAGGACAGGACTATTCAAATGCAGGTGAAAGATTTTGGGCATTGGATGGAATCAATCTGGAAATAAAAAAGGGAGAGGCTGTAGGCATTATCGGTGGAAATGGTGCTGGTAAGTCCACTCTATTAAAAATCCTATCAAGAGTTACAGCACCGACAGAAGGAGATATATGGATTGATGGAAGGATTGCTTCTATGCTTGAAGTTGGTACAGGCTTTCATGGGGAGTTGACAGGGAGAGAAAACATTTATATGAATGGTGCAATACTCGGAATGACAAAAAAAGAGGTTGATGAAAAAATTGAGTCAATTATAGATTTCTCTGAATGCAGACAGTTTATAGACACTCCTGTTAAAAGGTACTCTTCGGGAATGTATGTGAAATTGGCTTTTGCGGTGGCCTCTCATCTTGATGCAGAAATAATGATTATGGATGAGGTGCTGGCTGTAGGAGATATGAAGTTTCAAAAAAAATGTCTTGGGAAAATGGGGGATGAAGCCAAAGGCGGAAAGACAGTTCTTTATGTGAGCCATAATATGGCGACGATAAGGAATTTATGTTCAAGATGTATTGTATTAGACAAGGGGCGTATTGTTTATGATGGTAACGTTGAGAAGGCTATTGATGTTTATATGAATAATCATTCTTCTGATTTAAAAACGGAGTATGTATTAGCCGATTTCAGACGTTCATTACCCGAATTAGGGAAATTGGCTAAATTTGATTCTATTAAACTACTTAACAAAAGGATAGCGAGATTTCTGACAGATGAAAAGATGATTATAGAATTTAATTGGACTGTTAATTCACCGGTAAATAATGTGCTAATTGATTTAACACTTAAATATGCTGATGGTAGTCCGGTAGGCTATACAGATTGTAGAACAATGATTAAAGATTATGGAGTTGGCGAGTACAAAACTATACTTGAATATGATATTTCAAATTTGGCAGAAGGTATATATATTGTTTATTTTCATTTGTCAGAGATTAACGCTATCAATGAATTGCATGATATAGATCAATCAGAGCAAATATTTTTTGAGGTAGTCAATGATTCGTTTGATAAAATAAACTGGCAACGCCAATATTGGGGTTCAATAAGGTTGCCTCAAATGATGGAGGTAAAAGATTATGAAAATTCTTTATTTTAATAATTGTTGGTTTACAAATGTTGGAGAAGCATTTATTGATATTGGCGGCATGGAATTAACAAAACGGATTTTTGGTAACGATTGTCAGATAGCCTGTTTATCGGCAATGACAAATTACTATGTAAACAATGCTCCCAGTTATAAATTTTTTTTTTGAGAAATCCAGACCGAAACCCATTAAATTTAAAATGTCCGATTATTTGAATGCTGATTATGTTATTCTCCCTGGGATGGTTGGAACAATAGATTTTTTGAATGCACCTTCCAGAAAGATGGTGGATAAACTCGTGGAAAAGGGCTGTAGGCCAGTGTTTCTGGGATTGGGGGGAGAAAAATATGATGAAAATGAAGTAGAGGCTTTAAAGAGATATTTTGAACTGATAAAACCTGCGCTAATCACTACTCGTGATGATGAGATATATAAATATTATAAAGATGTGGTTCCGTGTGTAAAAGCGATTGATTGTGCTTTTTGGACAGTGGATAAGTTTGATCCAAGAGGATTTGTTGATCATGTCTATGATGTTGTTACGTTCAATAGAATGCCTGAGCCAGAGTGTTTTAAAGATTATAAAAATGTGGTTAGACCTTGGCATATGCAATACCAATTCAGAAAAGAATATAGTAGTGAAACCATAATGATTAGCGATACGCCATATGACTACCTGACTGTATATGCTAATGCAAATCGTGTATATACAGATTTGGTACATGCGACAATTATATCGTTGATGTATGGAACATTGGTTAAGTATTGGGAAAATGGTAATCGATATAAAGCGTTCTATGCTTTAGATGATTTAAAAAATTATAATGATTTTCTTTATGTGCCAGAGGAATCATTAAGAATGCAAAAAAATCGAATTATTCAAGAAGTAAAAAGAATTTTGTAGTAAGGAGACTCAATATGCAATTTAATCAGAAAGCATTAGAGGCGAAAATGCAACATCTGGATGAAATAAAGAAGTATCCAGAAATAATACATAGTGTTCTTAAAAGAAATTTAAATTGTGAATATGAATTAATTGAAAAAACGCGTATTTGGACAGGAGGAGGGGGAACCTCTTATATAGTTAAGACGAGTAAGGATGAGATGTTTCTTAAAATCAAACATAAAGATACTACTGTTGAGTCTAAGTTGGAAGAAGAAGAAAATTTTATAGAGGAAT
>CAMVIN010000196.1 GCA_947167565.1 uncultured Clostridia bacterium | reverse complement strand
GAATAAACATAGGCAGGAATCAAGAAATAAAGCGATTATCCGCACAAGTGTTATCGGTATTATTGCCAACATTCTTCTCGCCGGTTTTAAATCGGTGATTGGGCTTTTGACTCACTCGATTGCGGTTGTGCTCGATGCTGTGAACAACCTGAGCGACGCCCTCTCTTCCGTCATCACAATTGTCGGAACCAAACTGGCAGCCAAAGCCCCGGACAAAAAACACCCTCTCGGCTATGGACGCATCGAATATCTGAGTGCCATGATTGTCGCAGCCATCGTTCTTTATGCCGGCATTACCTCCGGTGTGGAATCTGTCAAGAAAATCATTTCCCCAGAATCAGCGGATTACAGCACCATTTCACTTGTTATCATTGCGGTCGCCGTTCTCGCCAAATTACTTCTTGGCACTTACGTAAAAAAGGTCGGCGAAAAAGTAAACTCCGGAGCGCTCACCGCATCCGGCTCTGATGCCCTGTTTGATGCAATTTTATCCGCCTCCGTACTCGCCTGCGCCATCTTATACATGACAACAGGGATCAGTTTAGAGGCTTATATCGGTGTTGTCATCGCCATCGTCATTATTAAGGCAGGAATTGAAATGCTCATGGAGACACTGGATGAGATTCTCGGAAAACGCGTGGAACGGGATTATTTAAAAGAGATTCGTCAGACCATCTGTGAGGATGAGCTTGTTCAGGGCGCCTATGATTTGATTCTGCACAGTTACGGTCCGGATAAATACATCGGCTCTGTCCATGTTGAGATTCCCGACACTCTGACGGCAGAGCAGATTGACTTAATGGAGCGCAGAATTTCGGAGAACGTCTTCCAAAAACATGGCGTAATAATGGCCGGTATCGGAATCTACTCCGTCAATACAAAAAATGACGAAATCGCCACTATGCGCTCTGATATCATGCGCATGGTCTCACATCACGATGGAGTTATGCAGATTCACGGCTTTTATGTAAATCTTGATAAAAAAACAATCAATTTTGATGTAATTCTTGACTTTGAATGTGAAGACCGAAAGAAAGTTTTTGATGAAATAAAAAATCAGGTTGCAAAAGCATACCCTGATTTTTCATTGCAGATTGCCTTGGATATCGATTTTTAATATTTTTCCAAACCCCCGCTCTCCTACTCCTCCATAAGCAGAAATTCTGCCAAATGAACAATTTTTATCCCACTGACATTTCCGGCAGCGAGTTCATCCATTGTCACAACAAATTTCGGATAATGATCCTTGATTTCCAAAAGATTTGAAATCTCCCTGTCGGATTCTTCCGGAAGTCTCCGACAAACCTGAACATAAATGCGTTCATCTCTTCTCACTGCCACAAAATCGATTTCTTTTGCACCGTTTTTTCCTATATACACCTGATACCCTCTTCGCAAGAGTTCAAAATAAACAATATTTTCAAGCATGGCAGCAATAGATTTAGGATTAAAACCAAGGATACAATATTTGAGCGAGAAATCCGCAAGATAAAATTTTTCCTGTGTTTTAAGGATGGACTTCCCCTGCAAATCATAACGCTGACAGCGATAGATGACAAATGCCTTTTCCAACCACTCCAAATAATTGTATATCGTCTCAACAGACAATGCCCTTCCCTCATTTTTCAAAAATTTCACAATGGAATTCGCAGAAAATGTCTTGCCCACATTTTCAACTACATATCTGACCACTCTGCTGAACAAATCTATATTTGTAACCTTGTGCCGTCTCGCTATATCATTTGTGACAACAGAAGTATAAATTCCCTCCACAATCTGATAAGCCGAGCGCTCATCAAAACTGCCGAGTGCCACAATAGGAAAACCACCCATTTTTAAATACTCTGTCAAAAGTTCCGCTCTCGTCTTATGATCCTCTCTTTTAAACTCCATGTACTCAGCAAAAGAAAGGGTAAATACAGGAATTGAGATATATCTTCCGGTCAGATAGGTGGAAATTTCACTTGACATGAGTTTGGAATTGGAACCCGTCACATAAATATCGGTATTGGTATTTTCAAGAAGACTGTTGACTGCCCGTTCCCAACCATCAACTTCCTGAACCTCATCGAGAAGCAGATAATAACGTTCGTCATCTTTCATTTTATCACGTATCTGATGATACATATCCTTGTCTGCCATTTGTGCGTCAAAATCCTCTGAAGTATAACGCATAAGAATCACATGTTCCTCAGAAATTCCGCACGCCACCAAGTCACTTTTCAACATTTCTAAAATTGTCGATTTGCCACAACGTCTGATTCCGGCAAGAATCTTTACTAACGGAACATCTCGATATTTTTTTAGCATTTTTAAATAATTAGGCCTGACAATCATAATGCCCTCCACTCTCAGACAAACTTCGTCTTTTTTCTATATTATAAGCAAAAACTTGTAATATAGCAATACTTTTTACTTGTTTTCAGCAAAAATTTGTATATCAAAAAAGCGGTGTTCTTCACACCGCTTTTCCCTATCACCAATTAAGCATTCACTATCTGTCCAAAATCCGGTTTCAACGAAGCACCACCAATCAGTCCGCCGTCAATATCCGGCTTTGCAAGAAGTTCTGCCGCATTTCCCGCATTCATGGAGCCACCGTACTGGATACGTACATTCTCCGCAGTATCCGCATCATAAATCTCAGCAATACAATCGCGAATTCCCTTGCAAACTTCCTGTGCCTGGTCTGCTGTCGCTGTCTTTCCTGTTCCGATTGCCCAGATTGGCTCATACGCAATTACCATGCTCTTAACCTGGTCTGCTGTCACTCCTGCAAGATCCGACTTAATCTGAAGGCGAATCCAGTCCATTGTCACACCGGTCTCTCTCTGCTCTAATGACTCTCCACAGCAGAGAATCGGTGTCAGGCCTGCCTCAAATGCTTTCTTTACCTTTTTATTGAGGAGTTCGTCGTCCTCTTTGAAATAGTCACGGCGCTCGGAGTGTCCGAGAATGACATATTTTACACCGGCATCAACTAACATCGGAGCAGCAATCTCACCTGTGTATGCACCGCTCTCCTCAAAATACATATTCTCTGCGCCAACCTGTACGTTTGTACCTTTCACCGCCTCAACGACCGGTACAATATCAATTGCCGGAACGCAGTAAACCACATCAACCTCATCATTTTTCACTAAGTCTTTTAATTCATTTACAAGAGCAACCGCCTCACTTGGAGTCTTATTCATTTTCCAGTTGCCTGCAATAATTCTTCTTCTTGCCATTTTTCTTATTCCTTTCTGAGAACCAATTATATTATGCAAAAGGGCGCACCAAGGCGCGCCCCACAAAAACATTTTTATTTATCGTTTGCTGCGACAACGCCCGGCAAATCTTTGCCCTCTAAGAATTCAAGAGAAGCACCGCCACCGGTAGAAATATGTGTCATCTTGTCACCAAAACCGAGCTGATTACAAGCTGCTGCACTGTCACCACCACCAATAATTGTAGTAGCATTCTCTAGTTCTGCCATTGCCTCTGCTACAGCGATTGTACCTTTGGCAAAGTTCGGCATCTCAAAGCATCCCATCGGTCCATTCCATACAACAGTCTTAGCACCCTTTACAGCATTTGCAAAAAGTTCAGCTGTCTTCGGTCCAATGTCAAGCCCTTCCATGTCTGCAGGAATTCCACCGCGTTCAACAACTTTAAAGTTGCAGTCATTGGAGAAATTATCACCAACTACTGTATCAATCGGAATCAAGAGCTTAACGCCCTTTTCTTCTGCTTTCTTCTCCATATCAAGCGCATACTGTTTATAGTCTTCTTCTAACAGAGATTTGCCAACTTCTTCTCCGTGAGCCGCCATAAAGGTATAAGCCATACCACCACCGATAATGAGCGTGTCAACTTTGTCCAAAAGATTCTCGATAACAGAAATCTTAGAGGAAACCTTCGCTCCACCGAGAATAGCGACAAACGGTCTCTCCGGATTGTTCACTGCATTTCCAAGGAAATCAATCTCTTTCTGCATCAAATATCCGACAACAGCAGTATCTACATACTTAGTAACTCCGACGTTGGAGCAGTGCGCTCTGTGAGCAGTACCAAATGCGTCATTGACAAATACATCCGCCAAAGAAGCGAGGTCTTTGGAGAAAGCATCCTCATTCTTTGTCTCCTCAGCGCGATAACGGGTGTTCTCAAGAAGGACCACATCACCATCGTTCATTGCCTCAACAGCAGCCTTTGCATTGTCACCGACAACGTTGTCATCTGCCGCAAATTTTACATCCTGTCCCAAAAGTTCAGCGAGACGGGTAGCTACCGGTGCCAGAGAAAGTTCCGGTTTCGGCTCTCCTTTCGGCTTACCGAGATGAGAACAAAGAATCACTTTGCCACCATCACCAATCAGTTTTTTAATTGTCGGAAGAGCAGCTACCAGACGATTCTCATCCGTAATCTTTCCGTCAATCAATGGAACATTGAAATCACAGCGAACCAAAACTCTCTGACCTTTTACGTTGATATCATCAACTGTTTTCTTGTTTAACATAACAAACCTCCATATTTCTATTTATTAGGATTTTTCACACACGCCGTCCGGCGTTCCTTTCGTTTTAAAAAGGGGTCCGGCCCAACTGACCGGACCCCTTGTAGGATCATGTTCTTGTATGAACTCTCATGCAAATTGAAACTTACGCAAGTTCACTGAAGTACTTAATTGTACGAACCATCTGGCTTGTGTAAGAATTCTCATTGTCATACCAGGATACAACCTGTACCTCATACAAATCATCAGAAATCTGAGATACCATTGTCTGAGTTGCATCAAACAGTGAACCAAATCTCATTCCTACGATATCAGAAGATACAATCTCATCTTCATTGTAACCGAAGGACTCATTAGCTGCTGCCTTCATAGCTGCGTTGATGCCCTCAACCGTAACATCACTCTTCTTAACAACTGCTGTAAGAATTGTAGTAGAACCTGTCGGAGTAGGCACACGCTGTGCAGAACCGATGAGCTTACCATTCAATTCAGGGATAACAAGACCGATTGCCTTTGCAGCACCTGTGCTATTTGGAACGATGTTCACTGCAGCTGCACGAGATCTTCTCAGGTCACCCTTTCTCTGCGGACCGTCAAGTGTCATCTGATCACCTGTATATGCGTGAATTGTAACCATGATACCACTCTGTACCGGTGCATACTTGTTCAATGCGTCAGCCATTGGAGCCAAACAGTTTGTTGTACAGGAAGCAGCGGAAATAATCGTATCCTCTGCCTTCAATGTCTCGTGGTTGGTGTTGTATACAATAGTCGGAAGGTCATTTCCTGCCGGAGCGGAAATAACAACTTTTCTTGCACCAGCGTTGATGTGAGCCTGTGCTTTCTCCTTCGATGTGTAGAAACCGGAGCACTCAAGAACTACGTCTACACCAAGTTCGCCCCAAGGGCAGTTGTTTGCATCGGGCTCTTTGTAGATCTTCAGAGTCTTGCCGTTTACTGTGATCGTACC